>NZ_JBFAZJ010000026.1:0-137833 GCF_040681715.1 Streptomyces sp. NPDC051582
GCGGGCCGGGCGCCCGCGGGCCCCCCCCAAAACTCTTGGGGGGGCGCGCACCTCCACCCCCTGGGGGCGGGGTGCTTAATTTAAAACCAAAACCACCCCCCCCGCCGACGTGTCAGACGCCGCAGGAGCGGGGTCCCTGCCGCTTCAGGTAGAGCGCGGTCACCGCGTAGAGGACGGCCACGCTCAGGATCAGCGTGACGGAACGCCCGTCCGGCGGGAGCATCAGGGCGGCCACGGCGGCCGCACTCACGAACGCGATGTTGAAGAGCACGTCGTAGACGGAGAACACCCGGCCGCGGAAGTCGTCGTCCACATGGGACTGGATGGCCGTGTCGGTGGAGATTTTGGCGCCCTGGGTGGCGAGGCCCAGCAGGAAGGCCGCGACCAGCATCGGTCCCGGTGCGAAGAACAGGCCGAGCGGGGGCACCAGGACGGCCGCGCCGCCGGAGCAGGCCGTGATCCAGCCGCGGGTTCCCAGCCGGCCCACCAGCCAGGGGGTGATCACGGCGGCGGCGAAGAACCCCGCCCCGGAGACTCCGACCGCGATGCCCAGCAGGGCGAGGCCGGCGGACTCGCTGTCCGACCAGGCGTACCGGCAGAGCATGAGCAGCGTCACGAACAGGGCCCCGTAGCAGAAGCGCATCAGGGTCATGGCGGTCAGCGTCTGGGCCGCCTCGCGCCGCGAGGCCAGGTGCCGCAGCCCTGCGGCCATGCCCCGGACGGTCAGGGCTATCCCCTGGGCGACCGAGGGGTGGACCGCTCCGGTGGGATGGTCCGGGCCGAGCAGTCCCACGGCCAGGCGCAGCGAGACCAGGGCCGCGCACAGGTAGAGCCCGGCGCCGAGCAGCACGACCAGCGTGTTCGAGTCGGAGACCAGCAGCCGGACGAGGAAGGCCAGCCCTCCGCCGGCGACCGCCGCGAGCGTCCCGGCCGTGGGCGAGAGCGAGTTGGCCGTGACCAGTTGGCCGGAGGCGACGACCCGGGGCAGGGACGCGGCGAGCCCGGCCAGGACGAAGCGGTTGACGGCGGTGACCGACAGGGCCGAGGCGTAGAAGAGCCAGTCGGGGACGTGCACGACGATCAGCACGGCGGTGACGCAGGCGAGGACGGCCCGCAGCAGGTTGCCGTAGAGGAAGACCTGGCGCCGTCGCCAACGGTCGAGCAGCACTCCGGCGAAGGGGCCGATCACCGAGTAGGGCAGCAGCAGGACCGCCATGGCCGAGGCGATGGCCGCGGGAGAGGTCTGCTTCTCGGGGGAGAACACCACGTACGTGGCGAGCGCCACCTGGTACACGCCGTCGGCGGCCTGGGAGAGCAGCCGTACGGCGAGCAGGTTGCGGAAGTCCCTCAGGCGCAGGAGTACGCGCAGATCACGTACGACGGGCATGAGGGCAAGGGTCACATACGCGGAGGGTCCCCGGGCACATTGCCCGGGGACCCTCCGCGGAAGAACAGTCGAAGACCAGGTGTCCGAAGACCCGTGGGATCCGACTTAGCGCTCGACCTCGCCCTTGATGAACTTCTCGACGTTGGCCAGGGCCACGTCGTCGAAGTACTGCACCGGCGGGGACTTCATGAAGTAGCTCGAAGCCGACAGGATCGGGCCACCGATGCCGCGGTCCTTGGCGATCTTCGCGGCGCGCAGGGCGTCGATGATGACACCGGCGGAGTTCGGGGAGTCCCACACCTCAAGCTTGTACTCAAGGTTCAGCGGGACGTCGCCGAAGGCGCGGCCTTCGAGGCGGACGTAGGCCCACTTGCGGTCGTCGAGCCACGCCACGTAGTCGGACGGGCCGATGTGGACGTTCTTCTCGCCGAGCTCACGGTCGGGGATCTGCGAGGTGACGGCCTGCGTCTTGGAGATCTTCTTCGACTCCAGGCGGTCGCGCTCCAGCATGTTCTTGAAGTCCATGTTGCCGCCGACGTTGAGCTGCATGGTGCGCTCAAGACGGACACCGCGGTCTTCGAACAGCTTCGCCATCACGCGGTGCGTGATGGTGGCGCCGACCTGCGACTTGATGTCGTCGCCGACGATCGGGACACCGGCCTCGGTGAACTTGTCGGCCCACTCCTTGGTGCCGGCGATGAAGACCGGGAGGGCGTTGACGAAGGCGACCTTGGCGTCGATGGCGCACTGGGCGTAGAACTTCGCCGCGTCCTCGGAACCGACGGGCAGGTAGCAGACCAGAACGTCGACCTCGCGGTCCTTGAGGACCTGGACCACGTCGACCGGGGTCTCGGCGGACTCCTCGATCGTCATGCGGTAGTACTTGCCCAGGCCGTCCAGGGTGTGGCCGCGCTGCACGGTCACGCCCGCGTTGGGGACGTCGCAGATCTTGATGGTGTTGTTCTCGCTGGCGCCGATGGCGTCCGAGAGGTCGAGGCCGACCTTCTTCGCGTCGACGTCGAACGCGGCGACGAACTCGACGTCACCCACGTGGTAGTCGCCGAACTGGACGTGCATCAGACCGGGGACCTTGGCCGCCGGGTCGGCGTCCTTGTAGTACTCGACGCCCTGCACCAGCGAGGCGGCGCAGTTGCCCACGCCGACGATGGCTACGCGAACCGAACCCATTCCGGTTGCTCCCTGTTCGTTCTTGGACGAGGCCTGCGAGATGCAGACCTCACTTTGCAGTTTCGTCGGGCGGACCGGGTCGTCTCCGATCCCGTCCCGCCCGCTCGCTCTCGATGAGCTCGTTCAGCCAGCGCACTTCGCGCTCCACGGATTCCATGCCGTGCCGCTGCAGCTCAAGCGTGTAGTCGTCGAGCCGCTCCCGCGTACGGGCGAGCGAGGCGCGCATCTTCTCCAGGCGCTCCTCCAGCCGGCTGCGGCGGCCCTCCAGGACCCGCATGCGCACTTCCCGCTCGGTCTGACCGAAGAAGGCGAAGCGCGCGGCGAAGGACTCGTCCTCCCAGGCATCGGGGCCCGTGTGGGACAGGAGCTCCTCGAAGTGCTCCTTACCCGCCGCCGTCAACCGGTAGACGATCTTGGCGCGGCGCCCTGCGAGTGAAGTGGCGAGAGCGTCTTCCGGGGCGTTGCCCGGTTCTTCGATCAACCAGCCGTTGGCGACCAACGTCTTGAGGCAGGGATAGAGCGTGCCGTAGCTGAACGCCCGGAACACCCCCAGCGAGGTGTTGAGCCGCTTGCGGAGCTCGTACCCGTGCATGGGGGATTCGCGAAGCAGGCCGAGGACGGCGAATTCGAGGATGCCTGAGCGCCTGCTCATCCGCCTGCCTCTCCTTCGCCCCTGAGTTTTATACCGAGCTGATGTATCGGCTCGATACATCCAGACGATAGAACGGGGCGCCCTCGGCGACAAGGGGTGGGGTGGTGACCGGCGTCACATCACTAATTCGTACCAAGCGAGTTGCCTGATTTGGGGTGAACTTCGGCACTGTTCGGGTTTTGAGCGTGCGTAGTCTGTGGGCCATGACAACGGGGGAACCGGAATTCACCTGCCGCTTCCAGGCCACTCGCCTGCCCGAGGAGTAGTCGTTCGATGAGCGAGCACCGCCGCAAACCGCCGCAGCCCGAGGGAGGCGGACGTGCCGCGGCCCGTCGGGCCGCCCAGCAGCGCCCCGGCCGGGGCGCAGGGCCCGCACGCGACGTCCCCACCGCGTCGCCCAGCGGACCGTACGCAGAGCCGCCCGGCCAGGGCGGCCGTGCCGGCGCGCGCCGAGCCGCCCCCCGTGGATCCTCGGGGCGCGGCCGCGGCGCCGCGGGGGCCGGCGCCGGCCGCCCGGACAAGAGGCTGATCAACTACCCGCGGTCCGACAAGGACGGCTGGCAGCGGTTCGTACCGTCCTGGAAGCTGGTCTGCGGTACGGCGCTCGGCTTCTTCGCCGTCATCACGGCGGGGGCGGGCATCGGCATCGCGTCGGTGAACACGCCCGACCCGAACAAGGCTGCCCAGGCCCAGAACAACGTCTTCTTCTGGGCCGACGGCACCCAGATGGTGGCCACCGGCGGTTCGATGAACCGCCAGATCGTGCCCATCGACAAGATCCCCAAGTCGATGCAGAACGCCGTGATCGCCGCGGAGAACGAGTCCTTCGAGACGGACAAGGGCGTCGACCCGATGGGCATCGCCCGCGCCGTGTGGAACATGGCCAAGGGCGGCTCCACCCAGGGCGGCTCGACCATCACCCAGCAGTACGTGAAGAACACGTACCTGGACTCCGACCAGACGCTGAAGCGGAAGGTCACCGAGCTCTTCATCTCGATAAAGCTGGGCGTGTCCGAGGAGAAGGACACGATCCTCGCCGGCTACCTGAACACCGCCTACTACGGCCGGGACGCCTACGGCATCCAGGCGGCCGCGCGGGCCTACTTCGGCAAGGACTGCAAGGACCTCACCCCCTCGGAGAGCGCCTTCCTGGCCTCCGTTCTCAAGGGCCCCAACCTCTACAACCCGGACGGCGGCGTCGGCACGGCGGCCACCCCCGAGAAGAACACCGAGCGGGCCAAGGAGCGCTGGGCCTGGGTCCTGGACCGCGAGGTCGCGGTGGGCCGCATGCAGAAGGCCGAGCGGGACCAGTTCGCGGAGTTCCCGAAGATCGTCGACTCCGAGCAGGCCCGCAGCCTGTCCGGACAGACCGGCTACCTGGTCGACACGGCCAAGAAGTACGTGATGAAGGTCACGGGCCTCACGGCCGAAGAGATGGCCCGCGGTGGCTACCAGATCAAGACCACCTTCCAGAAGCCCAGGGTGGACGCCCTGGTCAAGGCCGTCGAGGACACCCGCAACGACTTCCTCGACGAGAAGGCCCGGCCCGAGTACGACACCTTCGTCCAGTTCGGCGCCGCCTCCGTGGACGTGAAGACCGGGGCGATCGTGGCCCTGTACGGCGGTCCGGGCATGGACAAGAAGTACTTCAGCAACAACGCCGACACGCTCGGCGTCCCGGTCGGTTCGACCTGGAAGCCGTACGTGCTGGCGGCGGCGATGCGGTACGGCACCCAGAACTCGCACGGTGATGGCATCTCGGCCGACAGCAAGTACAACGCCAACGACCTGACCGTGATCAACAACCGTGACGGCAAGCCGCTGCGGGACGCTGCGGGCAAGCCGTTCAAGCAGAAGAACGAGAGCACCTACCCCTACGGGTACGTGACCCTCAACGAGGCGATGGAGAAGTCCATCAACGTGCCGTTCGCACAGCTCGTCTTCGACGTCGGCCACAGCAAGGTCCGTGAGATGGCCCAGTCCACGGGCATCCTCAAGGACTCGATGAACCCGAACGACGACGCCTCGTTCGCCCTCGGCACCTCGACTCCGAGCGCCATCCGCATGGCCGACTCGTACGCGACCTTCGCCGCCTCCGGCACCCACCGCGATCCCTTCTCGGTGACCAGCGTCGAAAAGGACGGCAAGGAGCTGCCCGGTTTCGGGGCCCCCAAGGAGCAGCGGGCGATGGACGACTCCATCGCCGACAACGTCACCAAGGTGCTGGAGAACGTCGTCGACAACGGCACCGGCACCAAGGTCCGCAAGCTCGGCTTCACCCGGCCCGCCGCCGGCAAGACCGGAACCACGGACCAGAACAAGTCGGCCTGGTTCGTCGGCTACACCCCGGAGCTGTCCACCTCGGTCGCCCTGTTCCGCACGGATCCGAACTCGAAGGACAAGAAGCTCATCTCCATGAACGGCGTCGGCGGTGTCGACTCCATCCACGGTGGTGACATCCCGGCCGCGATCTGGACCGAGTACATGAAGGAAGCCCTCAAGGGCGTCCCGGTCAAGGAGTTCCCGGAGGCCGAGAAGATCGGCGTCACCGCGGACGCCTCCGGTGCCCCTTCGCCGAGCCCCTCCTTCTCCCCGTCGCCGTCCCCGTCGATGCCCTCGCCCTCGGCGAGCTCCTCCCCGCCGGTCTCCCCGAGCCCGTCGAAGGGCGGCAAGCCGACCTGCAAGCCGTGGGAGCTGTACTGCATCCCGGACACCAACGGCGGCACGAACAGCGGCAACACCAACGGGGGCCCCGGTGGCGGAACCGGGGGACCCAGCGGATCACCGTCGGGGACCCCGTCGGGCAGACCGGGCCGCCCGGGCGGGACCAGCTGGGGAACCTCGATGGGCACCTCGGGCTGAGCCCTCTCCCCCCGCTCCGACGAGGGCCGTCGCACACCGTGCGGCGGCCCTCCCCCGTGCCCGGCCCCGTACGGCAGGATGAGCGCATGACGAAGGTGCACGAGGACCGGCCCGTACTGCCCACCCAGCAGGACGAGGTCGCCGCGGCCGGCAGTGAGTTCCTCGGCGGTCCGATGGGCCGCTACGCCCGGCTGGGCGGCCACTGGCTGACCCCGGTCCGGGTCGTGGCCCTCGTGGCCCTGGGAATGTTCGCGCTGGGCATGGTGCAGAAGCTGCCCTGCT
The DNA here is from genome assembly GCF_040681715.1 of Streptomyces sp. NPDC051582. Classification (NCBI taxonomy): domain Bacteria; kingdom Bacillati; phylum Actinomycetota; class Actinomycetes; order Kitasatosporales; family Streptomycetaceae; genus Streptomyces; species Streptomyces sp. NPDC051582. The sequence continues at coordinate 6,372 of NZ_JBFAZJ010000026.1, forward strand.
ACGACTGGGCGTGGTTCCGGGGAGCCGGCTCCCAGTACACGCACGCCTGCTACTCCGACATCCCGCACCTGTTCTCCGTACGCGGCTTCGCCGACGGGCTCACGCCCTACTTCGACCGGCTCCCTGGCGACATGGAGTACCTGGAGTACCCGGTCCTCACCGGCCTCTTCATGGAGGTCGCGTCCTGGCTGACCCCCGGCGGCGGCTCCGTGCAGCACCGCGAGCAGATGTACTGGATGGTCAACGCCGGGATGCTGATGGCCTGCACCGCCGTCATCGCCGTGTGCGTCGTGCGCACCCACCGCCGCCGGCCGTGGGACGCGCTGCTCTTCGCCCTCGCGCCCGCCTTCGCGCTCACCGCGACGATCAACTGGGACCTGCTGGCCATCGCCCTGACCGCCGTCGGGATGCTCATGTGGTCCCGCGGCCGGACCCTGCTCTTCGGCGTCTTCATCGGCCTGGCCACCGCCGCCAAGCTCTACCCCGTCCTGCTGCTCGGCGTGCTGTTCGTGCTGTGCTGGCGGGCCGGGAAGTGGCGGGCGTTCGGCTCCGCCCTCCTCGGCGCGGCCGTCTCGTGGCTCGTGGTGAACCTGCCCGTCATGATCTATGCCTGGGACGGCTGGAAGAAGTTCTACACGTTCAGCCAGGAACGCCCGATCGACTTCGGCTCCGTATGGCTGCTGATCTCCCAGCGCTCCGGGAACCCCCTGGACGACGCCAACACCTACGCGACGGGCCTCACGCTGCTGCTGTGCGCGGGCATCGGCGTGCTGACGCTTACCGCCCCCCGCCGCCCCCGGTTCGCGCAGCTGGCCTTCCTGGTCGTGGCCGCGTTCATCCTGGCCAACAAGGTCTACTCGCCGCAGTACGTGCTGTGGCTCATCCCGCTCGCGGCGCTGGCCCGCCCGCGCTGGCGGGACTTCCTGATCTGGCAGGCCGGCGAGGTCGTCTACTTCTTCGGGATCTGGCTGTACCTCGCCTACACGACCAGCGGGGACAAGCACCAGGGCCTGCCCACGGAGGGCTACCAGCTGGCGATCGCCGCCCACCTGCTGACGACCCTCTACCTGTGCGCCGTCGTCGTCCGCGACATCCTGCTGCCCGAGCGGGACGTCGTACGCCGCGACGGATCGGACGACCCGTCCGGCGGCGTCCTGGACGGGGCCGAGGACGTGTTCGTGCTGTCGGACGCCGCGAGGGCGCCGCAGGATGCGGCGCCCTCGGAGGGACAGCGGGTGGAGTGGGGCACGGCGCCCCGGGACTGACCGGTCAGGCGTCGAGCACCCGGTCGAACTGCGTGGTGGTGTGGCGCAGGTGCGCCACCAGCTCGTCGCCGACCTTCGGCTCGGGGGCGTCCGACGGCACGAACAGGATCGACACCTGCATGTGCGGGGGCTCCGCGAACCAGCGCTGCTTGCCCGCCCACACGAACGGCGACAGGTTGCGGTTCACGGTCGCCAGACCGGCCCGGGCGACGCCCTTGGCGCGCGGCATCACGCCGTGCAGGGCCTTGGGGGCCTCCAGACCCACCCCGTGCGAGGTGCCGCCCGCGACCACGACCAGCCAGCCGTCCGAGGCGGCCTTCTGCTGCCGGTAGCCGAACCGGTCGCCCTTGGCGACGCGCGTGACGTCCAGGACGGCGCCGCGGTACTCGGTCGCCTCGTGGTCGCCCAGCCACAGCCGGGTGCCGATCCGCGCCCGGAAGCGGGTCTGCGGGAACTGCTGCTGGAGCCGGGCCAGCTCCTCGGCCCGCAGGTGGCTGACGAACATCGTGTGCAGCGGCAGCCGGGCCGCGCGCAGCCGGTCCATCCAGCCGATGACCTCTTCGACGGCGTCCGATCCGTCCGGGCGGTCCAGCGGCAGGTGCAGGGCGAAGCCCTCCAGCCGTACGTCCTCGATCGCCGTGTGCAGCTGGCCCAGATCCTGCTCGGAGATGCCGTGGCGGCGCATCGAGCTCATGCACTCGATGACCACACGGGCGCCCACCAGGCCGCGGACCCCGTCCAGCGAGGACACCGAGCGGATCACCCGGTCCGGCAGCGGCACCGGCTCCTCGCCCCGCCGGAACGGGGTGAGGACGAGCAGGTCGCCGCCGAAGAAGTCCTTGATGCTGGCGGCCTCGTACGTGGTCCCGACGGCCAGTACGTCGGCGCCCAGGCGGGTCGCCTCCTCGCACAGGCGCTCGTGGCCGAAGCCGTAGCCGTTGCCCTTGCAGACCGGGATCATCCCGGGGAACCGGTCCTGGATCTGCTTCTGGTGCGCACGCCAGCGCGCGGTGTCGACGTAGAGCGTGAGCGCCATGCCCGTCCGGAGCCTCTCTCGAAAAAGCTGCCTGTGCAGCGGTGCGGTGTGTGTGGGGTGCGGCAGCGGGTCAGCGGCGCGACATGTAGATGTCGAGCGCCTTGTGCAGCACCTTGTTGAGCGGGAAGTCCCACTCGCCGACGTACTCGACGGCCTCGCCGCCGGTGCCGACCTTGAACTGGATCAGGCCGAACAGGTGGTCGTTCTCGTCCAGCGTGTCACTGATGCCGCGCAGGTCGTAGACGCTCGCACCGAGCGCGTACGAGTCACGGAGCATGCGCCACTGCATGGCGTTCGAGGGCCGGACCTCGCGCTTGTGGTTCGCCGATGCGCCGTACGAGTACCAGACGTGCTGGCCGACGGTGAGCATCGTGGCCGCGGCCAGCGGCTCCCCCTCGTGCTTCGCGATGTACAGCCGCATCCGGTTCGGGTCCTCGGAGTTGAGGGCCGTCCACTGGCGCTGGAAGTAGCTGAGCGGGCGCGGGCGGAACTTGTCGCGCTCGGCCGTGACCTCGTACAGCTCCTGCCAGACCGGCAGGTCCTCGTAGCCGCCCTGGACGACCTCGACACCGGCCTTCTCGGCCTTCTTGATGTTGCGGCGCCACAGCTGGTTGAAGCCCTTGAGGACGTCGTCCAGCGAGCGGTTGGCCAGCGGTACCTGGAAGACGTAGCGGGGCTGGACGTCACCGAAGCCGGCGCCGCCGTCCTCCGCCTGCTGCCAGCCCATGCGGCGCAGCTTGTCCGACACCTCGAAGGCGCGGGGCTCGATGACCGAGGCCTCCACGTCGCGCAGGCGCTTCACGTCCGGGTCCTGGATGCCGGCCTTGATGGCGGCCGAGTTCCAGCGGCGGATGACGACGGGCGGGCCCATCTTCACGGTGAAGGCGCCCTGCTGCTTGAGGTGGGCCAGCATCGGCTGGAGCCACTCCTCCAGGTTCGGGGCGTACCAGTTGATGACCGGGCCCTCGGGAAGGTACGCGAGGTACCGCTTCACCTTGGGCAGCTGCCGGTACAACACGAGTGCGGCACCGACCAGTTCGTTGTTCTGGTCGAACCAACCGAGGTTCTCGGAGCGCCACTCGTTCTTCACGTCGGCCCACGCCGGGACCTGGCAGTGGCTAGCCGAGGGCAGGCTCTGGAGGTACCCCAGATGCTGCTCTCGGCTGATGGTCCTCAGGGACAGGCTCATGCGGGGCGTCTCCTCCGGCGGCTTCGCTGGCTATGGCGCGAAGCCTACTGCGACAAGGGCGCCACCCATCTGGGGGACGGGCCGGGCCCGGGCCGGTGAGTGACCGGCGCCCTGTCGCCGAGGTGCCCCCGGTCAGCCCGCCCAGCCGCCGAAGAGACCGCCGTGCGCCATGCCGAGGTAGAAGCCCACGGCCGCGGCGCCAAGCCCGATGATCAGTGCGAAGCGCTCGCGTGTCGTCTCAGAGATGAACTGTCCGTACGCGCCGGTGAGGATGCCGACGAGCCCGGTCCACGAGCTCAGCAGGTGCAGATTGTCGAAGAACCCCGTGATGAACGCCACGATGCCGAGCACCACCGTGGCCACCATGAGGGTGTCCTGGAGCGGATGGGGCTTGCCGTCGGTCGCGAGGAGCGAGATGGAGGACTTGGGTTGCATGGCCTGTGCCATCGGAAGGCACCTCCTGGCTGAAGCAGAGCGGTGCACGGGCGCCTCCGGCAGGGGCCGGGGGCATAGCACCGAGCACACCCGATGAATACAGAGTGTGGCCTCTTCCTGCCGGATTTCAACCGGAAGGAGTCGAGCAGGTAGTCTGTACAGCTGCGCGGTGTCTGCTCACAGACGCCGTGCGCACGCATCACGACCCTCCTGCCACGGAACGACCGTGGCCGCTGAGTCCAAAGGAGGTGGGTTCCACATGCGTCACTACGAAGTGATGGTCATCCTCGACCCCGATCTTGAGGAGCGCGCTGTCTCCCCGTTGATCGAGAACTTCCTCTCCGTCGTCCGTGAGGGCAACGGAAAGGTCGAGAAGGTCGACACCTGGGGCCGTCGTCGTCTCGCTTACGAGATCAAGAAGAAGCCCGAGGGCATCTACTCGGTCATCGACCTTCAGGCCGAGCCTGCGGTCGTCAAGGAGCTTGACCGACAGATGAACCTGAACGAGTCGGTTCTCCGGACCAAGGTCCTTCGCCCCGAGACCCACTGAACTTCGGTTCAGCGGTAATCGGGACCGAGTAGCACAGCAGCCCAGCAGCAATCCCCGCCGAGAGGTTCATCCATGGCAGGCGAGACCGTCATCACGGTCGTCGGCAATCTCGTCGACGACCCCGAGCTGCGCTTCACCCCCTCGGGTGCGGCGGTCGCGAAGTTCCGTGTCGCGTCCACTCCCCGCACCTTCGACCGTCAGACCAACGAGTGGAAGGACGGCGAGAGCCTGTTCCTGACCTGCTCGGTGTGGCGGCAGGCGGCCGAGAACGTCGCTGAGTCCCTTCAGCGAGGCATGCGCGTCATCGTGCAGGGCCGGCTGAAGCAGCGGTCGTACGAGGACCGTGAGGGTGTCAAGCGCACGGTCTACGAGCTGGACGTCGAGGAAGTCGGCCCCAGCCTGAAGAACGCCACGGCCAAGGTCGCCAAGACCACCGGTCGCGGTGGCCAGGGCGGATACGGCGGCGGCGGCCAGCAGCAGGGCGGCGGCGGTGGCAACTGGGGCGGAGCCCCTGGTGGCAGCGCCCCTCAGGGCGGCGGAGCTCCCTCCGACGACCCGTGGGCGTCCAGCGCGCCGGCCAGTGGCCAGCAGCAGGGCGGCGGCGGTGGCGGCTGGGGCGGAAGCTCCGGCGGCTCCGGCGGTGGCTACTCGGACGAGCCGCCCTTCTAGGGCAGCTCGCACCCCCACTTCTTGATTTCACAGGAGAGACACAATGGCGAAGCCGCCTGTGCGCAAGCCTAAGAAGAAGGTCTGCGCTTTCTGCAAGGACAAGACCGCGTACGTGGACTACAAGGACACGAACATGCTGCGGAAGTTCATTTCCGACCGTGGCAAGATCCGTGCCCGCCGCGTCACCGGCAACTGCACGCAGCACCAGCGTGACGTCGCCACGGCCGTGAAGAACAGCCGTGAGATGGCACTGCTGCCCTACACGTCCACCGCGCGATAAGGAAAGGGTGACCGAATAATGAAGATCATCCTGACCCACGAGGTCTCTGGCCTCGGTGCCGCCGGCGATGTCGTCGACGTCAAGGACGGTTACGCTCGCAACTACCTGGTCCCGCGTGGTTTCGCGATCCGCTGGACCAAGGGTGGCGAGAAGGACGTGGCGCAGATCCGCCGCGCCCGCAAGATCCACGAGATCGCGACCATCGAGCAGGCCAACGAGTTCAAGGCCAAGCTTGAGGGCACGAAGGTCCGTCTGGCCACCCGCTCGGGTGACGCCGGCCGTCTCTTCGGCTCCGTGACCCCGGCCGACATCGCCACGGCGATCGAGGCTTCCGGTGGTCCGAAGGTCGACAAGCGCCGCGTCGAGCTGGCTGCCCCGATCAAGACCCTCGGTTCGTACCAGGTCTCGGTGCGTCTGCACCCCGAGGTCGCTGCGAACGTGGGCGTCGAGGTCGTCGCCGCCTAAGTGCTGCGAGCGAAGGGCCGCACCCCTGTGGGGTGCGGCCCTTCGTCGTTCCCGGGGTCCGCCGGTCGATGTTTCACGTGAAACGCGCGACGGCCCGTCCGATGTTTCACGTGAAACATCGGCTCAGGAGCAATGGATCAGCGGGTCGCCCCCGCGACCAGCCAGCGGCCGGAGCGGGCGCGCAGCTGGAGGGTGGCCATCCGGATCAGCATCATCAGCGTCATGGCCCACCAGAGCGCGGTCAGACCACCGCCGAGGGCCGGGACGAGCAGGGCGGCCGGGGTGAACACGGCGAGCGTCAGGAGCATGGCCCAGGCCAGGTAGCGGCCGTCACCCGCGCCCATCAGCACCCCGTCGAGCACGAAGACGATGCCGCATACGGGCTGGGAGACGGCCACGACCAGCAGGGCCGGCAGCAGAGCGTCCTCGACCACCGGGTCGCCGGTGAAGAGCGGGATGAACAGTGGGCGGGCGGCCACCACCAGTGCGCCGAGGACGATTCCGGAGACGATCCCCCACTGCACCATCCGGCGGCAGACCGCCTTGGCCCCTTCGGTGTCGCCGGCGCCCAGGTAGCGGCCGATGATGGCCTGCCCGGCGATGGCGATGGCGTCGAGGGCGAAGGCGAGCAGGCTCCACAAGGAGAGCAGTATCTGGTGGGCTGCGATGTCCGCATCGCCGAGCCGTGCCGCCACGGCGGTGGCGATCATCAGGACGGCGCGCAGGGACAGTGTGCGTACCAGCAGCGGTACACCGGCCTGGGCGCAGGCCCGGATGCCCGCGGGGTCGGGTCGCAGGGAGGCCCCGTGCCGGCGGGCCCCGCGGACGACGACGAAGAGGTAGGCGCCGGCCATGGCGCACTGGGCGATCACCGTGCCCCAGGCGGAACCGGCGATGCCGAAGCCCGCTCCGTAGACGAGGGCGCCGTTCAGGCCCGCGTTGAGGGCGAACCCTCCGATGGCGACGTAGAGCGGTGTACGGGTGTCCTGGAGGCCGCGGATGACGCCGGTGGCGGCGAGCACCATCAGCATGGCCGGGATGCCCAGGGCGGAGATCCGCAGATAGGTGATCGCGTACGGGGCGACCGTGTCGGAGGCCCCGAAGAGGGAGACCAGCCAGGGCGCTGCCGGCAGCAGGACGGCGACCACGGCGGCGCCGATGAGGAGGGCGAGCCAGATGCCGTCCATGCCCTGTCGGATGGCGGCGCGGAGGTCGCCCGCGCCGACCCGCCGGGACACGGCCGCGGTGGTGGCGTAGGCGAGGAAGACGAAGACGCTGACGGCGGTGGTGAGCAGGGCCGCGGCTATGCCGAGGCCGGCCAGCTGCGGAGTGCCGAGGTGCCCCACGATGGCGCTGTCGGCCATGACGAACAGGGGTTCGGCGACGAGTGCGCCGAATGCCGGGACGGCGAGGGCGAGTATCTCGCGGTCGTGCCGTCTGGGGGCAGGCTTCAGCGGGGCGAGGGCCTGTGTCATGCGCTCAATCTAATCTTCCACAGGTAATGGATGCAATGGTCTTTGGATCCTTACCTGCGAGTTGGTTCACACGTTCTCGACACCCCGTTGGAGGCCATCTCGAAACTGGGACCAAGAAATTTCTCCCCCACAGCCCGTGGAGGAAGAAATTGCAGGTCAGGGTGGGTAATTGGGTAGGGCAGGTGATTTTGTCCACAGCGCCGTCCCCCGGTCCGTGCACAGCTTCCGGCGAGTTACCCACAGCATTGGGTCGGTCATCCACATCTCATCCACACAGCCTGTGGATAACAAGATTGGCTGACGTCGCCGTCGGCCCTACCGTTGTGCGTTGCCCGACTCGCCGACGGCGGATCCGGGTGCCCCACATGTCAGAGCCGTGTCGTAGAAAGAGTGGCACGGCAAGGTCCGCTTTGCGGACGGGAGGAGGCGGCCCGGTGAGTATGCCCGAGCCCATGGACGACCCCTGGGCCGACAGCGGTCCCGGTGACCGTCTGCCCGCCCGTTCGCGCCGCAACAGCGACAGCCGGGGCCGCGGGGACGACCAGCACGAGCGGGGCCGCGAGGGCGGCTCCTGGGACGGCGGTGGCGGCGGCTTCGAGCGCGTCCCGCCGCAGGACCTCGACGCCGAGCAGTCGGTGCTCGGCGGCATGCTCCTGTCCAAGGACGCCATCGCGGACGTGGTCGAGGTCATCAAGGGCCACGATTTCTACCGGCCCTCGCACGAGACGATCTACCAGGCGATCCTCGACCTGTACGCCAAGGGTGAGCCGGCCGACCCGATCACCGTCGGCGCCGAGCTGACCCGCCGCGGCGAGATCAGCAAGGTCGGCGGGGCTTCGTACCTGCACACGCTCGTCCAGTCGGTGCCGACCGCGGCGAACGCCGAGTACTACGCGGAGATCGTCCACGAGCGGGCGGTCCTGCGCCGCCTGGTCGCCGCCGGTACGAAGATCACGCAGATGGGATACGCGGCGGACGGCGACGTCGACGAGATCGTCAACAGCGCCCAGGCCGAGATCTACGCAGTCACCGAGCAGCGGACGTCCGAGGACTACCTGCCGCTGGGCGACATCATGGAGGGCGCGCTCGACGAGATCGAGGCCATCGGCTCCCGCAGCGGCCAGATGTCGGGCGTCCCGACCGGTTTCACGGACCTCGACTCGCTGACCAACGGCCTGCACCCCGGCCAGATGATCGTCATCGCGGCCCGTCCCGCCATGGGCAAGTCCACCCTCGCGCTCGACTTCGCCCGCGCCTGCTCCATCAAGAGCAACCTGCCCAGCGTGATCTTCTCCCTCGAAATGGGTCGCAACGAGATCGCGATGCGCCTCCTGTCGGCGGAGGCCCGGGTCGCCCTGCACCACATGCGCTCCGGCACCATGACGGACGACGACTGGACCCGGCTGGCCCGCCGGATGCCCGACGTCTCGGCCGCCCCGCTCTACATCGACGACTCCCCGAACCTGTCGATGATGGAGATCCGGGCGAAGTGCCGGCGCCTCAAGCAGCGCAACGACCTCTCGCTCGTCGTCATCGACTACCTCCAGCTGATGCAGTCGGGCGGCTCGCGCCGTCCCGAGAGCCGCCAGCAAGAGGTCTCTGACATGTCCCGAAACCTCAAGCTGCTGGCCAAGGAGCTGGAGGTGCCGGTGATCGCGCTGTCCCAGCTGAACCGTGGTCCCGAGCAGCGCACCGACAAGAAGCCGATGGTCTCCGACCTGCGTGAGTCGGGTTCGATCGAGCAGGACGCCGACATGGTCATCCTGCTGCACCGCGAGGACGCGTACGAGAAGGAGTCGCCCCGCGCAGGCGAGGCGGACCTGATCGTGGCGAAGCACCGTAACGGCCCCACGGCGACGATCACGGTCGCCTTCCAGGGCCACTATTCGCGGTTCGTGGACATGGCCAACACGTAGCATCCGATCATGGATGCCGTATCTGAAGACCTGGAGCTGCTCCCCGCCACCCGGCGCGCCCTGAGGCACCGGATCGCCGTCGCGCAGAGCGAGGGCCGGGCGCCGTCGGTGGTGGCGGCCGTGGCCCGTGGCGGCGAGGTGGTCTGGGAGGGCTCCCGTACCTCCGTCGACGGGCACGGTCCCGACGGGAACGTGCAGTACAGGATCGGGTCGATCACCAAGACCTTCACCGCGGTTCTGGTGATGCGACTGCGGGACGAGGGGCTGCTGAGCCTTGAGGACCCGCTGGAGAAGCATCTGCCGGGAACGGGCGCCGGAGGGGTGACCCTCGCCCAGTTGCTGTCCCACACCGGCGGGTTGGCGGCCGAGACGCCGGGCCAGTGGTGGGAGCGTTCGCCCGCGGAGCTGCGGCCCGAGCTCGCGGACGTACTGGGCGAGGAGCCCTTCCGCTTCCGGCCCGGCCGGCGTCATCACTACTCCAACCCCGGCTACACGCTGCTGGGTTCGCTCGTGGAGGCCGTGCGCGGGAAGCCGTGGTCGCAGGTGCTCCGGGCCGAGGTGCTGGAGCCGCTGGGGCTGGACCGTACGACGGCGGGGCCGCATGCTCCGCATGCGGGCGGCTGGGCGGTGCACCCTTGGGCCGACGTGATGATGCCCGAGCCCCCGGAGGACCTGGGGCTGATGGCCGCGGCCGGACAACTTTGGTCCACGACACGTGACTTGGCGCGGTTCGCCGTGTTCCTCGCCCGTGGTGACGATCGGGTGCTGAGCGCGGCGTCGGTACGGGAGATGCGGACGGCGGCTGCGCCGCCGGAGCCCGGTGTCGCCGAGCTCGGCTACGGGCTCGGCATGCAGCTGACGGACGCCGGCGGTCGAAGGCTCGCGGGCCACAGCGGTTCGCTGCCGGGATTCGTCGCGGGCCTGTGGCTGTGCGAGGCGGACGACGTGGCGGCCGTGGTGTTGGCGAACTGCACGTCGGGGCTGCCGGCCGCGACGGTGGCCGCGGATCTGGTGGGGATCGTCGCGGACGCGGAGCCGCGGTTCCCGCAGCCGTGGCGGCCGTTCCGGGAGGCCGATCCGGTCGCCCTGGAGCTGTGCGGACCGTGGTACTGGGGAACGTCCCCGCAGGTGCTGCGGCTGAAGGCGGACGGGCTGCTGGAGCTCGCGCCGGTGGGTGGGACGGGCCGGGCGGCCAGGTTCCGGTTGGCGCCCGACGGCGATTGGACCGGACTTTCCGGCTACTACGCGGGGGAGACCCTCCGTGCGGTCCGGCGCGAGGACGGTTCGGTGAGCCACCTCGACCTGGGTTCGTTCGTGTTCACGAGGGAGCCGTACGACCCACAGGCCCCGGTGCCCGGCGGGGTGGATCCGCAGGGCTGGCGGGGTATCGGGTAGGTCGTCTCCGGAGCAGCAACCCGAGGGCAACCAGCCGGATCAGGCGACGAGTTCGCGCTCCAGCGGGGTGCGGAAGCGCGGGGTGATCCGGGCCTCGCCCACCCATCGGGCGAGGCGGGCCGCCTCGGCGGCGACGCCCTCCTCGGTGGCGCGCCCGCGGTCGGCGAGCAGCCGCCAGACGATCTCGCCGTCCGTACGCTGGGCCCAGCCGCCGACGATCTCACCGTTCCACCAGACCGTGGGACCGATGTTGCCGGCGTAGTCGAAGAGCGCGGGCCGGTGGGCGGGATCGAGGTGGAAACCCCGGTCGGCCCAGCCCATGCCACTGGGGTCCAGGCCGGGCAGCAGCGCGGCCCAGGTTTCCGGTGCGGGTTCGGGCGCGGTGTCGCCGGGGCCGACCAAGGCGGTTCTGCCGTCGTCGAGGCGGACCTCGTCGGGCCCGACGACGGCGAGGGCCTTGCGGACGTCGGTGAGGGTCCAGCCCGTCCACCATTTGAGGTCCGCCTCCGTTGCCGGTCCGTAGGCGTGCAGCCAGCGGCGGACGATCTCGGTGCGCGCCTCGGCCGGCGATACGACGGGCCAGGGCTCGGTGTGCACCCAGCGGAACTGGCTGGAGGTCCACGATCCGCGCGGCCGGTCACGGCGGATCCGGCCGTCGGCGGCCAGGAGCCGGATCACCCGGGTGGCGACACCGGTCTCGGCCTCGTACTTCTTGCCGCGGCCGACGGTGATCTTCTGTCGCAGGGCGGGCACGGCTGCGGAGAGCTGGCTTCCGGTGGACGGTCCGAGGGTGTCGAGGGCATCGAGCGCGGCGACTTCGGCCGCGGCCAGCCAGTCGGCGTCGAGGCCCTGGCCGTCCTCGTCGAAGTGCTTGAGCAGGGTGGTGCGCTCCTTGACGGCGATGCCCCGTGCGGTGGAGGAGTCCACGTACGGGGCGAGTTCCCGGGAGACTGCGAAGAGGGTTCTGCGCATGCTGAGCAGTCGTACGAGGGAGACGTCCTCGTAGAGGGCGTGTTCGACCACTGCGGGGCCGCCCTTCGCGAGCCGGGCGCGGGCCGAGAGGAACAGGGTGGCGGCGTCGGTGGCGTGCAGGGCGACGACGGCGTCCGCGGCTTCGGCGACGGTGGCGGCATGCGCCGAGGGAGCCAGGCGGTGTCTGCGTCCGAGCCGGTCGCGGCGCTCGGCGGTGGTGACGAGAGGGAGGCTGGGGCTCATCCTCCCGATCGTAGGCCGGACCGCCGACGCCGGCCCGGCCTGTGGAGGCGGCGATCAGAGGGAGAGTTTGAATCCGACGTGGGACGCGGTGAACCCGAGCCGCTCGTAGAAGCGGTGGGCGTCGGTGCGGGTCACGTCCGAGGTGAGCTGCACGAGTTGGCAGTTCTCACGGCGGGACTGCTCGATGGCCCATTGGATGAACCGGGTACCCAGACCGCTGCCGCGCTCGTCGGCGTGGACCCGGACGCCTTCGATGATCGAGCGGGTGGCTCCCTTGCGGGACAGCCCGGGGACGACGGTGAGCTGCAGGGTGCCCACCACGCGGCCCTCGCGGACCGCGACGACCACGTGCTGGTGGGGGTCTTCCGCCAGGCGCTTGAACGCCGCGACGTACGGGGTGAGGTCGTCGGGCGATTCGCGGGCGGCGCCGAGCGGGTCGTCCGCCAGCATCGCGACGATGGCGGGCAGGTCCTCCTCGGCGGCCGGCCGGATCGCGGGCCCGTCAAATTTGCTCATGGCGGTGTTCCTTTCTCGACCCGCTGCACTCAGCCCGCTGCCACGGTGAGCGGGGCCCAGCGACGGGTCCAGTCGCCGGGGAGGCCCGGGATGTCACGGGTCATGACGGCGTTGAACGCCACGGAGTCGAGGCCGCGGCCCTTGAGCCAGTCGAGGAGCTCCTCGTGGCGTACGTCGATGTCGGTCCGCAGCGGCCGGTCGGTGGCGGCGGCGAGCGCGGTGACGAGCATCTGGGCGCCGGCCGTGTCCCGCGCGATCAGCGGCCCGATCACATGGGTCTCCATGTTGGGCCAGATCGCGGCGTAGCCGACGAGTTCACCCCGGGCGTCCTCGGCTACCAGCAGCAGGTCCGCGAAAGCGGGAAGTCGCGTGATCATGTGCGTCCGGTCGGTGCCGAAGACCTCGGTGTCCAGGCGGACGATCCGCGGGATGTCCTCGCCGCTCGCCGGCCGGACCGTCGCGGAGCCCGGCTCGGGAGCCCTTTCCGCAGGCTCCCCGCGGAAGGAGCCGCGGAGCATCTCCGCGCGGCCCGTGGTGTCGAAACCGAGCTCCTCGTAGAGGGGGCGGCCATAGGGAGTGGCGTGGAGGGTGAGGGGGATCCCCTTGAGGACGTCGTCGCAGACGTACGCCATGAGGCGGCGGCCCAGGCCCTGGCGGGCGAAGCGCTCGGCGACGAGGACCATCCCGATGGCGGCCAGCTCCGGACCGGAGGGGGTGTGCCCGTACGAGGTGACGACGCAGGCTGCGGCGAGTCCCTGTCCATCGGGCGCGTCGATGCCGTAGCCGCTGCCAGCGGCGAGAAGCAGCCCCCACTTGTGGTCCTCGCGCGGCCACCCGCGGTCTTCGGAGAGGTCGGCACAGCTGCGGAGATCATCCACGGTCAGTGCGCGGATCGGCAGGTCGCTGAGGTGTGGTGTCACTGGCCCAGACTGGATCATCAGCCGGGGGGCGTCCAGGGGATTTGGGATCGATGTTTCACGTGAAACATCGACCGGACGATGTTTCACGTGAAACATGAACGGGGCTAGCCTCGTGTGCCATGACCCTCCTGCACCTTTTCGATCTCGACGGGACGCTGATGTACGGCTCGGCGGCGCCGGTCGAGATCTCCCGGCAGCTCGGTCTGAGCGCGGAGATCGCCGAGCTGGAGCGGGCCTTCGGTGCACAGCAGATGGGGCCGCACGAGTTTTCGGTGGCGGCCCACGCGCTGTGGGCGGAGTTGACGCCCGCACACGTCCGGGCGGCGTTCGACGGAGCTCCGTGGCTGACCGGGATCCGTGAGGTGTGGCAGGAGATCAGGGAACGCGGGGACTACTGCGCAGTGATCTCGTTGTCGCCCTCGTTCTTCGTGGAACTGCTGCTGGAATGGGGCGCGCATGCCGCTCACGGTTCGGTTTTCCCGGCGGTGCCCTTCACCCGGCCCGTGGACGCGGCCGGGATCCTGACACCCGAGGGCAAGGTCATGGTGGCGGACCGCCTCTGCGCGCAGTTCGGGCTGCGCCGGGCCGATTGCATCGCGTACGGGGATTCGCCGACCGACTCGATGCTCTTCGAGGCCGTTTCGGTGTCGGTGGCGGTCAACGCCCGGCCGTACCTGGCGGAGCGGGCGACCTACGTCTACGAGGGCCGGGATCTGCGAGAGGCGTATCGGCTGGTCGGCGCGGCGCGCACGGAAGTCCAAGCATCTTAAGAGGGAAGCGGGTTCGAAACGCGGACTTTCCGGGTTTTCCCGCGAGTAGTTGGGGCGGCTGGCAGGCTCTGAGGCCCGGAACCACGGATTCGAAGGCCGTGGCGTGCTTACCGACCGAGATGTTCGAAGCGAGGCATCGCATGGACGCTCCGCCCACCAGATCGGCCAGACGGACGGCCCGGATACCGTCCGGGGGCGGTGCGGTCGAGCCCTCCCCGGACGCGGTGCTCATCCGTCGGACCCTTGAGGAGATCGCACCGATCGCCGACAGGGTGACCTCCTACTTCTACGCCTTGGTGTTCACCGGGCATCCCGAGGTGCGGGGCATGTTCCCGGCCGCCATGGACGCGCAGCGCGATCGGCTGCTGAAGGCCCTGCTGACCGCGGCCGAGCACATCGACGATCCGGAGGTGCTCGTCCCGTACCTGCGCAGACTGGGTGCCGGGCACCGCAAGTACGGGACGATGGCCGGGCACTATCCGGTGGTGGGCGAGGCCCTCATCGGTGCGCTGTCCCGGTACGCACAGCAGACCTGGGGGCCGGAGACGCAGGCCGCATGGGTTCGGGCCTACACCACGATGTCCCAGACGATGATCGACGCGGCGGCGGCGGACGAGGTGGAGAGCCCCGCGTGGTGGCACGCGGAGGTGGTCTCGCATGATCTGCGCACCCCGGACATCGCGGTGCTGACGGTCCGCCCCGACCAGCCGTACGCCTTCGTCGCGGGCCAGTACACGAGCTTGGAGACCCCGTGGTGGCCGCGGGTGTGGCGGCACTACTCGTTCGCCTCGGCGCCTCGCGCCGACGGGCTGCTGTCCTTCCACGTCAAGGCCGTTCCTGCGGGCTGGGTCTCCAACGCGCTGGTACGCCATGCCAGGCCCGGCGACGTGCTGCGGCTCGGGCCGCCGGCCGGGTCGATGGTGGTGGACCACAGCACCGACAACGGGATGCTGTGCCTGGGCGGCGGAACGGGCATCGCCCCGATCAAGGCGCTGATCGAGGACGTGGCGGAGCACGGTGAGCGCCGCCCGGTGGAGGTGTTCTTCGGGGCGCGCAGCGACGGCGACCTGTACGACAAGGACACCCTGCTGGGCTTGCAGCGCTCTCACCCTTGGCTGTCGGTGCGCCCGGTCGTCGGCGAGGGGCTCGCGGGCCAGCTGCCCCACGCGGTCGGTGAGCACGGGCCGTGGAGCTCGTACGACGCGTTCGTCTCGGGGCCGCCCGCGATGATCCGCAGCGGCGTGAGCGAGCTCAAGCGGATCGGGATACCGGGCGATCGGATCCGCTTCGACGCGGTGGAGGAGCTGGTGGGCGCGGCCGGCTGAGACCGGGCGACCGGCCGGGACCGCGCCTTTCACCGCGACCCGGGCCGAAGCGACCCGGGTCGCGCCGTGTGGATCGGGGCGGGATCAGCCCAGGTCGGGGGCGTGCATGGCGCGTAGGCCCTCGATGTTGCCGTCGAGGTAGTGACGCAGGGACAGCGGGACGAGATGCACCGCGGCGATGCCGACCCGGCTGAAGGGCACGCGGACGATCTCGTACTCGCCTGCGGGCTCGTCGACTTCGGGGCCGTGCCGCTGGCTGGGGTCCATGGATTCGAGGTGGCAGACGAAGAAGTGCTGCACCTTCACTCCGGTCACCCCTCCGTCGGCGATGTGCTCGACGGTGTCGACGAAGCAGGGCACCACATCGGTGATCTTCGCGCCGAGTTCCTCGTGGAGCTCTCTGTGGAGGGCGTCGACGACGGTGGCGTCCGAAGGCTCCACTCCCCCGCCGGGGGTCAGCCAGTAGGGATCGACGCCGGGCTTGGTGCGCTTGATGAGGATCAGGTCGTCACCGTCGAGCAGGATCGCGCGGGCGGTGCGTTTGACCACGGGACGTTCGGTCATGGGAGAAGAGTGGCCCAGCCCGGGGTGTCTGAAACGCGTGGCGGCGAAACGCGCCGCACGGCGGAAGCGGAGGCTCACCAGTGAGCGGCGGCGCGCAGCAGCCGGTCGTGCGCACGGGCGAGGTGGGCGAGGGCCAGACTGCCGCTCCGCACGACGAGGAACCAGGTGCGCAGCGGGGGTACGGGCGGCTCCAGCAGGGCGATGATCTGCCCGCTGTCGAGGGCGTCCTGGCACAGGTACCGAGGCAGGACGGCAAGTCCGGCCCCGGCCCTGACGCACTCCAGTACGGCCCGCAGGTCGGGCGCGACGACGGTGGCGGCATCGGGCCGGGTGCGGGTGCCGGGACGGGTCTCGAAGACCGCGGCCCAGTAGCGGGCGACGAGCGGAAGCGTCTCGTGGACCTCGACGAGTGGAATGCCTTCGAGGGCGGCGGGGCCGGCCTCGCGCAGCCGGTCCGGATCGACGAGGGCGGCCCAGTAGGGCGCGGCGACCAAGACGTGCTCCTCGTCGCACAGGGCGGTCGCGCTGAAGAGCCCGCCGCGTGGGCGGGCCGTGGTGGCGATGAGGTCGTGGTGGCCGGCGGCGAGTCCGTCGAGGGCCTCCTCGGCTCCGGCCTGGAGCACGGTGCGCAGGGTGTGGCCCTGGCCGACGAGCGGTGCGAGGGCGGGCAGGACGCGCAGGCACAGGAACTCGGGGGGACCGGCGAGGTGCAGCGTGCGTAACGCGCCGGCGGCCTCGCGTTCCGCCTCGGTTATCCGCAGCAGGGCGTCGAGGTGGGGGGCCGCCTTGTGGGCGAGTTCGTCGCCGACGGCGGTGGGGGTCACCCCGCGGGCCCTGCGGTGGAAGAGGGGCCGTCCCAGCTGGCGTTCGAGGGTGCGGATCTGTGAGGTGACGGCGGGCTGTGACAGCCCGAGGAGCGCGGCGGCCCGGGTGAACGAGCCCGCCCGGTGCACGGCGACGAAGGTGCGCAACAGGGCCAGGTCCATGAAGGCCCCTCTCGGTGGGGGCCTTCAACTATAAATATGCCGATAGGCCCCTGTCGCTACCGTGATTGGACTCTGACGTTGAGTCAATTAGCCTTGTGTGCGTGGTTCTTCGCGCGCAGAACCCGGAGCGGTCCGAGCCACTAGGGGGGAGGCTCGGACCGCTCTTGTTTCCGCTTCAGAGTCCCGCGCCCGCCGCGTCCAGCGCCCCCAGCACGTCCGCGACCAGGTCATCGGTGTCCTCGGCTCCCGCGGACAGGCGGATGAATCCCTCAGGGACGGGGTCGCCGCCCCACCGTCCGCGCCGCTCCGCCGTGGACCGTACGCCACCGAAGCTGGTGGCGTCTTCGACCAGGTGCAGGGCGGCCATGAACCGTTCGGCGTGCGCGCGGTCCGGCAGGGTGAAGGAGACCACGGAGCCGAAGCCCCGCATCTGCCGGGCGGCCGTCTTGTGCGACGGGTCCGCCGGCAGGCCGGGATAGCGCAGCCCGGTGACGTCCGCACGGTCGGTCAGCGCTTCGGCGACGGCCAGCGCGTTCGCCCACTGCCGCTGGGCCCGCAGCTGGATGGTGGCCAGGGAGCGGTGGGCCAGCCAGGCCTCCATCGGGCCCGGGATCGCGCCGATGATCTTGCGCCAGCGCCGGATGCCGGCCGCGAGCTCCGGGTCGCGGCAGACGACGTAGCCGAGCAGGAGGTCGCCGTGGCCGGTGAGACCCTTGGTGCCGCTGGCTACGGAGAAGTCCGCGCCGAGTTCCAGGGGCCGCTGACCGAGCGGGGTGGCGAGGGTGTTGTCGACGGCGACGAGGGTGCCGCCTGCGTGGGCGGCCTCGGCCAGGCGCGGGATGTCGCACACGTCGAGCCCGGGATTGGAAGGCGTCTCGATCCACAGCAGCCTCGCCCCGTCGAGGGCGGCGAGCTGCGCGTCCCCGGCGGTCGGGGCGGTGCGGACGTGGATCCCGTAGGCCTCCAACTGCTCGCGGACCAGAGGCAGCGCCTGGTAGCCGTCGTCGGGCAGGACGACGGTGTCGCCGGTACGGGCCTGGGAGAGGAGGACGGCGGAGACCGCGGCCATGCCGGAGGCGAAGACGACGGTGTGGACTCCGTCCTGGCCGGGTGCTTCGAGTTCCCCGATGGCCCGCTCCAGCAGGGTCCAGGTGGGGTTGGTGTCGCGTCCGTAGGTGTACGGGCCCTCCACGTCGCCGGGGAGGTGGAAGTGGGCGGCGAAGACGGGGCCGGGCAGGGGCGCTTCGTTCTTGACGGGCCGGGGCAGCCCGGCGCGTACGGCCCGGGTCCCTTCGCCGATCCCCTCCGCCCCGGCCGCCGCTGTCCGGGGCCCGGCTCCGGCCGTCGCGGCCCCGTCGGCGTGGTCGTTCATGCGGTGTGCTCCTTCACTGCCTCGCGTACGGCATCCAACAGGCCCGCGCTCGCCGCCTCGACGAGCTCCAGGCACTGCTCGAAACCATCGAGGGAGCCGTAGTAGGGATCCGGTACGTCGGCCTCCGCGGCTGTCGCCGCCGGGTCGTAGGAACGCAGCAGCCGCACCTTGGCGGCGTCTTCGGGCGTGGGCGCGAGCGCCCGCAGGTCCCGCAGGTGCCCGGCGTCGAGCGCGATGACCAGGTCGAGGCCGGCGAACCACGAGGCGCGGAACTGCCGGGCGCGGTGACCCTGCTCGTACCCGGCGGCCTCCAGGACGGTGACGGTGCGCGGATCGGCGCCGTCCCCCTCGTGCCAGCCGCCGGTGCCGGCGCTGTCCACCTCGACCAGGGCGTCGAGCCCGGCCTCGGCGACGCGGGCCCGGAAGACGGACTCGGCCATGGGGGAGCGGCAGATGTTGCCCGTGCAGACGAAGCACACGCGGTACATGGCGGCCGGCTCAGTTCTTGTCGGGCAGGGCCATGTTCACGGCCCAGGAGACGACGGAGATGATCAAGCCGCCCAGCAGCGCGGTCCAGAAATTGTCGACGTGGAAGCTGAGGTCGAGCTGCTTGGCCAGCCAGGAGGTCAGCATCAGCATCAGGGCGTTCACGACGAGGGTGAACAGTCCGAGGGTGAGGATGAACAGGGGAAGCGAGAAGAACTTCACCACGGGCTTGACGATCAAGTTGACCAGGCCGAAGACCAGGGCGACCAGAATCAAGCTGAGGGTCCGGCGGCCGAGGGAGCTGTGGTCGTCGAGCGTGATGCCGGCGAGCAGCCAGATGGCGACGGCCAGGGCAGCCGCGTTGGCGAGCGTCTTGACTACGAAATTCGTCATGTGTCTGATCGTGGCAGAGAAGATCCCGGTGGGACATCAGCAGATCAGCGGATGCCAGGGAACGCGAGAGAGCAAGGGGCACAACGACGATGAAGGCCTTCCGGCTGGACGAGCTTGAGGCGGAGCGGCTCGCGAACGACGGCGCCTATCTGCAGTTCCTGCGCGAACGGAACATGTCGGTCGGGCTGTACGCCCTCGACGCAGGCCAGAGCGACCCGCAGCAGCCGCACCGCCAGGACGAGGTGTACTTCGTGGTGAGCGGCCGGGGTTCGATCACGGTCGCGGAGGAGACGACGGCGGTGGCGCGCGGCAGCGTCGTCTACGTGCCCGCCGGGGTGGTGCACAAGTTCCATCACATCACCGAGGACCTGCGGGTATTGGTGGTGTTCTCCCCGCCGGAGGCCTGACCGGGCGGGCCTCGACCCAGGGTCGGACCCCCTGATTCCCCTAGGGGGCGGATCAGGGGAGTCCGAGGGCTCGCGGGCCCCCGGGCGGTTGAGCGGGCTCCTAGCATCGAGAGCAGGAAGTCACGGCTCAGGAAGCTCAGGAAGAGGTTGAGGACATGGACGGGATCCGACAGACATTCGCAGGCATGCCCTGGTGGGTCAAGTGGGTCGCGATCCCGCTTCTGGTGCTCTTCGTCTTCGGTGGTGTCATCACGAGCATCCTCGGTGCCCTCATCTCGTTCGCCTTCAAGCTGCTGCTCTTCGTCGCACTCGTCGGAGGCCTGATCTTCATCGTGAAGAAGTTCACCGGCGGCGGTGCGAAGTCCTCCTCGCGCGACTGGTAGGGCTCGGAGCCCGGACCGCCGGGCTTCGGGCCCCGGTCTTCGGGGCCCGGGCCGCGGGTCAATCCGGGGGATTAACCCGGGAGGGGGAACGTGGGGTGGCAAACCCCCCGCGCCCCGGCAATCGGCCGATAGGGTGGCAATCTGCGCCGTTCCCTGGGCACCGGACGCCGGTGGTACCGCCTTGAACTGCGGTTTTCTCCAGTGTCGGCCGAGTGCGACCCCCAGGAACCGCGGCGCGCGCGGGGGCGGCCCCCGCAGGGCGGGCCCTCCCCAGGCCCGCCGCCACGCCTGGGGGTGAGCTTTGTCTTCGGTTCACAATGCCGGTGTGCCGACGCTGATCGGTTCGGTGCAGCGCGCGTTGAGGCTGCTCGAAGCAGCGGGTTCCCACAGTGAGGGAGCCCCGGCGAAACAACTGGCGCGCGAAGCCGGGCTCCCGCTCCCCACCGCCTACCACCTGTTGCGCACCCTCACGCACGAGGGCTATCTGCGGCGCGAGGGCGGAGTGTTCGTGCTCGGCGCAGCCGCCGGGCGGCTGGCGGGCGGCGGACTGCAGCAGAAACGTCGCAGCATGATCCTCGACTCCCTCGCGCACTTCCGCGACGCGGTCGGGGCCCCCGTCTATTTCGCCGTGTTCCGCGAGGGCGAGATCGAGTTGGTGGGCGTCTCGGACACCCCGGCCAGCCCCGCCGTCGAGGAGTGGGCGGATTTCCGTGCGACCGGCCACGCGCACGCCATCGGGCAGTGCCTGCTGGCCCAACTCGATGAGAAGACGCGCAGGGACTACTACGAGCGGCACCCGGTCGAGGCCGTCACCCAGTACACCGTCCGGGACCAGAGCGCCCTCGAACATCGAATCGGCTCTCTCGGGCGCATGGAGCCGGTTACGGAGCGTCAGGAATATGCGCTGGGCACGGTGTGTGCAGCCATCCCCATCACCGCGGGCGATACCGCCGCAACCATGGCGATTTCTCTCCCTTTGCACCAGGAGAAACGGTTGCTGTATGTGGTCGATCGACTACGGAGTGAAGTAGGCGCGCTGTTGAGCACCCTCTCGTTCTCTATCAGTATCTGAAAACTCACTCCTTGTGATCTGCATGAGCTTCCACCACCCTTGTCAAGAGGGCCCTGGGGGATCATTCCTGGCCACTTCCACTACAGCGGGGTAGTCCATGCGCGAGTCGGTACAGGCAGAGGTCATGATGAGCTTCCTCGTTTCCGAGGAGCTCTCCTTCCGGATCCCGGTGGAACTCCGGTACGACACCCGGGACCCCTACGCAGTGCGTCTGACGTTCCACCTTCCCGGAGACGCCCCCGTGACCTGGGCGTTCGGCCGGGAGCTGCTCCTCGACGGCATCAACAAGCCGTGCGGTGACGGCGACGTGCACATCGCCCCCACCGATCCCGAGGAACTGTCCGACGTCCACATCCGGCTCCAGGTCGGCAGCGACCGGGCCCTGTTCCGCGCCGGTGCGGCGCCGCTCGTCGCGTTCCTCGACCGTACCGACCGGCTTGTTCCGCTCGGTCAGGAGCGAAACCTCGGCGACTTCGAGGAGAACCTCGACGAGGCGCTGGACCGGATCCTGGCCGAGTCCCGGCAGAACGAGCAGAACGCCGGCTGAGCGGGCGGACCCGACGAGCCGAGCCGGCCGACCGCACGCGCCGAGTCGCCCCGGGCCCCCGAGCCGCCCGGGCCGCTCAGCGCTTGCGCCGCCGGCCCCGGCCGCCGCGGACCGGCCCCGAGGCCGCCGCTCCGGCCGGGGAGCCCGGCCGGTCGGCGGACACCACCAGCGCCGCGAGCGCGGTGGTCACCGGGACCGAGGCGACCAGGCCGATCGACCCGACCAGAGTGCGTACGATCTCTTCCGCGACCAGTTCGCTGTTGGCCACCGAACCCATACTGCTGTTCGCGATCGAGAACAGCAGCAGCAGCGGAAGCGCTGCGCCCGCGTAGGCCAGCACCAGCGTGTTGACCACCGAGGCGATGTGGTCGCGGCCGATCCGGATGGCCGCGCGGTACAGGGCGCGGGGCCCCATCGACGAGTCGGCCTGGTGGAGTTCCCAGACCGCCGACGTCTGGGTGACCGTCACGTCGTCGAGCACGCCCAGCGATCCGATGATCACGCCCGCGAGCAGCAGACCGCTCATGTCGATGTCCGGGTAGAGCCCGTGGATGAGCCCGGTGTTGTCGTCGGTGTTGCCGCTGAGGAACGCCCAGTCGACGAATGCCGAGCCGAGCAGCCCGATCAGCAGCAGCGAGACGAGTGTGCCGAGGACGGCGACGGACGTACGAGCGCTCAGGCCATGGCACATGTACAGCGCGATGAGCATGATGGCGCTGGCTCCGACGACCGCGACGACCAGTGGGTTCGAGCCTTGGAGGATCGCCGGGAGGATGAACAGGGTCAGCACGCCGAAGCTGACGACCAGCGCGATCAGCGCGAACAGGCCCCGCATCCGTCCGACGACGACCACGGCCACGGCGAAGATGCCGGCCAGCACCGCCAGCGGGAGCTTGCGGTTCACGTCGACCACGGAGTACTGGAGGTCCCGGGGCGCGTCCGGCGCGTACGCGACGACGACCTCCTGGTCCTTCTCCAGTTGCCTTGGTGCGCCCGGCTGGACGATCTCGATGAACGTCCGGCCCTTGTCCGGACCGGTGCCGACCTCGATGGTGGCCTTCTTGCAGTCGCCGGTCTGCTGGGCCTGGGCCTCACGGCCCTCCGGGGTGGTGGCGTTCCCGGTGGTCGGCACCTGCGAGGCGTTCACCGATTTGCAGTCGACCTGTGCGAGCCCGACGACCCGGCCCTGCTGGGTCTGCCGGTCGAAGCCCACCCCGGAGCGCTCGTGGGCGGGCGCTCCGCCCGGCCAGAGAACCACCATGCCGACGAAGACGGCCACGGCGAAGGGGATCAGGACCGCCGCGATGACCTTGCGCAGGTGCTTCGAGACGGGAGCCGCCGGTCCGTGGCCGTGGGAATGACCGTGGGAGTGGCCCTGGGCCGGGATCTGGTCGTGCCGGTGGTCGTCGTGCCCGTGGCCCACATGCGCGTGGTCGCTGTGACCCGTGGGCTCGGTGGGCTGGGTGGGGGGCTGCGGCGAGGACGTCACCGGCAGATCATCGCAAGAGTTCAGGGGGCCCACTGTTCAGCACGCCACAAATGACGCTAGCGTGGGGGCACCTTTGCACAACGCGGGAGCTCGGAGCACCGGGCTGAGAGGGCGCTGATCACCGTACGCGCAGCACAGATGCGTACGGGAAGAGGCTGCGTCGACCGCCGAACCTGTTACCGGGTAATGCCGGCGTAGGGAGATCAGGTCTCATGACCATTCAGGACGCACGCACGCCTGCCGTCAGCCAGGACGACGCCGACCGGACCGAGCGCCAGCCGGGCTGGCACAAGGGCTACGTGGCGGGCTCCCGCCCCGACATCCGGGTGCCGGTCCGTCAGGTCCACCTCACCAACGGCAAGGACGTGACGCTCTACGACACGTCCGGGCCGTACACCGACCCTCAGATCGAGACCGACGTGCGGCGCGGCCTGCCGCCGCTGCGCGAGAACTGGATCATCAGCCGCGGCGACACCGAGGAGTACGCGGGCCGCCCCGCGCGCCCCGAGGACGACGGCATCAAGCACACCTCGCCCCGAGGTGGCCTCAAGAACCTCGACGCGGTCTTCCCGGGGCGTCCGCGCCAGCCCCGCCGGGGCCGGGACGGCGCCGCCGTCACGCAGCTCGCGTACGCCCGCCGCGGTGAGATCACCCCGGAGATGGAGTACGTCGCGATCCGCGAGAACGTCTCCCCCGAGGTCGTCCGTGAGGAGATCGCCGCAGGTCGCGCGGTGCTTCCCGCGAACGTGAACCACCCCGAGATCGAGCCGATGATCATCGGTAAGCGATTCCTGGTGAAGGTCAACGCCAACATCGGCAACTCCGCGGTCACCTCCTCCATCGAGGAGGAGGTCGACAAGATGACCTGGGCGACCAAGTGGGGCGCCGACACGGTCATGGACCTCTCGACCGGCCGCAACATCCACACCACCCGCGAGTGGGTGCTGCGCAACTCCCCGGTCCCGATCGGCACCGTGCCGCTGTACCAGGCGCTGGAGAAGGTCGACGGCCGCGCCGAGGACCTGACCTGGGAGATCTACAAGGACACGGTCATCGAGCAGGCGGAGCAGGGCGTCGACTACATGACGGTCCACGCCGGCGTGCTGCTCCCGTACGTGCCGCTGACCGCCCGCCGCAAGACCGGCATCGTCTCCCGCGGCGGTTCGATCATGGCCGCCTGGTGCCTGGCGCACCACAAGGAGAACTTCCTCTACACGAACTTCGAGGAGCTCTGCGAGATCCTCGCGACGTACGACGTCACGTACTCGCTCGGCGACGGCCTGCGCCCCGGCTCCATCGCGGACGCCAACGACGCAGCGCAGTTCGCGGAGCTGAAGACGCTGGGCGAGCTGAACACGATCGCCAAGCGGCACAACGTGCAGACCATGATCGAGGGCCCGGGCCACGTCCCGATGCACAAGATCAAGGAGAACATCGACCTCCAGCAGGAGATCTGCGAGGAGGCGCCGTTCTACACGCTCGGCCCGCTGACCACGGACGTCGCCCCGGCGTACGACCACATCACCTCGGGCATCGGCGCCGCGATGATCGCCTGGTGGGGCACCGCGATGCTCTGCTACGTCACGCCGAAGGAGCACCTGGGCCTGCCCAACCGTGACGACGTGAAGACCGGCGTCATCACGTACAAGATCGCCGCTCACGCGGCCGACCTGGCCAAGGGCCACCCGGGCGCCCAGGAATGGGACGACGCCCTGTCGGACGCGCGGTTCGAGTTCCGCTGGGAGGACCAGTTCAACCTGGCCCTCGACCCGGACACGGCCCGCGAGTTCCACGACGAGACGCTCCCGGCCGAACCGGCCAAGACCGCGCACTTCTGCTCGATGTGCGGTCCGAAGTTCTGCTCGATGAAGATCTCCCAGGACATCCGCCGTGAGCACGGCGGCGACCTGAAGGCCGATGAGATCGAGGCGGGCATGGCGGAGAAGTCCGCCGAGTTCGCCGCGAGCGGGAACCGGGTCTACCTCCCGCTGGCGGACTGACCCGCCCATGACGGCCGGCGCTGCTCTGGGGAGGATGAGGGGGCTTCCCAGAGCAGTGTCCCGGCATGCGCCCGCACGGACGCACGCCGCGCGGCGGTGGGGGTCAGACCTTCGCGTCGCGCGATGTTTCACGTGAAACAGGGACGGCCGGCCCGCTGCGGGCCACCGCGAAACCGCGATTGGCCTCTGTCTGGCGACGATACGGCTCGGGCAGGTCGGGCAGGGCCAGCAGTCGGTCGCAGGCGCGCAGTGAGGCTTGCACGTCCCCCACCCAGTACGCGGTGATGGAGTGCTCGAAGAGCAGCCCCCACCGGTACACCCATGGCTGGACGAACAGCAGGTCCGGAGGGACCGGGCGGTCCAGCACCGCCGAGGTGATCGCGTGGGCCGTGTGGTGGCGCCCCAGCACCCTGAGCCTGGAGGCGAGTTCGTAGCAGGCTTCCAGCCGGGTGGGCCGGGACTCCCAGGCCTGCGAAAGGGCGTCCATGGCGGCGGGCCAGTCGCCGGACTCGGCGCTCAGGACTCCGGCCTGGAGCAGCGCGTAGTAGGCCTCCTCGGCCCAGCCGCCCATGGCTGCGCGGCGTCGGTAGAGCCGGATCGCCGCGGCGGTGTCGCCCATGTCCCGCATCGTCTGGGCGAGGTAGAAGACCGTCCTGGTGTTGGAGGGGTCCTTTTCGAGTTCGGCGCCGAGCAAGCGGGCATCACGTTCGAACTTGTCGTGCCGGGAGCCCCCGTCCGCGTGGTCTTCGATGAACAGCGCGTCGAGGTTCTCCTGGAATCCGGGACGCTCGTCGTACTCCCCGGGGGCGTCGCAGGTCAGGTACTCGTGGGTGACGCCCTCGTACCGCCAGGGGAGGTCACCCCGGACCAGCCGCTTGATGCGGTACTCCGTCGTGCCCTCGTGGCGCAACATGTACGACTGCGCGGTGAGCGGGGGCAGCGGGCCGGTGCGGCGCAGGACGAGGTCGGCGTCGAGGAGGAGCAGGTAGTCGGCCTTGCCGCGGGCATGCGCGATGTTGAGACTGCGATTGTGCCCGAAGTCGGTCCAGGGTTCCTCGTGGAGCTCGCCGGGGATGCCGCGCAGGGCGCTCCGGATCAGCTCCTGGGTGCCGTCGGTGGACCCGGTGTCGGAGATGACCCAGGTATCGATGAGGTCCCGTACCGAGTCGAGGCAGCGCTCGATGACGGCGGACTCGTTCTTCACGATCATGCAGAGGCAGATGGTCGGCTTCACGGCCGCTGACCCTAGGGACGGGGCCGGGCGGCCCGTGGGCGCCGCGCCGGGGTGCGGCCCCGGGTGGCTCCCTCCTGCACCGCCAAGTGGCTGCGCGCGCTGGTCCGATTTGCTGACAGGCGGGCGCGGCGAGGTGGCGCACGGGGCACCGGTCTTCAGGATGACCCGCGGGTCCGGTCACCTGTCCGGACTCCGAGCGATCATTCGATCCGGTGTGTGCGAGGAGCGGTACATGAGTTCTGAGGACAGGGCCCGATCCATCCTGGGGCCCCTGCCCCGAAGGGCCGGCTGGCTGGCGGGAGGCACCTTCGCCTCCGTCGCGCTGGTTCTGGCGAGCATTGCGGCCCCGGCCGCGGCTGGCGCCACGCAGCCGACGGGGACGGTGGTGACCGGTGGTGGTGGTGACCACTGCAAGCAGCGCCCCAACAAGAAGGCGATGAGCCCGGCCGGGCAGTCGGGGAACGACAAGTGCAAGTCCGGCACGCCCGGACCGAGGGGTCCGCGCGGCCCCAAGGGCCACACCGGAGCAACCGGCCCGACCGGTCCGACGGGTTCCACGGGTGCCACGGGTTCAACCGGCCCGACGGGCGCGACCGGCTCCACGGGTGCCACGGGCCCCACCGGCCCGGCGACCGGCGTGACCGGTCCGACGGGCCCCACGGGATCGATGGGCATTCCGGGTCTGACCGGCTCCACCGGCGCGACGGGCTCCACGGGCCCGACGGGCCCCACGGGTGCCACCGGCGCCACGGGCCCGACCGGCGCGAGGGGTGCCAGCGGTCAGTGCTTCGACGTGGACTCGATCCGTCCCGCAGCCTCGCGTGAGGTCAAGGCGGTCCTCTCCGAAACGATCACCTACGCGGGCATCCGCGACCTGACGCCCAACCGCACCAACTGGCGCTGGTACGACCTCACCGACACCGGAGAGACCTACCCGACCGACGCATGCGCCGTGTCGGTCTCCTCCCAGGCCAACATCGTCAACATCGAGGTGCTGACGACCGGGGGCGACATTTGGGAGACCACCTGCACCATCGACCCCGGTACCCCGGACGCACTCGTCTGCAACGAGGTGTGGACGCAGGCAAACCCGCAGCCTGCTCCGGGAGCCAACGGTGTCGTCACTCCTCTGGCGCGGTTCTCGCACCAGCTGACCAAGGAGGACATGAACCTGCGCCCCAAGGAGATCAAGTAGCGGCGGTCCAGGCCGCCGTCACTGCGAGCCGCCGTCCGGGCTCGTGAAGTCCGGGCTCGTGAAGTCCGGTGGGCTGTAGCCGGGTCGGGGGCCCTGTGAAGGTGACCCCGGGCTGGTGAAGTCGGGCCGGGTGTATCCCAGGTTGGGGATGCGCCCGGCCTTCGGCGTGTGCGGGACCGGGTACGCCGGCCCCGCGCTCGGGTCGGCCAGCGCGTCCCGCAGGAACGGCAGGATGCCCCGCTCCAGCAGGGCCCGCCGCCACGCCTCTCGGGCCCGCGCGACCTCGTCGGACATCGCCTCCGCCCCGTCCTCGGCCACCACCTCGGTCGCCCGGTTGCGGACGGCCGTCACCAGCAGCCCGATCACCGCGAACAGCAGCGAGACCACGGTCAGTGCGCCGAAGAGCCAACCGGCCGTCAGCATCGTGTCGGCGAAGGCCGGTTCGGGCTCGATCGCCTTCAGGACGTATCCCACCAGCAGGAATATCAGCATCGCCGTGCCCGCCAGGACCGGCGCGAGCACCGCGACCACGGCACTGACACCCGCGCCGTCTTCGTCCTCGCCCTCGCCCTGCGGCCCGGTACCCCGGTCCACGGTCGAACCGGGGGCCGACAGGACCTCGTCGCGCCGCTCTCCGCGGAGTTTCACGTAGTGGTCGTACTCGGCCGCGGCCGCCGTCGTCAGCAGCGCGCTGGCCCCGATGGCCATCGTGCGCAGCTGCTCGGCGTTCAGGCGCTCACCGAGGGCGGCGAGCTCGGGCCGTTCGCGCGCGGTGCGCAGCGCCTCGTCGAGGAGCCGATCGAACTCGGGTCGGTCTTCGGTCAGCAGGTGCGGAGCGCTGTTCATGTGCATCCCCCGATGCTCCGTAGGGACCGGTTTGCCCGCGTAGACCCGGGCGCCGGCACAAACGGAGGAGAGCCTGCTACGGATAGGGCGATGGTAGAGCGCCCATGCCACGCCGTGACAGGGGCTTTCCCGAAATTACCCCCCTTCTGATAACCCTCAGTCGTTCAAGGGGAGTTGCACGACCAGCAGTTTGCCCGCCATCGTGACCCCGCCGTCCATCGCGATGGCGAGCCCCTCCGCGTACACGTGCGGCCCGTTCACGGCCTCCGGGCCGCGCGACGCGTCGCCGTCCTCGGTGCCCACCTCGCCCAGCAGGTACGGGATCGGGCTGTGCCCGTGCACGACGCGGCCGCCGCCGTAGGTGTCGAGGAGTTCGCGCACGGCCTGGGGGCCGGTCTCCTCGTCGCGGAACGCGAACCGCTTGGTGAACTTGCGGAACAGGTCCCAGGTGATGTCGGCGTCGTTGCGGTTGAGCAGCTCGTGGATGGTGTCGTTGACGTCTTCCACGGAGTCGCCGTAGTCGAGGTAGGCGGTGGTATCGGAATGGAGGAGCAGGTGCCCGTCCTCCAGCACGGCCGCGTCCAGCCGCTGCATCCACTGCAGGTGCACGTCCTCCAGGCGCTCCATGTCGGTGCGCTGGCCGCCGTTGAGGAGCCAGGCGGCCTGGAAGGTGGCGGTGCCCGCCCCGGAGGCGACCGGGGTGTCGCCGAACCGCTTGGCACCGATGAGCAGCAGTTCGTGATTGCCCATGAGGGCCTTGCAGTAGCCGCCGACGGCGGCCGCCTCGGCGGACAGCCGCATCACCAGGTCGATGACGCCGATGCCGTCGGGGCCGCGGTCGGTGAAGTCGCCGAGGAACCAGAGGCGCGCGTTGCCGGCCGACCAGCGGCAGTCGGCGTCGATGAGGCCCTGTGCCTGGAGTTCGTGGACGAGCTCGTCCAGATAGCCGTGGACGTCGCCGACGACGTACAGCGGTCCGGGGCCCGCGGCCTGGGGCTCCTGCGGAACGTACTGGACCTGGACGGTGTCGCCCGGTCCGCCGCGGCCGATGACCGGCAGATCGCGCTGGGTGGGGGTGTAGTCCGCGTCGTAGACCTCGTCGGTCCCGTCCTCGTCGGCCGGGGCCGGTCCCCCGGGGGCGGGCGCCTGGCCCACGGGCGGCTGCGGGGGCACGGAGGGCTGGGGCGGCACGGACGGCGGAGGGGGCGGGAGAGCGCCCTCCGCGTAGTACGCGGGGTACTCGCCGTACACCGGGGCCTCTTCGGGAAGCGCGCCGGGCACGCCGTACGGGACGGGCTCGGCGACCGGAACCCGGAAGTCCCGCAGCGTCTCCGTCCGCATAGCGGGTCCCTGACCGGCCCCCTGAGTCATCGACCCCTCCACCACCGTCGCGCTGCCGTACACCTGCGGACCCTCTTGCCTCCTGGGCGGAGGGTCCGTGATGTCGTGCGCCCATCATAGGAATGCGGCTCGCGCTCTGTGACGCACCAGGGGTGGTGAATCCTGGGCGGAACCAGTAGTTCCTGCCACTTTCTCCCGAAATGGGTGTTGCGGAAATCCCCGGCGGGACCGTCAGCCCCGCCGGTATCGCGCCGCGGCGGTCAGTCCGTGGCCGGAGAACGAGGCGGACTGACGGTCGTACGGGGCTGCCTGCGCTGCGAGGAAGTGCGGATGATCAGCTCGGTCGGGACCACCTGTTCGACCGGGCGACCGGTGTCGACCCCCTCGATGGCATCGATCAGCAGCTGTACGACGGCGGTGCCGATGCGGCGAGGTTTGAGGGAGAGGGTGGTGATGGGCGGTTCGGTGTTGGCGTACACGGTGGACTCGCTGCAGCAGACGAGCAGCAGGTCCTCGGGAACGCGCAGGCCGTAGCGCCGGGCGGCGGCGAGCAGATCGGTCCCGTTGGGGTCGAAGAGCCCGTAGACGGCGTCGGGCCGGTCGGGCCGGGCGAGCAGGCGGTCCGCGGCGACGGCGCCCGCGCACGGGTCGTGGGCGGGGTAGGACTCGTAGACGGGGTCCTGGCCGACGCGCTCGCACCAGTTGAGGTAGGCGGTGGTCGACAGCCGGGTGTAGGTGTCCGTGGTGGTGCCGGTCAGCAGCCCGATCCGGCGGGCGCCGGCGGCGGCGAGGTGGTCGAGCAGGTTGAGTACGGCGGCCTCGTGGTCGTTGTCGACCCAGGCGGTGACGGGGAGGGAGCCTGCCGGGCGGCCGTCGGAGACGACGGGGAGGCCCTGGCGGACCAGTTCGCTGACGACGGGATCGTGGTCGGAGGGGTCGATGACGACGGTGCCGTCGAGGGCCACGTTGGACCACACGTCGTGTCGGGAGGTGGCGGGCAGGATGACGAGGGCGTAGCCGCGGGCGAGCGCGGCGGAGGTGGCGGCCCTGGCCATCTCGGCGAAGTACGCGAATTCGGTGAAGGTGAAAGGTTCATCCCCGTACGTGGTCACGGTCAGGCCGATGAGGCCCGACTTGCCCGTACGGAGGGTGCGGGCCGCGGCGGAAGGGCGGTAGCCCAGCCGGTCGGCGACCTCGCGAACGTGGCGGCGGGTGGCGTCCGGCAGCCGCCCCTTGCCATTGAGCGCGTCGGAGACGGTCGTGATCGAGACGCCCGCCGCGGCGGCCACGTCCCTGATGCCGGCCCGGCCCTGTCGGCCGGCGGCCCGCCGGGTGGTCTCGGTCCGGCTCACCTGATGCTTCCCTGCTGCTGTCATGGCGAGCCGATAGTAGGGCTCGGTGGGGTGGGTGGTCCGGATGCATATGCACGCGTTGACAGGCACGATTCTGCATGGTTCGCCACCCCCAATGACCTTGGAAATAAAGGAATTTGAGCGCTGGGAGTGAGCAGGGCGCTTGTCGACGGGTACGGGCATGCCAAAGCGGTGTGGTCTCGGGACGGTCTCAACTCACCTGTACGAGGGATGCGCGCCACGGCGCGGGCCACCGGCGTGCGCATATATGCACACGCTCCCCCGCAATCCTGGCGCCTCCCATTCTCGGGAGAGCGGAATCCTCATAAGGTGAGCAGTATTGAGTCGACGGCGACGTCGTACGGGACGGTCGAGGAGGACCTGCGGTGAGCGAGAAGAGCCCGAAGCTGCGCGCCGAGCTGGACGGCATTCCCACCTACAAGCCCGGGAAGCCCGCTGCCGCGGGCGGGCCGGTCGCGTACAAGCTGTCCTCGAACGAGAACCCGTACCCGCCTCTGTCCGGGGTGCTGGAGACCGCGGTCGCGGCGGCCGGACAGTTCAACCGCTACCCCGACATGGCCTGCACGGGCCTGGTGAACGAGCTCGCCGAGCGGTTCGGGGTGCCGGTCGAGCACATCGCCACGGGCACGGGATCCGTGGGCGTGGCCCAGTCGCTGATCCAGTCGACGGCCGGCCCGGGCGACGAGGTCATCTACGCCTGGCGCTCCTTCGAGGCCTACCCGATCATCACGCAGATCTCGGGCGCCACGTCCGTGCAGGTCCCGCTGACCGACGGGGACGTGCACGACCTGGACGCGATGTTCGACGCGATCACCGAGCGGACCCGGCTGATCTTCGTCTGCAACCCCAACAACCCCACCGGCACGGCTGTGCGCCGCGCCGAGCTGGAGCGGTTCCTGGACCGGGTGCCCTCCGACATCCTCGTGGTGCTGGACGAGGCGTACCACGAGTTCGTCCGCGACACCGAGGTGCCGGACGGCCTGGAGCTCTACCGCAGCCGCCCGAACGTCTGCGTGCTGCGTACGTTCTCCAAGGCGTACGGACTGGCCGGCCTGCGGGTGGGCTTCGCGGTGGCGCACGAGCCGGTGGCGGCGGCGCTGCGCAAGACGGCGGTGCCGTTCGGCGTCAGCCAGCTCGCCCAGGACGCGGCGGTCGCCTCGCTGCGGGCCGAGGACGAGCTGATGGGCCGGGTCGGAGCGCTGGTGGGCGAGCGCGCCCGGGTCCACAAGACGCTGCTCGGCCAGGGCTGGACGGTGCCGGACACGCAGGCGAACTTCGTGTGGATGCGGCTGGGGGAGCGCACCGCCGAGTTCGCGGCGGCCTGCGAGAAGGCCGGTGTGGTGGTCCGGCCCTTCGCGGGCGAGGGCCTGCGGGTCACGATCGGTGAGCCCGAGGCGAACGACATCTTCCTGCACACGGCCGAGGCCTTCTTCAAGGAGATGTAGCTCTCGGGCTTCAACGAGATGGAGCCCTGGGGGACCGCGCGAGCCGTGAGCGGCTACGCGAGTTCCACGCGGATCGGGTCGCCGTCGCGGACGGTGGACAGCAGGCGGGGGTCGCCCTCGAACGAGCCCAGCACGTTGCACGGGCTCGCCAGGCGGCTCTCGCCTCCCCGCGAGATGGGCGTGGGGCCGTAGGGCAGCGCGAGCGCGTCGCCCTCGGTCCAGAACGCGACCGTGCCCGGGTCGACGACCTGCCGGGCGTCGTGTTCGAGCGCCACGGAGACGCCGGTGTCGAAGTAGACCTCCTCGCCCCAGGTGTTGGCGGAGGCGGAGATCGGCAGGGCCTCTGCGAGTGCCTTGCTGGTCGGGGTCTCGTCAAGGGCTGCCGTGAGCTGGCCCGCGGGCCAGGAGATACGAATCTTCATGGGCGGCATTCAACAATCTGTTGAATGTGTTGGCTAGGGCACCCCCCCTGAAATGCGCCGGAGCTGGTACGACATAATGCTTGTGAATGTGAACGCGTTCACAAGCGTGTCCCGCTTCGTCCCGTATTGAGTAGGGCATGCCAGGCAAACCGCGGCAGTACCACGGCGCACCGAAGGAGACGACGACGTGGACGTAGCTTTGGCGCCAGAGACGTTGGCGCGATGGCAGTTCGGCATCACCACCGTCTACCACTTCCTCTTCGTCCCGCTGACGATCTCGCTCGCCGCGCTCACGGCAGGCCTTCA
Organism: Streptomyces sp. NPDC051582; assembly: GCF_040681715.1. Lineage (NCBI taxonomy): Bacteria > Bacillati > Actinomycetota > Actinomycetes > Kitasatosporales > Streptomycetaceae > Streptomyces > Streptomyces sp. NPDC051582. Next base: position 39,654 of record NZ_JBFAZJ010000026.1, read on the forward strand.
GACCGCGTGGGTGCGTTCGGGGAAGGAGAAGTACCTCAGGGCCACCAAGTTCTGGGGCAAGCTCTTCTTGATCAATATCGCCATGGGCGTCGTCACGGGCATCGTGCAGGAGTTCCAGTTCGGCATGAACTGGTCCGACTACTCGCGCTTCGTCGGTGACATCTTCGGGGCGCCGCTGGCCTTCGAGGCGCTCATCGCCTTCTTCTTCGAATCGACCTTCATCGGCCTGTGGATCTTCGGCTGGGACAAACTGCCGAAGAAGATCCACCTGGCCTGCATCTGGATGGTCTCCATGGGCACCGTCCTGTCCGCGTATTTCATCCTCGCGGCCAATTCCTGGATGCAGCACCCGGTCGGCTACCAGATCAACGAGGAGCGGGGCCGGGCCGAGCTCACCGACTTCTGGCTGGTCCTCACCCAGAACACCGCGCTGACCCAGTTCTTCCACACCATCACGGCGGCCTTCCTGGTCGGCGGCGCCTTCATGGTCGGCATCTCCGCCTTCCACCTGGCCCGCAAGAAGCACGTCCCCGTGATGCGGACCTCGCTGCGGCTCGGCCTGATCACCCTGATCATCGCCGGCATGGGCACCGCCATCAGCGGTGACCTGCTCGGCAAGGTGATGTTCAAGCAGCAGCCGATGAAGATGGCCGCCGCCGAGGCTCTCTGGGACGGCGAGGCGCCCGCGCCCTTCTCCGTCTTCGCCTACGGAGACGTCGAAAAGGGCCACAACAAGGTCGCGATAGAGATCCCGGGCCTGCTGTCCTTCCTGGCCAACGACGACTTCACCTCCTTCGTCCCCGGCATCAACGACGTCAACAAGGCCGAACAGGAGAAGTTCGGACCCGGCGACTACCGCCCCAACATCCCCGTCGCCTACTGGGGCTTCCGCTGGATGATCGGCTTCGGCATGGCATCGCTCGCGGTCGGCGTGCTGGGGCTCTGGCTCACCCGGAAGAAGTTCATGCTGCCCCCGGGGCTGCGCACCGGCGAGGACGAGGTCCCGCACCTGGTCCTGTTCAAAAAGGCGCTGAGCCCCCGGTTCGCCACCTGGTACTGGATCGTCGCCCTCTGGACCATGGGATTCCCGCTCATCGCCAACTCCTGGGGCTGGATCTTCACCGAGATGGGCCGCCAGCCGTGGGTGGTCTACGGAGTCCTGCGCACCCGCGACGCGGTCTCGCCCCACGTGTCCCAGGCCGAGGTGCTCACCTCGATGATCGGTTTCACGCTCCTGTACGCCGTGCTCGCGGTGATCGAGGTGAGGCTGCTCGTGAAGTACGTGAAGCTCGGCCCGCCCGAGCTGACCGAAGCCGACCTCAACCCGCCCACCAAGATCGGCGGGGACGACAAGAACCCCGACCGGCCGATGGCCTTCTCCTACTGAGGCTGAGGGGACCCCACCATGCAACTCCATGACGTCTGGTTCGTGCTCATCGCCGTCCTGTGGACCGGCTACTTCTTCCTGGAGGGCTTCGACTTCGGGGTCGGTGTCCTGACCAAGCTGCTCGCCCGCGACCGCACGGAGAAGCGGGTCCTGATCAACACGATCGGGCCCGTGTGGGACGGCAACGAGGTCTGGCTGCTCACCGCGGGCGGTGCCACCTTCGCCGCTTTCCCCGAGTGGTACGCCACCCTCTTCTCGGGCTTCTACCTGCCGCTCCTGCTCATCCTGCTCTGCCTGATCATCCGCGGTGTCGCCTTCGAGTACCGCCACAAGCGGGACGAGGAGCGCTGGCAGACCAACTGGGAACACGCCATCTTCTGGACCTCGCTGATCCCCGCGTTCCTGTGGGGCGTGGCCTTCGCGAACATCGTGCGCGGAGTGAAGATCGACGAGCACATGGAGTACGTCGGCAGCCTCTTCGACCTGCTCAACGTCTACTCCCTGCTCGGCGGCCTCGTCACCCTCACCCTCTTCACCTTCCACGGAACGGTGTTCACCTCACTCAAGACGGTCGGGGACATCCGCGAGCGTTCGCGTCGGCTGGCGACGCGACTGGGTGTGCTCACCGCCGTGCTGGCCCTCGTCTTCCTGATCTGGACGCAGGTCTCGCGCGGTGACGGCAAGAGCCTGATCGCCATGGCCGTCGCCGTGCTGGCCCTGGTCGGAGCCCTGGGCTTCAACCTGGCGGGCCGCGAGGGCTGGTCGTTCGCCCTGTCCGGGATCACCATCGCCGCCGCGGTCGCCATGCTCTTCCTGACGCTCTTCCCGAACGTGATGCCGTCCTCGCTGAACGCGGCCTGGAACCTCACGGTCACCAACGCCTCGTCCAGCCCGTACACCCTGAAGATCATGACCTGGTGCGCGGGAGTGGCCACGCCGCTCGTCCTGCTCTACCAGGGCTGGACGTACTGGGTGTTCCGCAAGCGCATCGGTACGCAGCACATCGCCGATGCGCACTGAGCCGCTGCGTACGGATTCCTGACCCTTCCGCCCGACCCTGCTCTGGGGGATGTTTCACGTGAAACCGATCGACCCGCGCCTGCTCCGGTACGCCCGCTCCACCCGCCTCTTCCTGGCGGCCGTGGTGGCCCTGGGACTTGCCGGGGCGGGGCTGGTCGTCGGTCAGGCGATGCTCATCGCCGAGATCGTGGTCGGCGCGTTCGAGCAGGGACTGGACGGGGGCGCCCTGCGGACCCCGCTGCTGTTGCTCGCAGCGGTCGCGCTGGGGCGCGGCCTGCTCTCCTGGCTCACGGAGCTTGCCGCCCACCGGGCCGGCGCGGCGGTCAAATCGCAGCTGCGGGGCCGCCTGCTGGACCGGGCCGCCGAATTGGGGCCCGGCTGGCTGAGCGGGCAGAGGACCGGGTCGCTGGTGTCCCTGGCCACCCGAGGCGTGGACGCCCTCGACGACTACTTCTCCCGCTACCTCCCCCAGCTGGGGCTGGCGGTGGTCGTACCGGTGGCGGTCCTCGCCCGGATCGTCACCGAGGACTGGGTCTCGGCGGCCATCATCGTCGTCACCCTGCCGCTCATTCCGCTGTTCATGGTGCTGATCGGCATGGCCACCCAGTCCCGGATGGACCGCCAGTGGCGGCTGCTGTCCCGGCTGTCGGGGCACTTCCTGGACGTGGTGGCCGGGCTGCCGACGCTGAAGGTCTTCGGCCGGGCCAAGGCCCAGGCCGAGTCGATCCGCAAGATCACCGACGATTACCGCCAGGCGACGGTGCGGACCCTGCGCATCGCCTTCCTTTCCTCCTTCGCCCTGGAACTGCTGGCGACGCTCTCGGTGGCGCTGGTGGCCGTGACCATCGGCATGCGGCTGGTCCACGGGGAGCTCGACCTGTACACCGGGCTGGTCATCCTGATCCTGGCGCCCGAGGCGTACCTGCCGCTGCGCCAGGTCGGGGCGCAGTACCACGCGGCCGCCGAGGGCCTGGCTGCCGCGGAGGAGATCTTCGAGGTGCTCCAGACCCCGGTCGCCGCCTCCGGCGGCGTGGCCCCGGTGCCCGCCGCGGGGCTGCGGATCGAGGTCGACGGGGTCGCGGTCCGCTACGAGGGCCGGGGCGAGGACTCGCCGGGACCCGTCTCGCTGACGGTCGGGCCCGGGGAGTGCGTCGCCCTGATCGGGCCGAGCGGGGCGGGCAAGTCCACCCTGCTCCAGGTACTGCTGGGCTTCGTCGAGCCGACCGCGGGGCGGGTGCGGGTCGGGGGCGTGGACCTCGCCTCGCTGTCGCTCGAACAGTGGCGGGAGCGGATCGCGTGGGTTCCGCAGCGGCCGCACCTGTTCGCAGGGACGATCGCCCAGAACGTACGGCTGGCCCGGCCGGACGCGTCCGCGGAGGCGGTGGCGGGGGCCCTGGAGGACGCCGGGGCCTGGGAGTTCGTCGCCGCGCTGCCGCGCGGTGTCGAGACGGAACTCGGGGAAGGCGGGGTCGGGCTGTCCGCCGGCCAGCGCCAGCGCCTGGCACTGGCGCGGGCGTTCCTCGCGGACAGGCCGGTGCTGCTGCTCGACGAGCCGACCGCCGCCCTCGACGGTGAGACCGAGGCGGCCGTCGTCGACGCCGTACGACGCCTCGCGGTGGGGCGCACCGTGTTGCTGGTCGTCCACCGTCCTGCGCTGCTGGCCGTGGCCGACCGCGTGGTCCGGGTGGGCGCGGAGGCGGCGGTGCCGAGCGCGGCGGGGCTCCTGCCGGCTCCTTCCGCCGTCCGGGCCGGGATCGTGCCCCCGGCCTCCGGCGGCCTCGGCGGGGAGCGCAGTGGGCCTTCCGGCCCCGGGGAGTGGATCCTCGGCCGCGCTTCCGAGAGGGCCGCCAAGGCAGGCGGCGCCGACGGGGGCGGTGGCGATCCGCTCCGGCGGGTACGCGCCGTGGCCAAGGCATGGCAGGGGCGGTTCCGGCTCGGGCTGCTCCTCGGGGCCCTGGCCGTCGGGTGCAGCGTCGGGCTCATGGCCGTCTCCGGATGGCTCATCTCGCGGGCCTCCGAACAGCCGCCGGTGCTCTACCTGATGGTGGCCGTCACGGCCACCCGGACCTTCGGACTCGGGAGGGCCGTCTTCCGGTACGCGGAGCGGCTGGTCTCCCACGACGCCGTACTGCGGATGCTCGCCGACCTGCGGGTGTCGGTCTTCCGCAGGCTGGAGCGCATCGCGCCCGCCGGGCTGCGCGAGCAGCGGCGCGGAGACCTGCTGGCCCGCCTGGTGGCCGATGCCGACTCCCTCCAGGACTACTGGCTGCGCTGGCTGCTGCCGGTGGGCACCGCGGTACTCGTGGGCACCGGATCGGTCGCCTTCACCGCCTGGCTGCTGCCCGGGGCAGGGGCCGCGCTCGCCGTCGGGCTGCTCGCCGCCGGGGTCGGAGTGCCGCTGGTCAGCGCAGCCTGCGCCCGGCGTGCGGAGCGGCGGCTGGCGCCCGCCCGGGGGGAACTCGCCGCCCGGGTGGCCGATCTGCTGACCGGGACCGCCGAGCTGACCGTCGCCGGGGCGCTGGCCGGGCGGAAGGACGCCACGAAGGAGAGCGACCGGACGCTGACCGCCATCTCCGCACGGGGAGCCGCCGTCACCGGGCTCGGGAGCGGGCTCACCGCCCTCGTGTGCGGGCTGACCGTGGTCCTCGCCGCGGCCCTGGCCGCCGACGCCGTGCACGGTGGACGGCTGTCCGGCGTGGCCATGGCCGTGGCCGTGCTGACCCCGCTCGCCGCGTTCGAGGCGGTCAACGGGCTTCCGCAGGCCGTCCAGTACCGGCAGCGGGTGCGCCGGAGCGCCGAGCGGATCTACGAGGTCATCGACGCTCCCGTCCCGGTCGCCGAGCCGGAGCGGCCGGCCGCGGTGCCGGCCTCCCCGTTCCCGCTGCGGCTGGCCGGACTCGCCGTGCGGCACCCCGGGCAGGAGCGGGACGCGTTGCAGGGACTGGACCTCACCCTGGAGGCGGGCCGGCGGATCGCCGTCGTCGGCTCCTCGGGTGCGGGCAAGACCTCGCTGGCCCAGGTCCTGCTGCGGTTCCTGGACCCGTGCGAAGGCACGTACACCCTGGGCGGCGCCGACGCGCGCACGCTCGACGGCGACGAGGTCCGCCGGATGGTGGGCCTGTGCGCCCAGGACGCGCACCTCTTCGACAGCTCGGTACGGGAGAACCTGCGGCTGGCCCGGACCAGGGCGAGCGAGGAGCAATTGCGGGAGGCCTTGGCGGCGGCCCGGCTGCTGGAGTGGGCCGAGGGCCTTCCGGACGGGCTGGACACGCTGGTGGGTGAGCACGGCGAGCGGATCTCCGGCGGCCAGCGCCAGCGCCTGGCCCTGGCGAGGGCGCTGCTCGCCGACTTCCCCGTCCTCGTCCTCGACGAGCCGGCCGAGCACCTGGACCTGGCCACCGCGGACGCCCTGACGGCGGATCTGCTCGCCGCCACCGAGGGGCGCACGACCGTGCTGATCACGCACCGGCTGGCCGGCCTGGAGGCGGTCGACGAAGTGCTCGTACTGGAGCGCGGAGCGGTCGTGCAGCGCGGTACGTACGCGCAGCTGGCGTCGGCCGAAGGGCCGCTGCGGAACCTGCTGGAGCGGGAGCGGGCCGCCGACGGCGCCCTGGCCGACTTTCCCCGGTAAAAGGGACTAACTAGTCTCAAGGGCATGTCAGTGCAGGAGTCGCAGGAACCGCCGGAGTCCTCACCCGGAACACCGGACCCGCTGGAGGCGGCCACCCGGGCCACCAGAAGCCTGCAGGGCCTCTCCACCGAGCTCACGGCCCGGGTGCCGCAACTGCTGGAGGCCATGCGCTCCGTCGGCACCGGACTCGAACTGCACTCCACCCTCGACCGCATCTGCGAGACGGCGGCCGAGCTCGCGGACGCCCGGTACGCGGCCATCGGCGTCGTCGACACCGAAGGCCGCGGGCTGTCGGACTTCGTCACCTTCGGCATCGACGCCGAGACGGCCCGGAAGATCGGGCACCGGCCTGACGGCAAGCGGGGCCTGCTCGGCGCGCTGATCTCCCACCCCGACACGGTGCAGCTCGCCGATCTCACGAAGGATCCGCGCTCGGCAGGGTTCCCGAAGCACCACCCGCCCATGAAGACCTTCCTCGGCGTCCCGATCCGGGTGCAGGGGGAGATCTTCGGCAATCTGTACCTCGCCGAGAAGAACGGCGGCGGCCGGTTCAACGATTACGACGTCCACATGGTCCGGGTCCTGGCCACCGAGGCGGGCATCGCCATCGGCAACGCCCGGCTGTACGAGGCCGCCACCCAGCGGGAGCGGTGGATCGACGGCTCGGTGGCCGTCACGACCGCTCTGCTGTCGGGCGGGGACGCGGACGACGCACTGTCGGTGGTGGCCGAGCAGGCCCGCCACCTGGCGGACTCCGCCGCCGGGATCGTGATGCTGCCGGCCGAGGACGGCGGCATGGAGATCGTGGCGGTCTCCGCCGAGAGCGTTGCCACCTCGCTCGGTCTGGTGATCCCGGCCGAGAGCCCGGTGGTGGCGAAGCTGCTTGAGGGTGAGCCGGTCTTCGTGGAGGACGCCGCCAGCGACCCCCGCATGATCAGCCGGCTGACCAGCCAGTACGGGCCCTGCATGATGCTGCCGCTGCACAGCGGCGGGCGGGTGCTGGGCGCGCTGGTCACCCCGCGGGCCCGCGGCAAGAGGCAGTTCAGCGAGGCCGAGCGGACCCTGGCCACCCAGTTCGCCTCCCAGGCGGCGCTCGCGCTGATGATGGCCGAGGCGCAGCGCGACCGGGAGCGGCTCGCGGTGTTCGAGGACCGCGACCGGATCGCCCGGGACCTGCACGATCTGGTCATCCAGCGGCTGTTCGCCACCGGGATGATGCTGGAGGGAGCCCAGCGGCGGTCCGTCGTTCCCGAGGTCGTCGACGGCGTCGGCAAGGCCGTGGACGAGCTGGACGTGACGATCCAGGAGATCCGCACCGCGATCTTCGCGCTGCAACAGGGACCGGCCGAGGCTCCGTCGGGACTGCGCACCCGGGTCCTGCGGGAGATCAACATGGCCGCGGTGCCGTTGGGCTTCAAGCCGGCCCACCGCTTCCTCGGCCCGGTCGACACGGTGGTCGGCGAGCTGGTGGGCAAGAACCTGATCGCGGCGCTGCGCGAGGCCCTGTCGAACGCCTTCCGGCACGCGGAGGCGTCCCGCATCGAGGTGGTCGTGGACTGCACCGGCACGCTGGCCGACGGGAGGCCCGGGGTGCGCCTGGAGGTCGCCGACGACGGGGTGGGCATTCCCGAGGGCGGCCGGCGCAGCGGGCTGCGGAACCTGCGACGGCGGGCCGAGTCGCTGGGCGGATCGAGTTCGTACGGCCCGGGCATCGGAGAGGACGGCACCGGGACCACCCTGGTGTGGGAGGCCCCGCTCTGACGCCCCGGCGTCCCCCGGGGTGCCGTCCCGCGCGTGCTGCCGTCGTCTCCTAGCGCTGGTGCGCGGCGCGTTCCGCGAGGATGCGCTCGATGACGACGGCGACGCCGTCCTCGTTGTTGGCGACGGTACGTCCGGAGGCGGCCGCGATCACGTCCGGATGGGCATTGCCCATCGCGTACGAGGTGCCGGCCCAGCGGAGCATCTCGACGTCGTTCGGCATGTCCCCGAAGGCGACGACCTCGGCGGCGGAGATGCCGCGCTCGGCGCAGCACAACTCCAGGGTGCTGGCCTTGGAGACCCCGAGCCCGCTGATTTCCAGCAGGGCGGTCGGGCTGGAGCGGGTGATCGACGCGTAGGCGCCGGCGGCCGACCGGGCGAGCGCCAGGAACTCGTCCGGGGCCAGCTCGGCGTGGTGCGCGAGCAGCTTGAGGACGGGAGCGGCGGTGTCGTCGGCCTCCTCCTCCAGCAGCTTCTCGGCCGTTGCCACGTGGGCACCCGGGTCCTGGAAGAAGGGCGGGTACAGCGGCTCGTAGTTGATGCCGGTCGTCATCTCGACCGCGAAGGAGGTGCCCGGTGCGGCGGTGCGCAGCGTCTCCACGACCGTCAGCGCCGTGGCCCGCGGCAGTGCGCGCACCTGTACGAACTCCCGCTCCGCGTGAAGATCGACCACCGCGGCCCCGTTCGCGCAGATCGCCAGGCCGTGGCCGTGGACGTGGTCGCTGACCACGTCCATCCAGCGGGCCGGGCGACCGGTCACGAAGAAGACCTCGATCCCTGCCTCCTCGGCGGCGGCGAGGGCGGCGACCGTGCGCAGCGAGACGGATTTGTCGTCGCGCAGCAGGGTGCCGTCGAGGTCGGTGGCGATGAGCCGGGGAGTGGGGGTTGGCCCGTCCGGGCGCTGGGGAGCCGAGGTCACGGATCCATCTTCACCCATGGCTCCGCGACAGCCGACCAGAGCGGCCGGGCAACCGCGCCCGATGGCGATGTTTGTCCCCCGCCCGCTGCCGGGCGGATGCCCGTGGTGAAGCGGCGACGGGCGATGTTTCACGTGAAACATGGGTAGAGCCGTAGGCTCGAACGCATGAGTCTGCGTCTGAGCACTGTGATCCTTCCGGTACGCCCGTGGCGTGAGGGCGGCCGTGACCAGTGGGTGCGAGCCGAGCGGCTCGGATTCCACACCGCTTACACCTACGACCACCTGACCTGGCGGTCCTTCCGGGACAAGCCCTGGTTTGGCGCGATCCCGACCCTGACCGCGGCGGCCGCAGCCACCGAGAAGCTGCGCCTGGGCACGCTCGTGACCTCGCCGAACTTCCGGCACCCGGTGACGCTGGCCAAGGAGCTCATGTCGCTGGACGACATCTCCGGCGGCCGTTTCACCCTCGGCATCGGCGCCGGCGGCAACGGATTCGATGCCACCGCGCTCGGTCAGGCCCCCTGGACCCCGCGCGAGCGCGCGGACCGCCTCGCGGAGTTCGTGCCGCTGCTGGACCGGCTGCTCACCGAGGCCGAGATCAGTGAATCCGGCACGTTCTACTCCGCGGCGGAGGCCCGCAACCTCCCCGGCTGTGTGCAGCGGCCGCGCCTGCCCTTCGCCGTCGCCGGGAACGGCCCGCGGGGCATGAAGCTGGCAGCCGCCCATGGCCAGGCCTGGGTGACCACCGGCGACCCGAAGCTCTTCGACGAGGGCACCCCCGAGCAGTCGGTGGAGGCCATCCGAGGCCAGCTGGCCCGGCTCGACAAGGCATGCGCCGAGATCGGCCGCGCATCCGAGCCGATGGACAAGATCCTGCTGACCGGCTTCACCCCGGACCGCAACACGATGCTGGACTCCGTCGACGCGTTCGTCGACTTCGCAGGCCGCCACCAGGAACTCGGCATCACCGAGATCGTGATCCACGCGCCGATCCCGGACTCCGAGTTCGCGGCCGACGAGAACGTCTTCGAGCAGATCGCCACCGAGGGTCTGGCCCAGCTGAACAGCTGAAGCGAACACGATGCCCCGCCGCCACCGGGCGGCGGGGGCATCGTGGTCAGGACCGCAGGCTGTCGAGGGAGGACTGGGCGCGCTCCACCAGCCCGTCCGGGACGACCCCCTCGGGCATGGCCCGGAGTTCCTCGACCAGCGCCGCGAGCCGGGTGGCCCCCGCGTCTTCGCGACCGATCTCCTGCTCCGTCCAGGCCGCGTACTGCACGCACTGGAGCCGGTCCCCCAGATGGTTCGGACCCAGTTCCGCGTACAGCTCCCCGGCGCGCGCAGTCAGCTCGATCTCCTCCAGCCTCAGCGCCTCGACGTCCACCTCGCCCCCGTCTCCGTCACCGTCGCCCTCGTCCTCGGACTGCTCGTGCGAGGTGACCCGCCAGTCGAGCACCTGTGCCAGCTGGAGCCAGGTCTGGGCGAGCTCGGCCCGCAGCGGCGAGGCCTGGGTCTCGGAGGGCTCGGCGTTCGCGGCGTGCTCTGCCAGCGCTGCCTCCAGGACCCCGGAGGCCTGCTCCATCAGCTCACGTGCACGCGCCCACGCCGCCGCCGTCGCATTGGCGTCTCCCCGCGGGGCCAACCAGGCCAGGGAGCGCAGGATCCGCACCTCGGCGATCGGGGCATCCCCCGTCACACGGAACAGCTCCAGGGACCGCTCGTACGCGGCGGTCGCCTCCTGGTCCAGGCGCGCGGCGGACAGCTGTTCCGCCGCCGCCTGCGCCAGAGCGGCCTGCGGGCGGGTGTCCTGCCAGCCCTTGGCCACCTCCGCCGCCAGCAGGTACTGCTCCGCGGCCGCCCGGGGATCGCCGAGCTGCCGCAGCAGATCGCCGAGGAACTCCCGCACGGACACGGCCTGTCCCTCGCCGTGCTCCAGGAGATCGGGCAGGGTCGACTGCAGCACCTCCGCCGCGTCGGCGTGCCTGCCCTCCCGCGCGTAAGCCCGGGCCAGCACCAGCCGGGCCTGCGCCCCGCCGTCCGCGGTCAGACCCGCCTGGTCGAACCAGTGCGCGGCGGTCAGGGCGTGCTCGGCCGCCTCAGCCGCCGCGTCGACCCGGCGCAGCAGGATGTCCGCCAGGGTGAGCCGTACGACGCCGTGCGTCTCGGGTTCCGTCACCTCCGCCGAGTGCTCCAGCGCGGAACGCGCCGCCTCCTGTGCCTCCTCGGCCCGCTCCAGCGACATCAGCACACCGGCCCGCAGCACCAGCGCATCCACCGCCTGCCACGGCAGGCCCGCCGCCACCGCGCGCGCCGCGGACGCGGCCAGGAGCGGCAGGGCCCGCTCGGGGTCACCCTGCGACAGCGCGACGCGGCCCAGCATCTCCTCGGCTTCGGCCGCCAGGTCGGGCAGCGCTTCCTCGTACGCGGTGACGAAGGCGCCGAGTTCGGCAGCCAGCTCACCGTGCCCGTGGTCCTGGCCCGGCCCGTGGAGGTGTTCGTGCTCGGGACCCTCCTCCAGCGAGCGCAGGTACGACTCCACCCGGATCGACGACAGCTCCGCCAGTGCGATCCGGCGCCCGCGCAGCGGCTCGTCCGCGTCCAGCCCCTCGGCGGCCTTCAGGGCCACCGCCAGCAGCTCCCGGATCCGTTGCGGCTCGGCTCCGGACTGCGCGGCCGCGCTCGCCAGCCGCAGCTCCGCCAGTGCCGCGCGCTCCGCCTGCCGGAGCTCCCGGTAGCGGTCGCGGACCGCCTCCAGCAGCTCCGCCGCGTCGTCGGCGCCGCCGCGCGCCGCCGTCAGCGCCCGGTGGTCGGCGACATCGGCCGCGAGCAGCGGGTCCACCTCGTCCGCCGGGCGCGCGTCCACCCGTACGCCGACCTCGGCCCAGAGCGCGTCCGCGGCCGGGTGCCGCTGCTCCCGGGCCTGCCGGGCCCGCTCCACCAGCTCCGCCAGATCGGCCGCGGGCACCGGGGTCACGGCCGCGGCCGCAGGGGCGGTCACGGCCGCCGTCGGCTGCGGCAGCGCCGAGCTGCGCACCCCCAGCGGCAGTACGTCGACCAGCGGCTCCCGCCCGATCCGGGCGAGGAAGCGGTCGGAGACCCGGGTGGTGCCGTTGCGGGCGTCGAACCGGTGGGCGATCGCGAGCGAGCTCGCGCGCAGCACCTCGTACAGCTCGGACACCGTGTGCGGGACGCCCTCGTACGGGACGGCCGGGCTCCGGCCGTGCCCCAGCTCCGTCAGCCGGCGCAGCAGTACGAGGATGCCGCCGTGGAAGGCCAGCTGGTCGTCGACGTTGACCAGCGGGTTCACGTGGGCGGCATGCTCGGCGAGGATCTCCAGACCGCGCGACTCGTTGCCGCTCAGGGCGCAGAACTCGATGTGCTTGCCGATCGAGGGCAGCAGGCTCTCGTTGCCGCGGGCCATGCGGTAGCCGCGTACGTGGTGCGAGCGGGCCTCGTCGAGGCGGCCCAGGCGCAGCAGCGGCAGCAGCGAGGTGGCGAGCAGCCGGTGGGGCTCCTCGGCGCAGGTCCGCTCGCCCGCCAGCACCGGCCGCCAGAGCTCCAGGGCCCGGGCGTCCTCCCCGCGCAGTACGGCGTACGCGCCCTGGCCGTTGAGCTCGCAGGCGTGGCAGTCGCTCATGTCGTCGCGTTCGGCCGCCAGCCAGGCCCGGTGGGCCCCCTCGGCCCGGTCGTCGTCGCCCATCGCGTCGGCGAGCCACAGCTCGGATTCGCGGACCGGCCGCTCGCTGTAGCCGGCGATCCGATAGCGGCGCTCCATCTCGTCCAGCCACCCGACGGCGGACTGGAGCGGGATCTCGGGGGAATCGCCGATGGCGGTGGCCACCCACTTGAACTGCCAGAACAGCGAGTGGGCTTCCCACCGGTCGAAGGCACCGGGGTCCTTGTCGTACTCCTGGAGCAGCCGGGCGAAGGGCACCAGCATCTTGGAGGACTCGGCGCTCCAGAGGTAGGCGTTGATCAGGTTGTCCAGAGCCGTGTGGAACAGGGGCCCGTCACCGATCGCCTCCGCCGCGCCCACGAGTACTTCGGCGTGCGCATTGCGCGCGGTGCCGTTCGGGGAGTTCCGGTTCTCGACCAGGCCCTGCTCGATCTCCTCGCGCGTCAGCATGGTCACTTCTGTCCCTCCGGGGAGTCGGTGGAGTGGGTCGCCCATTCGAGGAGGCCGAGGAAGGCCCGGTTGAGCAGCGTGGAGTCGGCGGGGCGCAGCGGCCGCTGGGACATCAGCAACGCCTGTCCGTAAAGCGATTCGACGGCCGTGCCGGTCAAGGCCTCGTCGGGAAGGGCCGAGATCCGGCGGATCAGCGGGTTGTTGTGGTTGAGCACCAGGCGGGCGCGCGGGGCGGAGCCGCGCAGCGAGCCGAGGATTCCGCTCCAGAGGGAGTCGGCGCTGTCCAGCGCCGCCGTGCGGTCGCGCTCCTGGCGGGCCTGGCGGTCGTCGAGGTAGAGCGCGGGGACGGCGACGGGCTGGAAGGCGCGCAGCACGACATCGCAGCCCTGCGCCTCCAAGCGGGTGCGCGCCGTGGACAGGAAGGGCGCGAGGGCCAGTTCGGCGGAGGTCGGGACCGGGTCGAGCCGCTCGGTGACGGCGCCGGCGTCCAGCTCCGAGACCTTGAGGTCCGGCCGGACGGTGGGCAGGAGGGCGAGCAGGTCGGCGTCGTAGGTGTATCCCGCGTTGATGACGCCGAGGCCGTGGGCCGCGGCGATCGGAGCGATCTGGCGGAACTCCTCGACGGTGCGCGTGAAGTGGATCTCGGTGTGCGCGGCCGTGAACTCCTGGAGGCTCATCGAGCCCTCGCTCGTCTCGAACGGAAGCCAGGGCAGCATCAGGCCGAGCAGCTCGGCGTCGTGCCGGGCCAGGGATTTCACACCGAGGTGGTGGACGCTCAGGAACGCCGCGAGGCGCTCCGGTTCGCTCGCGGCGAGCTCGGCGAGCCAGGCCCGGACCCGGGCGCCGAGGGCTTCCCGTACGGCGGAGAGGGTCTCGTCGTCGTACAGGTTCTCGCGGGACGCGGTGGGCCGCAGGGTGTCCGTGTCGACGACCGCGCGGACGAAGAAGGCCCAGTCCGGCAGGAGGTTGTCGGCGTGGTCCGTGAGCAGCATGCCCTTGAGGTGGACGCGGTGTCCGGCCCGGTGGGCGGGGCTGGTCGGCTCGGGGAGGACGTACGCGACTCCGCGCACCCCGGCGACGGGCAGGTCGAGGTCGATGCTGTCGAGCGGGGTGAAGCCGAAGAGCTGTGCGCAGTGGCCGGCGAGCGCGACGCGGCGCGCGGCGGGGGTGGGGAAGGGGCGGTCCCACACGGCGGGCCGGTCGGTGATGCCCCGCGGCTCACCGGCACGGTCGCCCACGCCCGCGCCCTCGCTCTCGACCGCGCCTTCGATGAAGGTGATGTCGTACGGGAGCAGGGAGCCGTAGTCGCGGGCCAGCTGCTCGACCTTGGCCGGGACGGTCCACTCCTCGGCACCCGGGCGGGCCTGGAGGATCACGGTGGTGCCGGGCTCCCGGCGCGCCTCGTCGGGCAGTTCGCGGACGGTGTACGAGCCGTCGTCCGTGGCCAGCCATTCGACGGGCGCGGCCCGGGGGTCGCGGGCGGAGCGGGTGATGACGCGGATCTGGCGGGCCACGACGAAGCATGCGAGCAGGCCGATGCCGAACTGACCGAGGAACTCCCGGCGGGTGGTCTCAAGACCGTGGTCGCCGCCGCGCTTGGAGCTGCGGCCGATGGTGGCGAGGAGGGAGTGGGCCTCGGCGGCGGTCAGACCGATGCCGCTGTCCTCGATGGTCACCCGGCCGGCGGACGCCGACAGGCGGATGCGGATCTCCGCCTCCGGGTCGAGTGCCTGGCGGGCGGTGACGGCGTCCACCGCGTTCTGCAACAGCTCGCGGACGTAGACGCGCGGGCTGGAGTAGAGGTGGTGGGAGAGCAGGTCGACCAGGCCGTGCAGATCGACTTGGAAGCTGTTGGCGGCGGGATCGGAGTGGGTGGAGGAAGAGGATGCGGACGTCATGGGGCGTCACCTCGCGTGCTCGCATGGATGGTTCGGCGATCGCGAGGTACCCCCCTCACGGACCGGAATGAGGAACAGAGTAGGGGGATGATCTGACAATCTCGTCTTGAATTCCCGCGCTAGGAGAAGCGCAGGAACTGCGGCGGTACGGCGTCCGCCAGCCACACCCCGTTGGCGCTGATCCGGAACACGTGCCCGGCCGCGCGCATCGCTCCCGCGTCCACGGCGAGCACGATCGGCCGGCCGCGCCGCGCGCCCACGCGGGTCGCCGTCTCCCGGTCGGGGGACAGGTGCACGTGGTGGCGGGCCATGGGGCGCAGGCCCTCGGCGCGGATCGCGTCCAGGGCCGCGGCGACGGTGCCGTGGTAGAGGTACGCGGGCGGTTCGGCTTCCGGTAGGTCCAGGTCCACGGGAACGGTGTGTCCCTGGCTGGCGCGGATACGGGTGCCCTCGACGGCGAACCGCTGCTTGTCGTTGGCCGCGACGACGTGGTCGAGCTCGGCGCGGCTGATGGGGAAGCGGTGGTCGGCGGCCGCGGCCAGGAGCTCGTCGATCTCCACCCAGCCCTGGGGGTCGAGCACCAGTCCGATGCGTTCCGGCTGATGCCGCAGGTGTTTCGAGACGTATTTGGACACCTTCACGGTGCGTCTGTCGTCCATGGGTCCAGCTTGCCGGGTCGGGCGGGGGTCGAGCAGGGATTTATCGGGGCTCCACCGCCCCGGGGCACCGTGGGACCCCCTCTATCGCGTTTCCAAGATACGGAATACATTTTCCGCTGTACTTCTGCCCAGGGGGAGAACCCATGACAATCCACGCTTCCCTGCCGCGCCGTGCGGTCGCCGAGCTCGTCGGCACCGCCGGCCTTCTCGTGGTCGTGATCGGTTCCGGTATCCAGGCCGCCGGCCTCAGCCGCGACGCCGGTGTCGCGCTCGTCGCCAACTCGCTCGCCTCGGCCATCGGCCTCGGCCTGATCATCACCCTCTTCGGGCCGCTGTCCGGAGCCCACCTCAACCCGGTCGTCACCCTCACCTCCTGGTGGGCCCGGCGGACCGGAGGAGAGGGGCTCGGCGGCCGGGAGGCCCTCGTCTACGCCGCTGCCCAGACCGCCGGGGCCATCGGCGGGGCCGTCCTCGCCGAGGTGATGTTCGGCCGCGCGCCCGGCACCTTCTCCACGCAGATCCGCAGCGGTGGCCACCTGCTCGTCGGCGAGGTCGTCGCCACCGCCGGGCTCGTCCTCGTCATCCAGGGCCTGGAGCGCATCGGGCGGTCGAAGCTGATCCCCGCCGCGGTCGCCGCGTACATCGCCGCCGCGATCTGGTTCACCTCGTCCGGCTCCTTCGCCAACCCGGCGGGCACCATCGGGCGGGCCTTCAGCGACTCGTTCACCGGGATCGCCCCGCAGTCGCTGCCCGGTTTCGTCGCGGCCCAGGTGGTCGGCGGCGCCGTGGGGCTGGCCCTCGCCGGGCTCCTGTACGGGAGCGCCCGGCCCGGTGCGCAAGAGGCGCCGGCGGCGTTGTCCACAGAGTTGCCCACAGGCAATACCGACTTGTCCACAGCCGGTTGGGTTGGTTTTGCAGGCAAACGAGTGATCCGCCCTGTGGACTACTGAGCGGGTGCTGGCGGCCGTCACCCGCCGGCCGTAGCCCGCCGGCCGTCACCCGCCGGTCGTAACCGGCCGGCCGTCACCCGCCTGCGCGGCGCGCCAGTTCGTTCATCGTCCGGGCCTGGAGCTCCCGCTCCGTGGCGGCCCGGACGAACTCCCCCACGTGTTCGGCGCCGACCAGCTCCTGCACCGCCCGTACGGTCTCCGCCGGCAGGGCCACCGGGGCGGGGCCCGAGGGCTGAGGGGCCCCGGCCGCCCCCAGGTGGCGCTGCAGGTGCCGGGTAGCGAACAGCCGCATCGCCCGCGCCAGCTCGGCGTCCACCGTCTGCTGGGCCAGGGGGCGCAGTCTCCGGACCATCGTCGCCGCCTCCGCCGCGTCGGCGTCCGTCGGCGGGACCTCCCCGAGGTAGCGGGCGAAGACGTGCTCGGTGGTGAACTCCAGGAACCGCGAGGCGATGTGCTCCACCTGCCCGCGCAGCTCCCTCAGGTGGCCGGTGATCGCCGTCAGCGGCACCCCGGCCGCGTACAGCTCGGCGGCCACCGCCAGCTCCTGCGGGGAGGGCACCAGGAATTCGTCCGGGCGCCCCGGAATCGCCTCCAGCACCCCCAGCTCGCACGCCTCACCCACCGCGTCGTCGTCGGGCCGGCCCCCGAACCGGTCGTTCAGCTCGGCCCGGCTGATCCGGGCGGCCTCCTCGTCGGTCCACGGTCCGTGCACCTCGGCGACGAGCCCCAGCACGCCGCCGAGCCCGCGCCCGGCGTCCCAGGCCTCCAGCAGCTCCTTGATGGAGGCCAGGGTGTAGCCGCGGTCCAGCAGATCGGCGATCTGGCGCAGCCGCGCCAGATGAGTGTCCCGGTAGACGTTGGAGCGGCCGCGCCGCTCCGGCTTCGGCAGCAGCCCACGGTCCTGGTACGCCCTGATCGTGCGCACCGTGGCCCCGCTGTGGTGCGCGAGATCCTCGATCCGGTACTCGGCCACCGCCTGTTCTGACAATCCCGGCTCCCTACGACATGGCGGCTCGGCCGCCCGCGGCCGCCGCGGCCCGGGCGGCAGGCGAAGCCGCAAGGTGCTCGACCGCCCTGCGCAGCGAGCCCTCCTGCGAGGGATGGTACGACCGCCGGAAGGAGCGGGATATGGCCGTGCCGGGCTCGGTCCCGCTCACAGCCGCGGCTCCAGTTTCGCGAGCCGGCGCAGGGTGCCCGGCGCGAACCGGGACATCCACAGGGCGCCCTTGGACTCCGGGGTCACCGGCACCACGGCCTCGTTGCGCACCACGGCCCGCAGGATCGCCTCGGCGACCTTCTCCGGCGGGAAGTTGCGCAGCCCGTACAGCCGCGAGGAGCGCTCCTGGCGGCGCTTCTCCTCCGCCGCGTCGACCCCGGCGAAGCGCGAGGTGGCGGTGATGTTGGTATTGACGATGCCGGGGCAGATCGCCGAGACCCCGATCGAGCGCGAGGCGAGCTCGGCGCGCAGGCACTCGCTCAGCATCAGCACCGCCGCCTTCGACGTGCTGTACGCGGGCAGCGTCTTGGACGGCAGGTAGGCGGCGGCGGAGGCGGTGTTGACGATGTGCCCGCCCTGGCCGCGCTCCGCCATCTGCCTGCCGAAGATCCGGCAGCCGTGGATGACACCCCACAGGTTGACGTCGAGGACCTTCTTCCAGTCCTCCGAACCGGTCTCCAGGAAGGGTCCCGACAGGCCGATCCCGGCGTTGTTGACCAGGACGTCCACGATGCCGTACTCGGCTGCGGTCTTCGCCGCGAGCTTCTCCATCGCCTGCTCGTCGCTGACGTCGACGCACTCGCCCCAGGCCTGGGGAGCCCCGACGAGCCGTGCCATGTCGGCCGTGCGGGCCGCGCCCTCGGCGTCCCGGTCCACGCACACCACCCGGGCTCCGGCTTCGGCGAACGCGAACGCGGTGGCCCGGCCGATGCCGCTGGCGGCGCCGGTGACCAGAACGAGCTGGCCGCCGAACCGGTCGGCGTACTTGCCCGGAGCCTTCTTTTCCGGCGCCCGGGTGGCGGGCTCCTCCCGGGCGTCGACGAACTCGGTGATCCATGCGGCCAGCTGGTCGGGCCGGGTCCGCGGCACCCAGTGCTTGGCGGGCAGGGTGCGCCGCACCAGGTCGGGGGCCCACAGCTCCAGGTCGTCGTAGAGCCGCTCGGAGAGGAAGGCGTCCCCGGTCGGGGTGATCAGCTGGACGGGTACGTGCGCGTACGCGTCGGGGCGCGGCCGGCGCATCCGGGGCCGTACGTTGTCGCGGTAGAGCCAGGCCCCGTGCGCGGCGTCCGAGGGCAGCGAGGCCGTCGGGTAGGAACCGGAAGGGACCTTCTCCACGCGCTCCAGCATCCGCGGCCACCGCTTGCCGAGCGGCCCGCGCCAGGCGAGCTCCGGCAGCACGGGGGTGTGCAGCATGTACACGTACCAGGACTTGGCGCCCTGGCCGAGGAGCTGCGCCGCCCGGCGCGGGGTGGGCCGGGTCATCCGCTTCTTGATCCAGTGCCCGAAGTGGTCCAGGGAGGGGCCCGAGATCGAGGTGAAGGAGGCGATCCGGCCCTCCGTACGGGCGACGGTCGCGAACTCCCAGCCCTGCACCGAGCCCCAGTCGTGGCCGACCAGGTGTACCGGGCGGTCGGGGCTGACCGCGTCCGCCACCGCCAGGAAGTCGTCGGTCAGTTTCTCCAGGGTGAATCCGCCGCGCAGGGGCACCGGAGCCGTGGAGCGACCGTGGCCGCGTACGTCGTAGAGCACCACGTGGAAGCGGGCCGCCAGCCGCTCCGCGACCTCCGACCAGACCTCCTTGCTGTCCGGGTACCCGTGCACGAGCACCACGGTCGGCCGGTCCGCCTCGCCGAGCTCGACGACGCACAGCTCGATGCCGCCGGTGCTCACCCGGCGCTCGCGCGCCCCCGCGAGGCCCGCTCCCGTGATGCCGCCCTTGTCCTTGTCGCCGAACGCTCCGCTCATGCCGCTCATGCTGCCTTCTCCTCGGCCCAGCGCCGCACGTGCGGCAGATCGTCGTCCAGCCAGAACGCGCTCTCCCCGGGGTCCCGTGAGTCGGTGACCACGAGGATCTCCTCGAACTTCGCACCGGTGCCCCGGAAGCCCAGATGCGGCTCCACCGCCCACAGCCCGGGCTGCGGAGGGTGGTCGGAGAAGCGGTAGGGGCTCCACAGCGGGGACCAGCCCTCGCGGTGTCCGTGCAGGGCGTCGGAGGCCAGCCCCTTGAGGGACTGCGTCCCGAACCCGAAGGCGGTCGGGGCCCAGCGCCGCTCCTTGACCCGGTCTATCTTGTGGGCGATCACGCCGAAGGGGTAGGCGCGGTGCCGGTTGGCGTACCCCTGGCGGATCATCAGCCGCTCGACGTTCTCGTAGATCTCGCGCAGCGGGCGGCGCTCGCGGACCTGGTCCAGGATCAGCTCGCGGTGCACCCGGAGATCGGACATGAGCCGGTCCTGCACCGGGTTCAGCCCGAGGCTGCCCGAGTACCCGATGTCGGCCGCGTACCCCTTGTACACGGGCGCCATGTCGAGGATGAACGGCATCCCCGGCTCCAGCTTGCGGTTCGTCGGGAAGAACTGGAGGGGGATCTTGAAGTCCGCGAAGGCGGTGCGGTCCCCGAACCAGGCGAACGGCAGGTGGAACCAGTCCCGCACCCCGCGCTCGCGCAGCCACTCGCGCTGCATCCGCGCCGCCTCGCGCTCGGTCACCCCCGGCCGCAGCTGCGCCGCGACGGTCTCCGCGCACTCGTACGAGAGGCGCTGCACTTCCCTGAACCCGCGCAGGTCCGGCGAGAGTTGCGCGGTGCGTTGCCTGGTGTCCGCAGCCATGACAGCCGTCCGTCCGTAGAGCCGTACGCGCTACGCGCCCGTAACTTGACACTGATGAATGTGACAATGACCGGAGATCACGTCAAGGGTCGTGCACGGACCTGTGGACAACTTGTCCGATCCACCGCCTACGGTCCGGTTCGTCGGGGCTCTTTGACCGGTCCGCATCAGCCTTTCGTCAGGGTGTGTAGTCCTGAAGGCGGAGACCGGATGACGCTCCTGGTCTGACGATCGGCGCGATCCGCGCCACTAACGTCGAAGCCGTGACTGTCATCGCGACCGAAAGCCTGAGCAAGCGGTACCCCCGAGTGACCGCAATCGACCGGCTCTCCCTGGACATCGGGCCGGGAGTGACCGGCCTCGTGGGTGCCAACGGAGCCGGCAAGTCCACGCTGATCAAGATCCTGCTTGGACTGTCCCCCGCCACCGAGGGCCGCGCCGCCGTGCTCGGACTCGATGTCGCCACCCATGGCAGCGCCATCCGTGAACGCGTCGGATACATGCCCGAGCACGACTGCCTGCCGCCCGACGTCTCGGCCACCGAGTTCGTCGTGCACATGGCGCGCATGTCCGGGCTCCCGCCGACCGCCGCCCGCGAGCGGACCGCCGACACCCTGCGCCACGTGGGCCTGTACGAGGAGCGCTACCGCCCCATCGGCGGCTACTCCACGGGCATGAAGCAGCGCGTCAAGCTGGCCCAGGCGCTCGTCCACGACCCCCAGCTGGTCCTGCTCGACGAGCCCACCAACGGCCTCGACCCCGTCGGCCGCGACGAGATGCTCGGCCTCATCCGCCGCGTCTACACCGACTTCGGCATCTCCGTCCTGGTCACCTCCCACCTCCTCGGTGAGCTGGAGCGGACCTGCGACCACGTCGTGGTCGTCGACGGCGGCAAGCTGCTGCGCTCCAGCTCCACCAGCGACTTCACGCAGATCACCACGACCCTCGCGGTCGAGGTGACCGACACCGACGACCACCCGGACGGCACCGCCGCCCTGCGCAAGGCGCTCGCCGAGGCGGGCCTGACCCTGCACGCGGGAGAGGAGCAGGGCCTGCCCGGAGCCGGCCACATCCTGCTGCTGGAAGCCACCGGCGAGGACACCTACGACATCGTGCGCGACACCGTCGCCGACCTCGGCCTCGGCCTGGTCCGCATGGAGCAGCGCCGCCACCACATCGCGGAGGTCTTCCGCGACAACGACCAGCAGCAGCTCGTCCGGAAGGGAGCCGGTTCCGATGGCGCCTGACACCTCGACCCAGATCCACAACATCGGCTACCGCTCCTACGAGGGAGCCCGGCTCGGCCGCGCCTACGCCCGCAAGTCGCTGTTCTCGCAGTCCCTGCGCGGGGCGTACGGACTGGGCCGCTCGGCCAAGTCCAAGGTCCTGCCGATGCTCCTCTTCGCGGTGATGTGCATCCCCGCGGTGATCATCGACGGTGTCGCCATCATGGTGCCCGGCTCCACGGACCTGCCGATCAAGTACACGACGTACGCCCTGACCACCCAGGTGATCATCGGCCTGTACCTCGCCTCCCAGGCCCCCCAGTCCGTCTCCCGGGACCTGCGCTTCAAGACCGTGCCGCTCTACTTCTCGCGGCCCATCGAGCGCGTCGACTACGTCATCGCCAAGTTCGCGGCGATGGCCTCGGCGCTGTTCATCCTCACCGCCGCACCACTGCTGGTCCTGTGGGCCGGTGCGCTGCTGGCCAAATTCGACTTCGCGGACCAGACCAAGGGGTTCGCCCAGGGACTGGTCTCCGTGCTGCTGCTCTCGGTGCTGTTCGCCGGCCTCGGCCTGATCATGGCCGCGCTCACCCCGCGCCGCGGCTTCGGCGTCGCCGCCATCATCGCCCTGCTCGTGATCCCCTACGGCGCTGTGACCGCCGTCCAGGGCATCGCGTACAGCACTGGCGCGGCCGGTGCCATCGAGTGGATGGGCCTGTTCTCCCCGATCACCCTGATCGACGGAGTGCAGACGGCCTTCCTCGGTGCCACGTCCGCCTTCCCCGGCGGAGACGGCCCCTCGGCCGGTGTCGGAGTCGTCTACCTGCTCGTCGTCCTCGCCCTCATCGCCGGCTCCTACGCCGCCCTGATGGCCCGCTACCGGAAGGCCGGGCTGTGACCACCATCGACATCGACCACACCTCCCGCTGGTTCGGGAACGTCGTCGCCGTCAACGACGTGACCATGCACATCGGCCCCGGGGTCACCGGGCTCCTGGGGCCCAACGGCGCCGGAAAGTCCACCCTCATCAACATGATGGGCGGCTTCCTCGCCCCCTCCACGGGCACCGTCACCCTCGACGGCACGCCGATCTGGCAGAACGAGCAGGTCTACAAGCAGATCGGCGTCGTGCCCGAGCGCGAGGCCATGTACGACTTCCTCACCGGCCGGGAGTTCGTCGTCGCCAACGCCGAGCTCCACGGCCTCGACGACGCGGCTGCCCAGCGGGCGCTCGCCACCGTCGAGATGGAGTACGCCCAGGACCGCAAGATCTCCACGTACTCCAAGGGCATGCGGCAGCGCGTGAAGATGGCCTCGGCCCTCGTCCACGACCCGTCCGTGCTGCTGCTGGACGAGCCGTTCAACGGCATGGACCCGCGCCAGCGCATGCAGCTGATGGACCTGCTGCGGCGCATGGGCGACGACGGCCGCACCGTGCTCTTCTCCTCGCACATCCTGGAAGAGGTCGAACAGCTCGCCTCCCACATCGAGGTGGTCGTCGCCGGCCGGCACGCCGCATCCGGCGACTTCCGCAAGATCCGCCGCCTGATGACGGACCGCCCGCACCGCTATGTGATCCGCTCCTCCGACGACCGGGCCCTCGCCGCTGCCCTGATCGCAGACCCCTCCACCGCCGGCATCGAGGTCGACCTCAAGGAAGGCGTCCTGCGCATCCAGGCCGTCGACTTCGGCCGCTTCACCGAGCTGCTGCCCCAGGTCGCCCGGGCGCACGGCATCCGGCTGCTGACGGTCTCGCCCTCCGACGAGTCCCTTGAGTCGGTCTTTTCCTATCTCGTCGCGGCCTGAAGGAGCTGGCACCCATGTACAACCCCACCGTCGCCCGGCTCACCTACCGCGCTCTGCTCGGCCGCCGCCGCGCTCTGATCCTCTGCGGACTGCCCGTCCTGCTGATCGTCCTCTCGATCGCCGTCCGCGCCTTCACCGGCCTGGACGACAAGGTCGCCGCAGATCTGCTGGGCGGTTTCGCCCTCGCCACCATGGTTCCGCTGATCGGCGTCATCGCCGGCACGGGCGCCATCGGCCCCGAGATCGACGACGGCTCGATCGTCTACCTGCTCTCGAAGCCGGTGAAGCGCCCGACGATCATCATGACCAAACTGATCGTCGCGATCGGCGTCACGATGGCCTTCTCGGCGATCCCGACCCTGATCGCCGGGTTCATCCTCAACGGCAACGGCCAGCAGATCGCCGTCGCCTACACCGTCGCGGCACTCGTCGCCTCGATCGCCTACAGCGCACTGTTCCTGCTGCTGGGCACCGTCAGTCGGCACGCGGTCGTCTTCGGCCTCGTCTACGCCCTCATCTGGGAGTCGCTCTTCGGCAGCCTGGTCTCGGGCGCCAAGACCCTCAGCGTCCAGCAGTGGGCCCTGTCCCTCGCCGAGAAGATCGCCGGCGAGGGCTACGTCGACGCCACCGTCGGCCTGACCACCGCGGTGATCCTGCTCAGCGTGGTGACCGTCGGCGCCACCGTCTACGCCGGCCAGAAGCTGCGCCGCCTCACCCTGGCGGGCGAGGAGTAGGACCCCGCCGTACCGGCTCCACGCCCGGTGCCCCGCCCGGCCCACAGGCCGGGCGGGGCACTGCCGTACGGGGCAAAATCAGGGCATGGTCGAGCACCCCGAGCCCGAGCCGTCCAGGCCCGTACGGTCCTGGATACGCTCCTCGCCGGGTACGCACATATGGCTGCTGCTTCTCGCCGTCACGAGCATCATCGTGGCGATCGCGCCCGACCACCTCGACCACGTCCTGCTCCACCGCCACAGCAGCAATATCCACGAGCTCACCCGGCACCCCGTGCGGGCCCTGATCTCCAGTGCCTTCTGGATCGAGAACCCGGCCTCGCTCGCCCTGTACGCCGTCCTCTTCGAGCTCTTCCACGCGCCCGTGGAACGCTGGCTCGGCACCCTGCGCTGGCTCGCCATCGTCGCGACCGCCCACATCACGGCCACCCTGATCAGCCAGAAGGTGGTCCTGATGGCCATTCAGGACCACCGGGCCCCGCACAGCATGGTCCACGTCGTCGACGTGGGCGTCAGCTACGGCCTCGCGGCCTCGATCGGGGTCCTCACGTACCGGCTTCCGAACCCCCTGCGCTGGCTCTACCTCGCCGGCGTCGTCGCCTTCTTCGGGCTGCCCCTCCTCACCGGAGGAACCTTCACCGACCTCGGGCACGCCATCTCGCTCGCGGTCGGCCTGCTCGCCTGGCCGCTCACCCGCCATCCGCACCCCCGGCATGTTTCACGTGAAACAGAGCATCACCCGGACCACGACTGAGCCGTGGAAATTGACTGGTACGGGACCTGCGCCCCGGGCAGAGTGAGTCGCGCGGGGAGCAACAAAAAGGTCCGGAGCAGCCACTTCGAGCGCGCCTCGCGGCGCGGGCTGTTCCGGACCTTCCCCGTTTTCGGGCGTGCCGTCAGGCGGTGCCCAGCAGGCGTTCCAGCACCACCGCGATGCCGTCCTCCTCGTTGGAGGTCGTCACCTCGTCGGCCACGGCCTTCAGCTCGGCGTGGGCGTTGGCCATCGCCACCCCGTGCGCCGCCCAGCCGAACATCGGGATGTCGTTGGGCATGTCACCGAAGGCGATCGTTTCCGCCGCCTTCACGCCCAGCCGGCGGGCGGCCAGCGAAAGGCCGGTGGCCTTCGTCAGCCCCAGCGGCAGGATTTCCACTATCCCCGGACCGGCCATGACGATGTCGACCAGGGAGCCCACGGTCTGCCGGGCCACCTTGACCAGAGCGTCGTCACCGAGCTCCGGGTGCTGGATGTACAGCTTGTTCAGCGGAGCCGTCCACACCGCCGCCGTGTCCTCCAGGTAGAGCGCCGGGAGGCCCTCCTGTACCTGGTAGCCGGGTCCGAAGAGGACGTCGCCGTCCACCCCGTCCCGGCTGGCGGCGAGCGCCAGCGGACCGATCTCGGCCTCCAGCTTCGAGAGCGCCAGACCGGCCAGCTGCCGGTCCAGCGTCACCGAGGTCAGCAGCCGGTGCGCGCCCGCGTCGTAGAGCTGTGCGCCCTGTCCGCACACCGCGATCCCCTTGTAGCCGAGATCGTCGAGCACGCCCCGGGTCCAGGGCACGGCCCGGCCGGTGACGATGATGTGCGCCGCGCCCGCCGCGGTGACCGCGGCGAGCGCTTCACGGGTGCGTTCCGAGACGGTGTCGTCGCCACGCAGCAGCGTGCCGTCGAGATCGGTCGCGACGAGCTTGTACGGGAACGGGGCCGGGCTCACTTGGCGATCGGCTCCAGGACCTCACGGCCGCCCAGGTACGGGCGGAGCGCCACCGGCACGTGCACGGAGCCGTCGGCCTGCTGGTGGTTCTCCAGGATCGCCACGATCGTGCGCGGTACGGCGCACAGGGTGCCGTTCAGGGTGGAGAGCGGCGCGGTCTTCTTGCCGTCGCGGTAACGGATCGACAGGCGGCGGGCCTGGAAGCCGTTGCAGTTCGAGGCCGAGGTCAGCTCGCGGTACTTGCCCTGCGTCGGGATCCACGCTTCGCAGTCGAACTTGCGCGAGGCGGAGGCGCCCAGGTCACCGGTGGCGACGTCGATCACCTGGAAGGGCAGCTCCAGGCTGGTGAGCCACTGCTTCTCCCACTCCAGGAGGCGCTGGTGCTCGGCCTCGGCCTCCTCCGGCGCGACGTACGAGAACATCTCGACCTTGTCGAACTGGTGGACGCGGAAGATGCCGCGGGTGTCCTTGCCGTACGTACCGGCCTCGCGGCGGAAGCACGGCGAGAAGCCGGCGTACCGCAGCGGCAGCTTCTCGGCGTCGATGATCTCGTCCATGTGGTACGCGGCGAGCGGGACCTCGGAGGTGCCGACCAGGTAGTAGTCGTCCTTCTCCAGGTGGTACACGTTCTCCGCGGCCTGGCCGAGGAAGCCGGTGCCCTCCATGGCGCGCGGACGGACCAGCGCCGGGGTCAGCATGGGGATGAAGCCGGCCTCGGTGGCCTGTGCGATCGCCGCGTTGACCAGGGCGAGTTCCAGCAGGGCGCCGACACCGGTCAGGTAGTAGAAGCGCGAGCCCGACACCTTGGCGCCGCGCTCGACGTCGATGGCGCCGAGCGACTCGCCGAGCTCCAGGTGGTCCTTGGGCTCGAAGCCCTCGGCGCCGAAGTCACGGATCGTGCCGTGCGTTTCGAGGACGGTGAAGTCCTCCTCGCCGCCGACCGGGACGTCCTCGTGGACGATGTTGCCGAGCTGGAGCAGCAGCCGCTTGGCGGCCTCGTCGGCCTCGTTCTGCTCGGCCTCGGCGGCCTTGACGTCCGTCTTGAGCTGCTCGGCCTTCTTCAGCAGCTCGGCCCGCTCCTCCGGGGAGGCCTTGGGGATGAGCTTGCCGAGCGACTTCTGCTCATTGCGCAGTTCGTCGAAGCGCATGCCGGAGGACCTGCGGCGCTCGTCGGCGGAGAGCAGTGCGTCGACGAGGTCGACGTCCTCTCCACGGGCGCGCTGCGAGGCGCGGACACGGTCAGGGTCTTCACGGAGCAGCCGGAGGTCAATCACCCCTCCAGGCTACCGGGCTGGCTTCCTGGGCTCGCACCGATATCACGCTGCGTGTCACTATGTCCCAATTGTGGAGAATGGAAAACGGTGAACGCGCTGGCTGGAAGTGCTCGCTCCCCGGCGGTCAATAAAAGCGGCCCATTCCCTGAAAAGGGGCACAAGCGCGGTATCCGGGCGCCCTCTGAGCAGGGCGGGAGGGTCTTCCTTGTCCACAGGAATTGTCCACCGGAGGGACTTGTCCACAGGCTGTGCGCCGCATCTGTGGACACGGAAATAGATCAATCCCCACCCGCGGCCCGTCGGGACCATTCAGGGTTCAAACCACCCTCACACACTCATTCGGGTGGGAATGGCTCGCTCCAAAGAGTTGATCGGCGATGCGGGGGTGACGCCGTTCACCTTCCGCTCCCCAGCGCGAAACCTGGGCCCCCCGACCGATTTGTCGACCTTGTCGCGTCATGATGTCGACTAGTCCACAGGTCCCCATCTCCGCCTGTGGATAACTCTGTGGACAGTGGAGGGAGAGCTACGCCCGGCCGTCGAGGCAGCGCGTCAGCCAGTCGGAAGCGGCCATGAAGTCACCGTCGGAGGTTCCGGGCCGCGGAGCGCGCACGTCACCCTGAGCGACGCCGGCGCGCGGATAGGAGCCGAGGAAGCGGACCTGGGGGCAGGTGCGCTTGAGGCCCATGAGCGCCTCGCTGACCCGGCGGTCGGAGATGTGGCCCTCGGCGTCGACGGCGAAGCAGTAGTTGCCGATGCCCTCGCCCGTCGGCCGGGACTGGATCAGCATCAGGTTGACCCCGCGAACGGCGAATTCCTGGAGGAGCTCCAGCAGCGCACCGGGGTGGTCGTCGCCGAGCCACAGCACGACGGAGGTCTTGTCGGCGCCGGTCGGCGCCGCCGGTCGGGCGGGCCGGCCGACGAGCACGAACCGCGTCTCGGCATTCTCCGCGTCGTGGATCTCGGTGACCAGCGGGACGAGACCGTACGTGGCGGCCGCGAACTCGCCCGCGAAGGCGGCGTCGAAGCGGCCCTCCTGGACCAGCCGGGCCCCGTCGGCGTTGGAGGCGGCCGATTCCCACACCGCGTCGGGCAGGTGGGCCCGCAGCCAGTTGCGCACCTGGGGCTGGGCGACCGGGTGCCCGGTGACGGTCTTGACGTCCGACAGCTTGGTCCCGGGCCGCACCAGCAGCGCGAACGCGATGGGCAGCAGCACCTCGCGGTAGATCATCAACGGTTCGCCGGAGGCCAGCTCATCGAGGGTGGAGGTGACCCCGCCCTCCACCGAGTTCTCGATCGGCACCAGGGCGGCCGCGGCCTCCCCGTTGCGTACGGCGTCCAGGGCGGCCGGGACCGACACCATCGGGACGAGCTCCCGGGTCGCGGCTTCCGGCAGTGTGCGGAGGGCGGCCTCGGTGAAGGTGCCCTCGGGACCGAGATAGGTGAAGCGGGTGGCCGACATGTGATCAGCCTAATGCCGGGTCCCCGACGGCCGCGTCGCTGTTCATCCTTCGAGCAGCCGCTGCCCTACGTACTCCCCGTCGCGGGGGCCGGGCGGGACCGCGTACAGCCCGCTGGACTCGTGCCGGATGAATTCCGACAGGGCGTCCCCCCGGTCCAGCTTGCGCTGCACGGGGACGAAACCGCGCAGCGGATCGGCCTGCCAGCAAATGAAGAGGAGACCCGCGTCCGGAGTGCCGTCGCCGGCGATCCCGTCGTGGAAGGAGAACGGGCGCCGGAGCATGGCGGCCCCGCCGTTCTGCTCAGGGGCGGAGATCCGGGCGTGCGCGTTCGACGGGATGACGGCCTTGCCGTCGGGGCCGATCTTGTCGAGGGCCATCTTCGTGGTCTCGGTGCCGCCGGTCAGGGGTGCGCCCGTGGCCTTCGTACGGCCTATGACCTGCTCCTGCTGGGCCAGGGACTGCTTGTCCCAGTCGTCGAGGAGCATCCGGATGCGCCGTACGACGGCGTACGAGCCCCCGCCCATCCAGGCGTGCTCGGCCGGGCCGGGGCCGGCGGCGGGGACGAAGATCCGCTTGTCGAAGTCGGGCTGCGCGGGCTTCGGGTTGCCGGTTCCGTCGATCTGGCCCATGAGGTTGCGGGCGGTCATCGGGGCGGCGGTGGCGCCGGGGGACCGGTTGAAGCCGTTCATCTGCCAGCGGACCCGGGCGGCTTCCCCGGCCTCCTTCTGCAGGGCGCGCAGGGCGTGGAAGGCGACGAGCCCGTCGTCGGCGCCGATCTGGACCCACAGGTCGCCGTTGCTGCGCTGGGCGTCGAGCCGGTCGGCGGAGAAGTCGGGCAGCGGGTCGAGGGCGGTGGGACGGCGGGAGGTGAGCCCCGTGCGCTCGAAGAAGGAGTGGCCGAAGCCGAAGGTGACGGTCAGGGAGGACGGCCCGGCGTCGAGGGCGATACCGGAGTCCGCGCCCGAGGCGGGCTTCCCCGCCATCAGCAGACGGGCGGTGTCGGACCAGCGCCGCATCAGGGCGGCGGCCTCCTTGCGGCCGGCCCCGGGGGCCAGGTCGAAGGCGAGGACGTGCCCTTTGGCCTGGAGCGGGGTGGTGATGCCGGCCTGGTGCTCGCCGTCGAAGGCCACAAGGGCGGCGCCGAGCGAGGCGAGGCTCCCGGTGGCCCCGGAGGCGCCGGCCGGGGAGTCGTCGAGCGCGGAGTGCACGAGGGCGCCGCCGGTGGCGCCGAGCGCGAGCCCGGCTGCGCCCGCGGCGCCGACGGTGCCCAGCAGTCGGCGCCGGGAGATCTCGATGTCGGGGTTGCTCTCGGTCACGCTGGTCAGCCGATCTTCACGTTCTTCTGCACGGTCGTCTGGTCGATGTCGGAGGTACGGACGGTCACGTCGATCCGCCATTCCCCGGCCAGCGGCAGCTGGACGCCGGAGGCGCTCCAGTGCCCGGGGGCCGCCCGCTCCGGGAGGAGCGGCAGAGGGCCGATGTCCTTGGCGGGGAGGGTGAAGGCGACCTTGATCTCCGGGATGTCGAGGGGCTGGCCCTGGGGGTCGTCGACCCACACGTGGAGCGAGTTGGCCCCGACCCGGCCCGGGTCGACCTCGACCCGGACCGACCCCTTGCCGTTCGGGCCGCCGGTGTCGAACGGCAGCGTGACCTTGATGGCGCGGTTGGGGACGGCGGTGGCCGCCGAGTCCCGCCCGCGCGCCTGCTCCGCCGTCCGGCCCGGCTCGGTGCTGGTCAGCACGGTGGTCACGGCGAGCAGGGCGATGGCGACCCCGGCCTCGGCGAGGACGGAGCGGCGCAGTCCCGCCCGGGCCGGATCGGCGTCGCGGACCTGCTTCTCACGCGCGCTCTCACGGGCGGCACGCTGCCGGGCGAGCTGGGCGGCCCGCTTGGGATCCTCGGGGACGGTGACGGAGGCGGGAGATGTTTCACGTGAAACATCACGCTGCCGGGCGATCTTGCCCGGCTTCCCGGCGGGGGCATCGGTGAGCCGTGCGGTCCACGAGCGGGAGACGTAGGCGATGCCGACGAGGACGGCGACGAGCCCGACCTTCACCAGCAGGAGCTGCCCGTAGCTGGTGCCGGTGAGGGCCGACCAGCTGCCGATCTGGCGCCAGGACTGGTAGACGCCGGTGACGGCGAGAACCAGGACGCTGACGAACGCGACCCGCGAGAACCGCCGGACCGCCTCGCGCTCGATTCCCGGGATCTTGTGGAGGGCGACGAGCAGTGCGGTGAGCCCGCCGAGCCAGGCGGCGACGGCCAGCAGGTGCAGGATGTCGGCGGGCATCGCGATACCCGGCTGGATGCCGGTCGAGGCGTGCTCGGAGAGCGCCCAGGTGGCGGCGATACCACCGGCCACGACCGTTCCGCCGATGCCGAGGCCGAAGAGCAGGTCGTCGGCTTCCTTGCCCGCCCCCGGCCCCGTGTCCGCCCCGCGGCCCTTCTCCTTGCCCTTGCGCTTGGCCGATTCCCCGGCCTCCGCGGTCTTGCGGGCGTAGGCGCCGAACAGCACGGCGATGAACAGCGCGGCGGCGCCGAGGAGCAGCAGCCGGGAAACGAGGGAGGCCCCGGTCTTGGTCTCCAGGACGGCCTTCAGGCCGTCGAGGTCCAGCGCGTCGCTGAACTTCCCCGACCCCGTGTACGGAGTGCGGAGCACCAGCATCGCGAGCGTGGCGGCGGTGAGCGTGACCCAGGCGCGCACGATGAGCTTCTGCAGCGGGCGCTGCGCGGAGCCGCGCCGCCAGCACAACAGGATGAAGGCCGCCCCGCCGATGAGGACGGTGAAACCGGCGTAGGCGGCGTAGCGCGCGATGGCGTACACGATGCCGACCGGTCCGCCGCCCACCTGCGCGGTGGGCAGGGCTACGGTGGTCGCCGAGGGGGCGCCGATGGAGAAGGTGAAGGCGCCGGAGACGGGGTGGCTGTCCGCGGAGATGGCCTGCCAGGCGACGGTGTAGGTACCGTCCGGCAGTCCGGAGTGCAGCGCGGTGCCGTAGCGGATGGTGGTCCCGCTGCACATGTCGCGCAGCTCGCCGGTGTCCACCCGCTTGCCCTGCGGGTCCATGACGCGGATGGAGTCGTCGCCCATGGCGACCTGCTCCGAGAAGGAGAGGGTGACCTGGGCGGGGGCCGTGGCGACCACCGCCCCGTCCTGGGGGTCGCTCGCGGTGAGCGCGGCGTGCGCCGAGGCCGGGCCGGCCGCGGTGAACAGGGCCGCGAGCAGAGCTGCGAGGACCAGCGCGAGCCGCGGCAGGAGTGCCGTGGCCCGGACGCGGGCCGGGGAGGGGGCGATGGCCGTCATGGCGTGTCAGTACCTCGGTCCGTCAGTGGGCGCTGGTGTTCTGGCCGTCGTACGTACGCTCCTTGACGTCCAGCTCGACCTTGACCGGGTCGGCCTTCTCGAAGCGCAGCTCGAAGGTGACCTTGTCGCCGACCTTCGGCAGGTTCTTCAGACCCATGAGCATGATGTGGCTGCCACCGCGCTCCAGCCGGAGCTCACCGTTGGCAGGCACGTCCATGGCCGCGACCTGCTGCATCTTCTGGTCCTTGGTCTCGTGGATCTGAAGATCGTCGGAGAGCGGACTGGTGACGGCCGTGAGCTTGTCGGCCGTCTTGGAGTCGTTCTTGATGACCATGAACGCGCCGGCCATCTTGTCGTTCACGGGCTCCGGCATGAACGCGCCGCTGACCGTCATCTTCGGCTTGTCCGCGCCGGCCTTGGCGTCGGAGTCCGAGGAGCAGCCGGATATGGCGAGCGCTGCCGTCAGGGAGAGGGCGGCGGCCAGGGTGCGGGTGGTGCGGGCGTTCACGGGTTCTCTCCCTTGGCGATCTTCGGCAGGTCCTTGGTGTAGTCGTCGACGGTGGTGCCTTCGCCGTAGAGGAGGTAACCCTCGTCGGTCTTGGGCGAGAACGCGATGACCTGGGCTCCGTGCATGGAGACGACGCTTCCGTCGGCCTCCTTCTTCGGTGCCTCGATACCGATGCCGAGCTTGCGCGCGGCGGCCTGGATGGTGGCGAAGTCCCCGGTCAGTCCGGTGAAGGACGGGTCCTGGGCCTTGAGCCACGCGCCGAGGGAGTCGGGGGTGTCCCGTTCGGGGTCGGTGGTGACGAACACGACCTGGAGGTTGTCCTGGTCGGCCTTCGGCAGTGCCTTCTTGGCGACGGCGATGTTGCTCATCGTCAGGGGGCACACGTCGGGGCAGTTGGTGTAGCCGAAATAGATGAGCGTCGGCTTGCCCTTGGTCTGCTCGCGCAGGTTCCACTGCTTGCCGGTGGTGTCCGTCAGGACCAGCTCCGGCTTGTCGAAGGGGCGGTCGAGAACCGTGGCCTTGCCGGCCTTGGTCTGGCCGCCGGCGATCTGGGTGACCGTGTTCGGCTTGGCGGTCTCACCGCCGCAAGCGGTGAGGGTGAGGGCGGCCGCCGCCACGAGGGCGGCGACCGTCACACGAGTGGTGCGCATGAAGAGGTGTCCCTGGGATCGGGGATGTGGGTGCGGCGGGCCGGCTGCGAAGAAGGCCCGGCTGCGCACGCGTTACTGGACAAGGGGATACGGCCTGCGGCCGCTCGGGGTCAGGAGGCGCGGCGGCGCGAGGCGACACCGAAGGCGACACCGCCGAGACCGACGACGATGCCCGCGACGCCGAGGGCGCGCGCGGTCGTGTCGGAGGTGCTCTTGGCGGCCTCGTCGTGCCCCTTGTCGTCCTTCGTCGCCGCGGCGCTCTTGTCGTCGTGGTGGTCGTCGGCGACCTTGGCGGCGGCCAGCTTCAGGACGGGAGCCGGGTTCTGGGGCTCCGCCGCGCCCGCCTTCGTCTCCTCGATCCAGCGGACGACCTCGTTGTTGTCGTACGTCTGGATCGCCTTGAAGACCATCTGGTCGGCGTTGTCGGGCAGCTTGCCGACGGAGACCGGGAACTGCTGGAACTTGCCGGGCTCGATCTTGCCGCCGCTCCAGGTCACCTTGGTGACGGCCTCGTTGACCTGCTTGCCGTGGACGGTGAGCGGCTTGTCGAGCTTGCTCTTCTCGATCGTCACGGTCCAGCCGGGGATGTCCTGCGGCATGACGGAGGTCAGCGGCTGGTCCACGGGGAAGTTGACTTCCAGCTGCGTGGTCGAGGCGTTGTCGCGCTCGTTCGGGACCTTGAAGTTGATGGTCGCGTAGCCGCCCTTGGCGGCATCCGCGGACTGCACGCTGACGTGCGCGAACGCGGTGCCGGACAGGACGAGGACGGTGCCGGCGGCAAGGGCGGCGGCGAAGGAGACGCGAGAGGTCTTCATGGCGGAACACTCCACTGGGGCAGGGTGACGGTGAAGTCCGCGCACGGGTGCGCGCGGAGTCCGCGGCACCGGTGCTTCCGCCGGTTGCTCCGGGGAGGGGGTGCCGCGTCAGGCTGCGAGGACGAGCGCCGTGAGGGGCGGCCCGCGCCTGATCACCGTGTGCTGGAGTGCGTCCCGGCCGGTGTGCGCGGCGGGTTCGGCGGCGGTACCGGCCGCCTGCGGGGTGCCTGCGGGCGTGCCCGCGAGCCCGGCGCCGAGGGCGCGTACGAAGGCCAGCGCGGCGCGCAGCGGACGTACCGGATCGGCTTCGGTGGAACTGCGGGACAGCTCCACGAGGCGGAGCAGGGCGGCGTCGCCGCGCCCCAGCAGCCAGCCCGCGACCAGTGCGGCCAGCAGGTGTCCGACGAGCATTCCGGTGCTGAACAGGCCGGTGGCAGGCGCCGCGGAGGCCTGCGCGAGGTGCGCGTGCCCGGCATGGACGGGCGCCGCGCCCTGCGCAGCGGAAAGGGCCACCGGATCCAGACCCGCGGTCTCCAGGATCTGCCGGGCGTCGGCCGGGCTCAGCGGGACGGAATTGCCCCCGCAGACCAGCCGGGCGGCGAGCGCCGCGAGCGAGGTGTCGGCGGTGGCGGGTGCCTGGGCCGCGGCGGCGCCGTGCTGGCCGAGGCCGAACACCGCGTGCAGCCCGAGCTGTCCGAAGGCGAGGCCGGCGGCGATGCCGGGCAGCGAGCGCCGGCGGCCCGCGAGCGGGGCGGCGATCGCGAACACGGCGAGGAAGGCGATGACCAGGGCCCACCACGGCACCGGGGCGCAGGACGCCAACGCGTGCCCGGCCGCGGACAGCACGACGCAGACCGCGGTGAACACCGCGGCCCGGAACAGCCGGAGTCCGGCTCCGGCGGGCGTCGCGTGGGGGACAGTCATGGCCGGGTCATCATCGCACTGCCCTCACACCGTCCATACGGCAGGTCCGGAAGGTCGTGAGTGCCCCCGTACGCGGGCTTCACCCGGGTGTCCGCGCCGGGTACGGGCCCGTACGCCGCCGCATACACCGCTGCTTCGGAGTGCCGCATCGGCCGAATGAGGGCTGTGACGTCCGCCGGGGGCTTACGCCCCGCCGCGGGCGGCAATACGTAACCGTATGAGCATCTGGTGGTCTCTCCACTTGAGGCGCGAAGCCGCGAGCGTGCCGCTCGCCAGGCGGCTGCTGCTGGGGACGATGGAGACCGCCGGGGTGGACCCGGACATCTCCTTCGATCTGTCGGTGGCGCTGAGCGAGGCCTGCGCGAACGCGGTGGAGCACGGCGGTCCGGCGGCCGAGGCCGGTGCCGGCGCGGAGTCCGTCCCGGAGGCGTGCGCGGAGTACCGCGTAACCGCGTACCTGGACGGGGACCGCTGCCGCATCGAGGTGACCGATTCGGGTCCGGGATTCCCGGCGGCGACGGTCACGGGGCGCAGACCCCCGCCGGCCGGCCCCTCCGAACCCTCGGAGAGCGAGCACGGCCGGGGACTGTGGCTGATCGCGGAGCTCGCCGACCACGTCAGACTCCGCAACCGGCCGGGCCAGGGCGCCGTGGTCAGCTTCGACAAGATCCTGAAATGGCGTGAGGGAGCGCTGCTGAAGGTGTCGTAGCGGCCGAAGGACTTCCGGATACGCCGATGGGCGGGACTCGCGTACGAGATCCCGCCCATCGGAACCGAACTCGGGGGCCCGGCAAGGGGCCCTCGGGCGTCAGCCCTTGAGGCGCGCCATCCAGGCCTCGACATCGGCCGAGGTGCGGGGCAGTCCGGCCGACAGGTTCCGGTTGCCGTCCTCGGTGACCAGGATGTCGTCCTCGATCCGGACACCGATGCCCCGGTACTCCTCGGGCACGGTCAGGTCGTCGGCCTGGAAGTACAGACCGGGCTCGACGGTGAGGCACACGCCCGGCTCCAGCGTGCCGTCGACGTACGCCTCGGTGCGCGCCGCGGCGCAGTCGTGGACGTCCATGCCGAGCATGTGGCCGGTGCCGTGCAGGGTCCAGCGGCGCTGGAGGCCGAGCTCCAGGACCCGCTCGACCGGGCCCTCCAGCAGGCCCCACTCGACGAGCTTCTCCGCGAGCACGTGCTGCGAGGCGTCGTGGAAGTCGCGGAACTTGGCACCCGGCTTGACGGCGGCGATGCCGGCTTCCTGGGACTCGTACACCGCGTCGTAGATCTTGCGCTGGATGTCCGTGTACGCGCCGTTGATGGGCAGCGTGCGCGTGACGTCGGCGGTGTAGAGGGAGTGGGTCTCCACGCCGGCGTCGAGCAGCAGCAGGTCGCCGGAGCGGACGTCGCCGTCGTTGCGGACCCAGTGCAGGGTGCAGGCGTGCGGGCCGGCGGCGCAGATGGAGCCGTAGCCGACGTCGTTGCCCTCGACGCGGGCGCGCAGGAAGAAGGTGCCCTCGATGTAGCGCTCGGACGTGGCCTCGGCCTTGTCCAGGACCTTCACGACGTCCTCGAAGCCGCGGACGGTGGAGTCGACGGCCTTCTGGAGCTCGCCGATCTCGAACGCGTCCTTCACGGCGCGGGCCTCGGAGAGGTAGACGCGCAGCTCCTCGTCGCGCTCCTTGGTGACCTTGTCGGTCAGGGCCGTCTCGACGACGGAGTCGTGGCCGCGGACATTGCGGACCGGGCCCTCGGCCTCGGCCAGCTCGTCGGCCAGCTTGCGCACGTCCTTCGCCGGGATGCCCAGCAGCTGCTCGGCCTCGGTGAGGGAGTGGCGGCGGCCGACCCACAGCTCGCCCTGGCCGGACAGCCAGAACTCGCCGTTCTCGCGGTCGGAGCGGGGCAGCAGGTACACGGTGGCGGTGTGGCCGCTCTCGCCCGAGGGCTCCAGCACCAGCACGCCGTTCTCGGTCTGGTCGCCGGTCAGGTACGCGTACTCGGTCGAGGCGCGGAAGGGGTACTCGGTGTCGTTCGAGCGCGTCTTGAGGCGACCCGCGGGCACGACCAGGCGCTCGCCGGGGAAGCGCGCGGACAGTGCGGCGCGGCGGGCGGCGGTGTACCCGGCCTGGGCGATCGGCTCCAGCCCGTGCAGTTCGGTGTCGGCCCAGCCCGTGCGCATGCTCTCCGCGAGTTCGTCGCTGACGCCCGGGTACAGCCCGTTCTTGCGCTGCTTGTGCTTCTTCTGGGGCTGCTCTTCTTCCGGGGTCTCCGGGGTGAGCTCGTCAGCCACGTCTTCTCCTCAGCTACGACACCTACGACAGCTACTACAGCTACTACTGGACCGGGTAGGACCGTATCCATCGTATGTGCGAGGGGAAGACGCCCGGCGGCGGGTGTGATGAATCAGTCGAAACGGGCAGCAAGCAGGACGATATCCTCCACTCCGTCCTCGGTGGCGGCCATGGCGGCAGTGGCGCCGGTGGTGGCGGAAGCGGCGGAGGCCGCCGTGGCGAGGGCCTCGCCGACGGGTGCGACCGCCGGATCGTCGGCCGGCAGCACGGCCCGCAGGATGTGGTCGCAGATGGCCGCCGGGTCGTCCCGGATGCCCCGGGGCACTCCCGCGGCCGCTGCGTGCAGCCGCGCGTAGGCCCGGTCCATGGGGTCGCCGGTCCGCCGCAGGAGCCCGTCGGTGTACAGCAGCACCGTTTCTCCAGGCGCGGGTTCGATCTCCACGCTCGGAGCCTCCCAGCACGACAGCATCCCGAGCGGCGCGGAGAGCGTGGTCTCCACGTACTCCGTGCGGTGCTCGCCGATCAGGAGCGGCGGAGCGTGCCCCGCCCCGGCCAGGATGATCTTCCGCCCCTGGCCGCCCGCGTGCGGGGCCCCGGCGGGCTCGCAGTACGCGAAGAGCGCCGTCGCGCAGCGCGCGGGCTCGGTCAGGCGCAGCAGCAGCTCCAGGTCGGACAGGACCGCGACCGGGTCCTCCCCCTCCATGACGGCGTACGCGCGCAGCGAGGCCCGCAGTCGGCCCATCGCGGCGACGGCGCTGGGCCCGGCCCCGGTGACGGAGCCGACGGCGAGTCCCAGGGCGCCCTCGGGCAGCGGCAGCGCGTCGTACCAGTCGCCCCCGCCGCGCGGTCCGGTGTGGTGCCGGGCGGCGAGCTGGACCCCGGGGATCCGGGGGAGCCGGCTGGGCAGCAGCTCCTCGGCGACCGTGGCCAGGCGGCTGCGGGAGCGTTCCACCTCCAGCATCCGGGCCAGGTGCTCGGCGGCGTGGCGGACGTAGAGCCCGGCGAGGTCGCGCTGGCGCTCGTTCGGCTCGGCCTGTTCGTCATAGAGCCAGACGGCGGCTCCCAGCCGTCCGGTGGCCTCGGCGGTCAGCGGCAGCGCGTAGCTCGCGGCGTAGCCGAGCCGGGCGGCGACCTCGCGGTGGCGGGGGTCGACGGGGGTGCCGTACCCGCCCGAGCCGGGGGCGGCGTCGGGTTCGGGGAGCACGTCGGAGCCGCCCCGGGCGTCCGGGAGTCCGTCGAGGATCCGGCCGTACGAGGTCGCGGCGCGCGGGACGGTCTCGATGTGCCCGAGGTCCGCGCGGCCGAGGCCGAGGCCGATCGTGGTCGTGGGACCGAGCCCGTCGGAGGGCTCCAGGACGATCAGGCCGCGCCGGGCACCGACGAGGACGGCGCCGGCGCGCAGGAACTCGTGAAGGGAGGAGTCGAGGTCACGGGCGCGGGCCAGGCACTCGGTGAGCTCGTGGAGGGTGGTGAGGTCGGAGACCATCCCCGCCAGCCGGTCCTGGATCACGGTGCTCGGCCCGGGGACCGCTGCCGGGGCCGCTGCGGGGGCGGTTCGGGCGGACACGGGCGCCGCAGTCTGCGGGACCGCGGTAACTGCTGGATCGATTCCAGCCACTTTCGGCAGATGCGGGGCGCTCATGGCGTCCGCCTTTCCACCTGGTGCGATTCGCCATATAGCATCGCAAACCCCCAGATCGTGCTGCGCCGCCATCAATGAATCCACATCTACACGCACACGAGGATCGATGTCCAGCATTGCCCAGGTGGGAATCCTGGTGTCCGTGGGACGGCAACTCACTGTCCAGCCAAGGCTAGAACTTGGCTGGAAAAAGCCGGAAGCGGACGGTTTTTGCGATCGACTGGTCGGGCGCCGGAGTGGCTCCGGGTACCTAATCCGTGGTGCCCGGGGAGAGTTGGCGCAGCCCGGCGGTCGCCGGGAACCGCCCGGCGCGGGCCGTCGTCCTTAGCGGCGGCAGCCGGTCTCGGCACTGGCGCGGGTCGCGTTCCGCCCCCGCCGGACGTTTCATGGACCCGTAAGAAAACTGCACGAACCGTGTGAACCTGCTTCAAGGCGGACAGTGACGCGAAACGTGTGCGTGTGGTGAAACACCGGTTACATGGTGTGATGTGGCCCTCGGCGTTCAACGGAAAGGAACGAGCGCACATGCGCGAGATCCTCGGAAGGCGTCTCCAGCGGCTCCGCGATCGCTTGAAAACCCTCCGCCCCGCCCCCGGGCAGAGCGGTGACCCGGCGCTCCCCCTCCTCGACGCGGCGCTCGACTGCGCCACCACCCGGCAGTGGCCGGTGCTTCCCGGCGTCGGCCGCTCCGGCGCCGACAGCAGCCGGTGCGCCTGCCCGGACCCCGACTGCGTCGTGCCCGGCGCCCACCCCTTCGACCCCGGGCTGCTCGCGGCCACCACCGACCCCCGGATGGTGACCTGGTGGTGGACCAACCGGCCCACCGCTCCCCTGCTGCTCGCCACGGGCGGGTCCGCCCCGTGCGCCGTGAGCCTGCCGGCCAACGCCGCCGCACGGGCCGTCGTACGGCTTGACGAACAGGGCATGCGGCTCGGGCCGATCGTGGCCACGCCCACCCGCTGGGCACTGCTGGTCGCGCCCTACTCGCTGGAGCGGCTCGGCGAACTCCTGTACGCCAAGGACCACGTGCCCTCCGCGCTGCGCTTCCACGGCGAGGGCGGCTATCTGTTGCTCCCGCCCTCCCCCGCGTCGGGCGGCGGCCAGGTGCGGTGGGAGCGCGAACCGGCGGGCGACGGCGATCCGTGGCTGCCGGAGATCGAGGCCGTCGTGCACGCGCTGGTCGAGGCGAGCACAGGCGCCTCGGGCGGCGGCAGCCGGCTCGCGTACTGAACCGGTGCTCCGCGAGCGCGCCGATCACTCGTACGGGTGCCAGCACGACCAGTTTCCAAGGGAATTGGGCGCGGGGATCTCCGCGCCCCATTCCCGCATCGCTATCTTCGCCGAATGAATCTCCGCTTGATCGGTATCAGCGCCGGTGTGCTGATCATCTTGTCGCTCCCGCTGGCAGGGGCGATCGCCGGACCGGATTTCACCGGTCAGGACGACGGAAAAGGCGGCGGGCTGCTCTCCTCGCTCGGACTGGCCGACCCGGCGGGCGGATCCCGTACGCCGGCGTCCGCCGCCGGGGCGGGGCGGCGGGCCGGGCCGCCGCGTCCGGGGCAGCCCGGGCGCCCGCCCGCCGAAGAACCGCAACCGGGTCCGTCCGAGCAGCCCCGTACGGATTCGAGGTGCGGACCCGAACTCTCCTCCCCGCAAGGCCTGGAGGCGCAGACCTGCGTCCTCGCGGGAGAGGGCCGGACGTGGGGCCGCAGCTACTACCGCAACACGAGCGGGCGCGCACTGGACGCCGTTCTGACGGTGATGGGACCGGCGGGGCGCACGGTGCAGATCCGCTGCGCGGTCGGGGCCGGCGACGAGCCGGGGTTGTGCGAGACGCCGCGTGAGGACTCGGCGGGGGCGCCGGACGCCTACTCGGCAGTTGCGGAGTTTGCAGTTCCGGATGATGAAGGGCAGCTGTTGCTGCGGTCCGGGAGCAACTCACCGGCACCGGCCGACGGTTGAACGACGGCGGAAAAGCAAGGGCCCGGTCGCTGGCGACGGGGGATGCACCAGCGACCGGGCTACAAGAACGGTAACAAGAGATCGCCTGTTCGCAAATTCGATCTCTGATATTCAGACACCGATTTGCAGGCGATTAGCGGGAGTTGTGACCCCAGTCACCGGTCCTGAGGGTGCTCGGAGGTCAGCTCAGCGTGACCTGGCGGTTGGTGAGCCCGCCGCGCGACCGGCGCTCGTCGGCGGTCAGCGGGGCGTCCGAGGCCAGGGCCGTGGCAAGCCGCTCCGCGAACTCCGCCGCGGGCTTCTCCACGTCGTCGGCGCTCACTCCGGTCGGCAGGTCCCAGACGGGGACCACGAGACCGTGCGCCCGGAAGGAACCGACCAGTCGGGTGCCTTCGCCGAGCGAGGAGGTGCCGGCGGCGTGCAGCCGCGCGAGGGCGTCGAGCAGCTTCTCCTCGGGGTGCGGCATGACCCAGCGCAGGTGGTTCTTGTCCGGTGTCTCGCACCAGTAGGCCGCGTCGACGCCGGCCAGCTTGACCGTCGGGATGGCGGCGGCGTTGGCGCGTTCGAGGGAGGCGGCGATCTCCGGGGAGGCGCTCTGGGCGCTCTCCGCATCCGGAATCCAGAATTCGAACCCGCTGTGCACAACCGGCTCGAAAACGCCGTCCGTGTCCAGGAGATCCTGAAGTCGGGGACCCTCGGCGGGAACGCGGCGGGCCGCCACCGGGGTGCCCGGTTCCGCGGTGAGCGCGCGCTCCAGGGTGTCGGCCATGTCCCGGGCGAGGTCCCCGGTGGTCGAGTCGTTCTGGAGGCCGAGCAGGACGGAGCCGTCCTCGCGGCGCAGCGCCGGCCAGGCCATGGGCAGTACGGTCACCAGCGTGACGGACGGGACGCCCTCGGGCAGACCGCCCTTGAGCGTGAGGGGGATGGTCGCCGCGGGCACGAGCTCGCGCAGCGCCACCCAGTCGCACTCGCCGGGCAGGCCCTCGAAGGGGCGCGCCACGTGCTCGGTGACGGCGTGCGCTGCGGCTGCGCCGTGGCAGGCCTTGTAACGGCGCCCGGATCCGCAGGGGCAGGGCTCGCGTGCGCCCACCACCGGGATCTCCCCGTTCTTGAGCTGCGGCTTTGCAGTCTTCGCTGCGGGGCGCTTCTTGGCCATCGTGGGTGTCTCCCGGTTGCGGCGGTACGGCGTTGTGTCTGGGCGCGAGCCTAGCCGTTCGTACCGCCACAACCGGGAGGGTGCGGCCGGGAGCACGGTCGGCGTGCGCTCCCGGCGGCCGCTCGTTCGGACGGCCGGTGTTGCGGGTCCTGCTTGCAGCTGCCGCGGCGGCGGATCGGGTTCGGGATCCGGGTCGGGGATCCGAGCCGTGATCCCGTCACGGATGGAGATCGTCGAAGGCGCTGCTGAAGTCGATCGCCGGGGGCGCAACGCGCGTAGCGAAATCCTCGTGCCGGGCCCCGCACGCAACGGTCACCCATACGGTGACCTCGCCCGCCGCTCCGTCCCGGACACCCCAGTCCTGGGCGAGGGCGCTGATGATGTTCAGCCCCCGGCCGCCGCGCGCGGTGACCGATGGCGTGGCCGGAACCGGGCGGGTGGGACCGCCTCCGTCCGTGACCTCGACCGTCAGACGCCCCGCCTTGTCGATGCGCCACGCGGCGCGTATCTCCCCGTCCCCGATCGCACCGGCGCCCAGCGGTCTGCCGTGCCGGCAGGCGTTGCTGAGCAGTTCGGAAAGGATCAGTACGGCATCGTCCACGACCGATTCGGACACTCCGCTCATGCGCAATTGCTCACGCATGCGGCGCCTCGCCTCACCCACGCCCGCAGGACCATGGCATACGTCCATGCACGAAGACGTGGGCACTTCCTGTGCCACCACCAACGCCACCCCCGGAACCTCCTTAGCCCCACGCCATGGTCTGGATGCCCCAATGGCCTGGACCGGAAACCGGTCAAGCGGAGACCCCTGACGCATTCACGACGGACGATTGCGGAGCGGATGCGCCGGTGCACACCCTGTCACGTACGTGACGCGCGAGACGGGTGGGCAAAACGGGACGTCAGCGCCCCAGCTGTGACAGAACTTGTCGCGGCCTGTTCGTGATGATCGCTTCCACACCCAGATCAGCGCAGAGCTGAACGTCTTCCGCCTCGTTCACGGTCCATACGTGCACGGAATGGCCCGCGCTCTGGAGCTTGCGGATGAATCCGGGGTGGTTGCGCACGATCCGCATCCCCGGACCCGCGATCCGCACCCCGGCCGGCAGCCGCCCGTCGCGCATCCGGGGCGAGATGAACTGCATCAGGTACACGGTCGGGACCGTGGGCGCGGACGCCCGCACCCGGTGCAGGGAGCGCGCGGAGAAGCTCATGACGCGAATCGGGTGCGGCCCCTCGGCGGGCGGCGCGTCCAGCCCGAACCGCTTGAGGAGGAAGAGGAGGCGCTCCTCCACCTGTCCGGCCCAGCGGGTCGGGTGCTTCGTCTCGATGGCGAGCTGCACCGGCCGGCCGGCGTCCGAGACCAGTTCCAGCAGGCGCTCCAGCGTGAGCACGGAGGTGCGCTCGGGGTCGGCGTCCCAGTCGGGGGACTCCTCGCGGTCCTTCCACGAACCGAAGTCGAGGGCGGCGAGATCGGCCAGCTCAAGGGCGGAGACGGCGCCGCGGCCGTTGGAGGTGCGGTTGACCCGGCGGTCGTGGACGAGGACCAGATGGCCGTCGGCGGTGAGGCGGACATCGCATTCGAGGGCGTCGGCGCCGTACTCGATGGCCTTGCGGTAGGCGGCCAGGGTGTGTTCGGGGGCGTCCTCCGAGGCGCCGCGATGGGCGACGACCTGGATGGGCGGCAGTGCGTGGGTCACCGGGTCATGGTGCCACCGGTACGGCCCCGGATGTCGGGCTCCGCCGTGCGGATGTGCCCGGAATGCCGGATAT
Organism: Streptomyces sp. NPDC051582; assembly: GCF_040681715.1. Taxonomy (NCBI): domain Bacteria; kingdom Bacillati; phylum Actinomycetota; class Actinomycetes; order Kitasatosporales; family Streptomycetaceae; genus Streptomyces; species Streptomyces sp. NPDC051582. The sequence continues at coordinate 83,052 of NZ_JBFAZJ010000026.1, forward strand.
AAAGGATGGGGAAGACGCACAGGTCCGGCTTACAGTGCTCTGACGGGTCATGGGGAAGGCTTTTCCCAGGAACTTGTGCGGCACGTCGAACGTTCGGCCGGGCCGAATCGCCAGTTTTTCTGAAGCCGTGTGTGACGAGGAGAAGAGCGCTGTGAGCACCGAGAACGAGGGCACCGCGGCCCCGACGCCCCCCGCGGCCCCGTCCACACCCCCGGTGGCCGCTCCTGCCCCCGAGACGCCCGCCCCCGGTACGGAGCCGACCCAGCAGATCCCGCCGACCCCGGCGGGCCCCGCGGGCCCGGCACCGGCGCAGGCCCCCGCCTACGCCCAGGCCCCGGCGCCGCAGGCGCCGGCCGCGTACGGCGACGAGGGCTGGCCGCCCCCGCCGCCCGCGGTTCCGGCGTACGGCTCGGCCGGCGGCCATGACGGCGGCGGCACCTGGGGCGCGCCCCCGACCGCCGACGGCATGCCGCCCGCCAAGCCGAAGGGCAAGGGCGGCCTGGTCGCGGCCGTGCTGGTGGCGGCCCTCCTCGCCGGCGGCGTCGGCGGAGGCATCGGCTTCTGGGCCGCCGAGCGCAGCGAGAAGGGCGTCGGCTCGACCACCACGGTCGCCGCGAGCAGCACCCCCAAGGACCTCAAGCGGGAGGCCGGCTCGATCGCGGGCCTGGCCGCGGGCGCGCTGCCCAGCGTCGTCACCATCGAGGCCTCGGCCGGCGACGGCGAGGGCGGCACCGGCACCGGCTTCGTCTACGACCAGCAGGGCCACATCCTCACCAACAACCACGTGGTGGCCTCCGCCGCGAACGGTGGCAAGCTCTCCGCGACCTTCTCCGACGGCAAGAAGTACGAGGCAGAGGTCATCGGCCGGGCGCAGGGCTACGACGTGGCCGTGCTCAAGCTCAAGAACCCGCCGTCCGGCCTCAAGCCGCTGCCGCTCGGCGACTCCGACAAGGTCGCGGTCGGCGACTCGACCATCGCGATCGGCGCCCCCTTCGGCCTTTCCAACACGGTCACCACCGGCATCGTCAGCGCCAAGAACCGCCCGGTGGCCTCCGGGGACGGCTCCAGCGGCAAGAACTCGTACATGAGCGCCCTCCAGACGGACGCCTCGATCAACCCCGGCAACTCGGGCGGCCCGCTGCTCGACGGGCGCGGAGCGGTCATCGGCATCAACTCCGCCATCCAGTCGGCCGGCAACGGCGGCTTCGGCGGCGGTCAGGCCGGCTCCATCGGCCTCGGCTTCGCGATCCCGATCAACCAGGCGAAGAACGTCGCCGAGTCCCTGATCAAGACCGGCAAGCCGGTCTACCCGATCCTCTCGGTCTCCGTGGACCTCCAGTCCAAGACCGACGGCGCCAAGATCTCCGAGCAGGGCGCCGCCGCCAACGACCTGGTCGACCCGAACGGTCCTGCCGGCAAGGCGGGCCTGAAGCCCGGCGACGTCATCACCCGGTTCGGCGACAAGCCGATCGACAGCGGCCCGACCCTCATCAGCGAGATCTGGACGCACAAGCCGGGCGACGTGGTGAAGCTGACCTACCTGCGCGACGGCAAGCCGAACACCGTCGACATCACCCTCGGCTCGCGGGTCGGCGACAAGTAGCGGGGGCCGACGGCCGACCCGGTACCTGACGGACCGGGACCACCGGTCGGCTCGATGGGGAGGGGCCGTGGGCGAATCCGCCTACGGCCCCTCCCAACGTCCGCTTATGCTTCCCTTGTGTTCGATTCGCGGCACATACGCACCTTCCACGAAGTGGTCGCCTCCGGGTCGTACTCGGCGGCCGCCCGTGCCCTGGGGTATACCCAGCCCGCGATAACCCAGCAGATGAAGGCGCTCGAACGCGCCGTCGGCACCCCGCTCTTCACCCGGGTCGGCCGCAAGATGCAGCTCACCGAGGCCGGCGAGTCCATGGCCCGGCACGCCGAGTCCATCCTCGGCAGCCTCTCCGCCGCCGAGGCACAGCTCAAGGCGTACGCGCGCCTGCGCACCGGACGGGTCCGGCTCTGCGGCTTCCCGAGCGCCAACGTCACCCTGGTCCCCGAGGCCCTGAGCGATCTGGCCAAGGACCATCCGGGAATCCAGGTCGAGCTGTTGGAGGGGGAGCCCCCGGAGTCGCTGCGCCGCCTGGAGCGCGGGGAGTGCGACATCACCCTGGCCTTCACCTATCCCGGGCTGCACGAGGAGATACCGGACGAGGTCGCCGAGGTCAGGCTCCTGGAGGACCAGCTGACGGTGCTGCTCCCGACCGGGCACCCGCTGGCGCGGCGCCGGGCCGTGCACCTGGCCGACCTCGCGGAGGAGCGGTGGATCGCCGGCTGCCCGCGCTGCCGGGCGAACCTGCTGCACGAGTGCGCCGAGCTGGGCTTCGTACCCGACATCCGGTTCGCCACCGACGACAATCTGGTCGTGCAGAGCATGGTCGGACAAGGACTCGGCGTCGCGATGATGCCCGCGCTCGTACTGCCTTCCCTCTCCCTGAACAAGGTGTGCGGGCGGCCGCTGCAGCCCGCCGCGCGCCGGCACATCGCCGCGTACGTCTACCGCGACCACCTGCGCATCCCGGCGACCGCCGTGGTCCTCGACGCGCTCAAGCAGGTGGCCGCGAACCGTGTGGGCTGCTGACCGCCGGCTGCACCTCACTTGAATTCATAAGCGCTACTTGGGATTTCAGGTGAGAACTGTCGTTGGACGTGATGGATCGGCTGTCCGACGCTGCGTTCATGACCACCACTACGCCGGCCCGTACGACCGCGAGGATGGCCGCCCTCGTCAGTGAGATCCGCACGGTCGTGGACCGGGGGCTGGCCCCGGACCTGACCGCCTACCTCGTCGGCGAGCGCGTCGCCCCGCACCTGGGCACACCCGACCTGCTCACGCCCGAGCAGCGGGCGGGGGACCCCGACCGGTACCGGCAGCACGTCCTGCACGCCGAGCCCGACGGCAGCTTCTCGGTGGTCGCGCTGGTGTGGCTGCCCGGTCAGGAGACCTCCATCCACGACCACGTCTCCTGGTGCGTGGCCGGGGTGCACGAGGGCGAGGAGAGCGAGCTCCGCTACCGGCTCGCCCCCGCGACCGGTGACGCCTGTGCCCGGCTGGTGGCGACCGAGCACGTGGTCAACGGCCCCGGCGACGTCTGCGGATTCGCCCCGCCCGGGGATATCCACAAGGTCTACAACTCCTGTCGCACCACGGCGATATCCCTGCACGTCTACGGAGCCGATGTCATCCGCCTGGGCAGCAGTGTCCGCCGCGTCTACACGCTCCCCACCGACTGATGGCCCTGCTGAACCGCCCGGTCCGCGGGGCGGAGACCGAGAGGGCCGAGCCTGTTTCACGTGAAACATCCTCGTCCTGGCCGGGGTTGGGGATGGCGGTCGCCGGAGTGCTGGTGGCCTGGTGCGTACACCGGCTGGTGCCCGTGGTGCCCATGCTGACCGCGTCGGTCGTGCTCGGCATCGCGGTGGCCCACCTTCCGGGCGTACGGGGCCTCGTACGGGGCGCGGGCCGCCCGGGGCTCTCACTGGCCGGGCGGAGGCTGATGCGGATCGGCATCGTCCTTCTGGGCCTCGGCCTCGGCCTGGACCAGGTGCTCCGGCTGGGCTGGGCCACGGTGGCGATGGTGGCCGCGGTCGTCGCCGCCACCTTCTTCGGCACGCTCTGGCTGGGCCGAAGGCTCGGGCTGCCGGGAGACCAGCCCCTGCTGATCGCCACGGGGTACTCGATCTGCGGGGCCTCGGCCATCGGCGCCGTGAGCCAGGTGTCGGGCAGCGACGAGGAGGACGTGGCCTCCTCGGTGGCGCTGGTGACCCTTTGCGGAACCCTGGCGATCGCGGTCCTCCCGCTCCTCCAGGGTCCGTTGGGGCTCTCGGACCCGGCCTTCGGGCGCTGGGTCGGCGCGAGCGTCCACGACGTCGGCCAGGTGGTGGCCACCGCCCAGACCGCCGGGCCGGGTGCGCTCGGCGAGGCCGTCCTGGTCAAGCTGATGCGAGTGGCCCTGCTGGCGCCGCTGGTGGCGGCGGTGGCCTTCTCCGTACGGGCGCGGCGCCAAGGCGTGCGGATGCCTTCGGGGCGCCGCCCGGCACCGGTCCCGCTGTTCGTGGCCGGGTTCCTGGCCGCTGCCGCGCTGCGCGCCACCGGGTTGCTGCCCGAGGCGGCACTGGACTGGGCGCACACCGCACAGGAGCTCCTGCTGGCGGCGGCCCTGTTCGGGCTGGGCAGCGCGGTGGACCTCCCCCGGCTCGCCCGGACCGGCGGGCGGGCCGCGGTACTGGGGCTCGCGGCCTGGCTGGTGGTGGCGGGGGTCTCGTACGCGGGCGTGCTGTTGACGATGTGAGCGCAGGGCATGGCCACGGACAGGAGTTGGCCAATTCCTGGCCGGAACCGACCGAACGTTCCGACCGTCTCCTGACTTCTTGCGCCGCGCGTGCGAACCTGCGGCCGATCCGCACCGACAGCTCTTCACCCCCACCCTGCCCGTTCCGACGGGACCGGGCACGGCAGAAGGAGTCCTGCGTGAATCGTCATCGCACGGCAGCATCGGTCCTCATGGCGGCGGGTGCCCTGATCGCGGGCGCGCTGACGGCGGCCGCCCCCTCGGCCGCGGCCGATTCCCCGGCCTCGTTCAAGCAGCAGCACACCCAGGGTTTCTGGAGCGCCGAGCGGATGCGCGGCGCCACCCCGCTGGACGTGACGGCAGCGCCGGGGACCGGACGGGCGCCGGTCGCGGCCACCGCCACCGCCGCGCCCACGGCGATCGCCCCGACGGCGGCTTCCGCCGCGGCGGCCTCTGTGGCGTCGTTCCCGCAGGCGGGCGGCGCGTGGACGGGCGGCGGAGCGGTGGTCAAGACCTCGGGCCGGGTCTTCTTCACCTTCGGTGACCGCACCGCGTCCTGCTCCGGTGACTCGATCACCAGCGCCAACGGCAGCACGGTCATCACCGCCGGCCACTGCGTGAAGTACCAGGGCACCTGGCACACCAACTGGATCTTCGTTCCCGGGTACGAGAACGGGAACGCGCCCTACGGCCAGTGGTCGGCCACCAAGACCTTCGCGACCGACCAGTGGGCCGCCAGCGAGGACATGAACATGGACGTCGGCCTCGCCGTCGTCGCCCCGCTGAACGGCCAGAAGCTCAGCCAGGTCGTCGGCGCCCAGGGGATCCTGTTCAACGGCGGCTACAACAAGAAGATGTACTCGTTCGGGTTCCCGGCGGCCGCGCCGTACGACGGCACCAAGCTGGTCTACTGCAGCGGGAACAGCGGCAAGGACTTCCTGCTGACCAAGGACCACGGCCTGGGCTGCAACATGACCGGCGGCTCCAGCGGCGGCCCCTGGTTCCAGGACTTCAACGAGGCCACGGGCCTGGGCACCCAGGTGTCGGTGAACAGCTTCGGCTATACCTTCCTGCCGAACCGGATGTTCGGCCCGTACTTCGGCAACGAGGCGAAGGCCGCCTACGACAAGGCCCAGAATTCCTGACCCGGCCGCCCCCCGCCTGCCGGTACTCTGTACCGGCCAGGTGGGTTGCCCGAGCGGCCTAAGGGAACGGTCTTGAAAACCGTCGTGGCGCGAGTCACCGTGGGTTCAAATCCCACACCCACCGCTTGCAGGTCAGGGAAGTAGCGGTTCAGAGGGCGGGTCCCCCGATTCGGGGGACCCGCCCTCTCTGCTCGGCGCCGGTGTTCGGGCCGTGGCGCCTCGCCGATCCGAGGGGCTGGGCGAGCACCGCCCGCCAGTCGTTGCTCGTGTGCCACTGGCCCGGCGGGTACTCGAACTCGGTCTCGCCGAGCAGCGCGAAGCCCGCCTTGCGGCAGACGGCGTTGGACGCCCCGTGGGCGACGGACGGGAAGGCGTGGAGGTGTCGGCGCGTCCCGTGCGCCGCGGCGTGGGCGATGACCGCGCCGGCCGCCTCCGCGGCGAGGCCGCGGCCCTGGAACTCGGGGAGGATGCCCCACCCGGTCTCGTAGACCTCCTCGTCCTTCCACACGCGCTCCCAGAAGGCGATCGTGCCCACGCTCTCGCCCCCGGTGACGATCCGGAACACCCGTCCGGCCCCCGGCTCGCGGGCGCTCAGCGCCAGATACCGCCGATGGCGGTCTCTGAGCTTGGCCTCGGTCTCCGGGCCGCCGAGGTGTTCCGTCATGACGGGCTCGTTCTTGCGCAGCAGAAGCCAGAAGTCGTCTTCTGCCCAGGGCACGAGCCGGAGAGGGGAAGCGTCCATGCCGTCACGGTAGGCGCTGGGCCTTCCGAGTGGTGTTTGTCGGAAGATCGGCGCGCGTGGTGGGGGTGCTGCGGTTGCGGTCACATCATGACGAATGTATGCAGATCCGCCCGTCGGAACATCGCGAAACGAAGGACCTCGTCATGGCTCACCGCATCACCGTCACGTCGATCTGGACCGCAGTCGTCGCCGTCGTGGTCGCGCTCCTCGCCTCCCTCGGGTTCGGCGCCAAGGTCGCGCCGGCCGCCGCCACCGATGCCTGCGCTCCTGTTCCTCCTGTTCCTTCCCGCCGTGCGGCGGCCGCCGCACGCCGGCCGGTCCGTCCGATGGGGCGGCGGAGCTGGCGGGCGATGATGCGGGGCGGTTCGCTCCCGCCGACCATCAAGCAGCGGATCCGTGCCGAGGCACACGGCAAGGCCCCGTCCGTCCGCCGCTCGACCACCGCCGCCGCGTCCGCCGCCGCCGCATCCATGGCCGGGGCCGGCTCCGGGGCCGGCCGTGACGGGCTCGACCTGGTCGCGTAGCGCCCGTACGAACGGCAGCGGCAACGGCAACGGCAGCGGCAACGGCAGCGGCAACGGCCGCGGCAACGGCCGCGAGGCAGCAGAGCAGCGCGCACTGCGCAGTGGTACGCGCAGCAGACAGTCCAGAGCGGTAACGGCAGCAGCAGGCGCTGGAGCCCGGTCGGCAGGTCGCGGCCGCGGATCGCGCCGGTGGTGTGCCCCGGAGTGGGGGCACGGTGGGATGGCCCCGGCGGGTGCCGGGGGCGTGCAGGGGGCGTGAAGCCCGGCATTGCAGGGCCGCAGGCCCGGGAGACGGTGGGGTTCCCGGACGGAGCGGCCCTTTTCGGCATGCCCGGCGCACATGAGTTTGAGGAAAGGTTTCAGCCCAGTTCCGGCGGTGGTTTCAGCGTCCTCCACTGCGCTGACCTGGGGCGTTGGGGTGCGAATGGGGTTTATCCGATGTTGCTCATACTTGCGGGGGAATCGTGGGCTCCGGGCTGGTTCGCCGGGGATTCGGTGGGCAACTCTGGTCTCGCGGCGTCGTCACCACGCAACGACCGGGGCGGTCGGCCAACTGCCTTGGAGCAAGCCCCACTTCGCTTTTCTGGAGGATCCACACATGGCAAGCATCCGTACCGCCCGCGTCATCGCCACCGTCGCCGCCCTCCCCCTCGCCGTTTGCCTCTTCGGCGGCGTGGCCTCGGCCGACAACGGCTCCCTCGCGAACGACGGATCGAATGCGAGCGCCGCCGGCATCATCGGCAGCGGTGTCGGCGGGAACAACAGCGGCAACTCGTCCACCTCGCAGCAGGTGGCCACCGGCTCCGGTGCGTCCAACCAGAACAACACCGCGCAGGTCAACGGCTCGGCCTTCACGGCGATCCAGCAGGGCAACGTCGCGGTCAACTTCCACCCCTGGTGGTAGACGCTCCCCGAGTCCTCTGAGTTTTTGAGGGCGCCCGCGCCACCGGACCGGCTGGGGTCCGGTGGGGCGGGCGCCCTCGCGCATTCGCGCCCGCGCGCATCGAGCGGGCACGGCTCTTCCGGGCCCTCCCGACCTTGACATCCACAGGGAATCTGACGGACAGTCAGGTTCCCTCGATGATGTGATGCCGGGAGGCCAGCGCCGTGCACCTCGCCCCGACCGAAGGCCAGTTGCGGCTCCGAGCCGAACTGCGGGACTACTTCCACGATCTGCTGCCGGACGGGCCCCCCGAGGACCCCGCCGCGCAGCGCGCGCTGCTGCGCCGCATCGGCGCCGACGGGCTGCTCGGCCTCGGCTGGCCCGTCGAGTACGGCGGCCAAGGGCGCGGTCCCGAGGAGCAGTTCGTCTTCTTCGACGAGGCGTACCGGGCCGGTGCCCCCGTCTCCATGGTCACCCTGAACACCGTCGGCCCGACCCTGATGAAGTACGGGACCCCGGAGCAGAAGGAATACTTCCTCCCGCGGATCCTCGGCGGCGAACTCGTCTTCGCCATCGGCTACTCGGAGCCCGGGGCGGGCACCGACCTGGCCTCGCTGCGCACCCGTGCCGTACGCGACGGAGCGGACTGGGTCGTCGACGGGCAGAAGATCTTCACGTCCAACGCCCAGAACGCCGACTGGATCTGGCTCGCCTGCCGCACCGATCCCGGGGCCCCCAAGCACAAGGGCATCTCGATCATCCTGGTGCCCACCGAAGCCCCCGGCTTCGCGTGGACCCCGATCGACACCGTCGGCGGCCTCACGACCACGTCCACGTACTACGACGGGCTCCGCGTCCCCGCCGGCAACCTCGTCGGCCCCGAGCACGGCGGCTGGGGGCTGATCACCAACCAACTCAACCACGAGCGCGTGGCCCTCGCCGCCATCGGCATGCAGGCCGAGGACTTCTACGCGAGCGCGCTGCGCCACGCCCGCACCCCCGACCCGGTCACCGGTGAACGCCCCGCCGACCGGCCCTGGGTGCAGTCCCGGCTCGCCGAGGCACATGCCCGGCTGGCCGCCGTACGCCTCCTCAACTGGCGCCTCGTCCAGGACGTGGGCGGAGGAACCCTGGCCCCCGGCGACGCCAGCGGGGTGAAGTTCCTCGGCACCGAGTCCACCGTCGAGGTGTACCGGATGTGCCAGGAGGTGGTGGGCGAGGAGGCGCTCGTGCGGGGACCCGCCGCCTTCGCGGGCGGAGAGCTGGAGCGGATGAACCGGGCCGCGCAGATCAACACCTTCGGCGGCGGGGTCAGCGAGGTCCAGCGGGAGATCGTCGCCATGATGCGGCTCGGCATGAAGGGAAGGAAGCGATGACCGCCACGGCGGACCAGGCAGCGGGTGCGGGTGCGGACGCGGGAGCGGGTGCCGGAGGGGGAGCGGGAGCGGGAGCGGGTGGGGGCGCCGAGGAGGCCGCGCGGTTCCACGCCCTGCTCCAGGCCTTCGAAGGCCGGCCCGCCGCCACCGCGGGCCGGGGGAAGGACCCCGTCAACCAGCCGATGATCCGCCACTGGTGCGAGGCGATGGGCGATGCCAACCCCGCCTACGGGGGCCCGGACGCCATCGCCCCGCCCACCATGCTCCAGGCCTGGACGATGGGCGGGCTCTCCGGTCACGGCGACCGCTCCTCCGCCTACGACGAGCTCCTCGCGCTGCTCGACGCCGCGGGGTGCACCTCGGTCGTGGCCACCGACTGCGAGCAGGAGTACCTGCGGCCGCTGCGCCCCGGGGACACGGTCACCTATGACGCCGTCATCGAGTCCGTGTCCCCGCGCAAGACGACCAAGCTGGGCACCGGCCACTTCGTGACCACCCGCATGGACGTCCGCGCGGACGGCGAGCTCGCCGGGACCCACCGCTTCCGGATCCTCAAGTACGCGCCCGCCGCCTCCCGCGAGAAGAAGCCCGCGGCCCGGCGCCCGCGCCCGGTGGTCAACCGCGACAACCAGGGGTTCTGGGACGGGGTCGCGGAGCACAGGCTGCTGATCCAGCGCTGCGCCGCCTGCGCGACCCTCCGATTCCCCTGGCTGCCCGGCTGCAACGCCTGCGCGAGCCTGGACTGGGACACCGTCGAGGCGTGCGGCGCCGGCACGGTGTTCAGCTACGTCGTGATGCACCATCCGCCGTTCCCCGCCTTCGACCCGCCCTACGCGGTCGCGCTCGTCGAACTCGCCGAGGGCGTCCGGATGGTCAGCAACATCACCGGAGTCCCGTACGACAAGGTCCGCATCGGGATGCCCGTGCGGCTGGAGTTCCTGCGGGTCGACGAGGACCTGGAACTGCCGGTCTTCCGGGGGAGCGAGGGCTGATGGACTTCCACCCCACCGAGGAGCAGGCCGCCGCGGCCGGTCTCGCCGCCCGGATCTTCCGTGATCTCGCCACCCACGAACGCCTCGCCGCGGCCGGCACCGGCAGCGACGCCGAGCTGTGGAAGGCCCTCACCGCCGCCGGACTGACCGCGGCCGTGGAGGAGATCGGCCTGCTCGGGCTGGTGCTGTTGCTGGAGGAGCAGGGCCGCACCACCGCGCAGGTCCCCTACGCCGCCACCTGCGCCTACGGAATCCTGCCCGTCGCCGCGCACGGCAGCGCCGAGCAGCGCGCCCGGCTGCTGCCCGCCCTGGGCTCGGGGGAGGCGGTCGCCACCGGCGCCTTCCCGGCCCGCGGTCGCATCACCGCCTCGCCGGACGGCCGGCTGACCGGGACGGCCCCCGTCGTGCCCTGGCTGCGCGATGCCACGCACGTGCTGGTCCCGGACGCCGGCCGGGCCCTGTGGCTCGTACGGACGGACGCGCCCGGCGTCGGGACGCCCGAGGTGGAGACCACCGCCCCGTGGTCGGCGGGGCGCCTCACCCTGGCCGGGGCCGAGGGCGAACGGCTCGGGGACGGTACGGCCTACGAAGAGGTCCTGGCCGCCTCCCGCACCGCCTTCGCGGGTCTCCAGGCGGGCGTGTGCGCGGGATCCCTGGCCCGCGCGGTCGAGTACACCTCCACCCGCGAGCAGTTCGGCCGGCCGCTCTCCACCAACCAGGGGGTCATGCTGCGCGCGGCCGACGCGTACATGGACACCGAGGCGATCCGGGTCACCGCGTACGAGGCGGCCTGGCGGATCGACGAGGGACTTCCCGCCCGCGAGCACGCCCTGACCGCGGCCTGGTGGGCCTCCGAGGCCGGCAAGCGCGTCGTGCACGCGGGCCAGCACCTGCACGGCGGAATGGGCGCCGACCTGGACCATCCCGTCCACCGGCACTTCCTCTGGGGGCGCCAGCTGGACGCCTACCTCGGCTGCGGCAGCGAGCTGCTGGCCGAGCTGGGCGCGCTCCTGTCCGAACACGCCGCACCCGAGGGGGACGACGCATGAACGTCGGCGACACACTGGCGCCGCTGGAGATACCGGTGACGCGCACGCTGATCGTCGCGGGCGCGATCGCCTCCCGCGACTACCAGGACGTCCACCACGACGCCTCGCTCGCGCGCGAGAAGGGCTCCCCGGACATCTTCATGAACATCCTGACCACCAACGGCCTGGTCGGCCGGTACATCACCGACCGCCTCGGGCCGGGCACGGTGCTGCGCAAGGTGGCCATCCGGCTCGGCGCCCCCAACTACCCCGGCGACACGATGGTCCTGACCGGCACGGTGGCCGCCGTCGACGGGGACCGGGTGGAGATCCGGGTCGTCGGCGCCAACTCCCTCGGACACCACGTCACCGGCACCGCCACGGCGGAGGTGGCGGCATGAGCGTCCTGCACCGCGACACGCTCGGTGGACGCGCCGCCATCGCCGGCATCGGCGCGACCGAGTTCTCCAAGGACTCCGGCCGCAGCGAGCTGAGGCTCGCCGTCGAAGCCGTGCAGGCCGCCCTCGACGACGCCGGGCTCACCCCCGACGACGTCGACGGCATGGTCACCTTCACCATGGACACCAGCCCCGAGATCACCGTGGCCCAGGCGGCCGGGATCGGAGACCTCTCCTTCTTCTCCCGGATCCACTACGGCGGCGGCGCGGCCTGTGCCACCGTCCAGCAGGCCGCCCTCGCCGTCGCCACCGGGATCGCGGACGTCGTGGTCTGCTACCGCGCCTTCAACGAACGCTCCGGCCGCCGCTTCGGCTCCGGCGTGCAGCAGCGCGAGCCCTCGGCGGAGGGCGCGGCGCTCGGCTGGTCGTTGCCCTGGGGCCTGCTCACCCCGGCCTCCTGGGTGGCCATGACCGCCCAGCGCTACCTGCACGCCTACAACCTGACCCCCGAGGCCTTCGGCCATGTCGCGGTCACCGACCGGCGGCACGCCGCCAACAACCCCGCCGCCTACTTCCACGGCAAGCCCATCACCCTCGCCGACCACGCCGCCTCGCGCTGGATCGTCGAACCGCTGCGGCTGCTGGACTGCTGTCAGGAGACGGACGGAGGCCAGGCGCTGATCGTCACCAGTACCGAGCGGGCCCGGGACCTGCGCCACGCGCCCGCCGTGATCACCGCGGCCGCACAGGGCGCCGGCCGCCGCCAGGAGGGCATGACCTCCTTCTACCGCGACGACCTCACCGGCCTGGCGGAGATGGACGTGGTCGCCCGTCAGCTGTGGCGGACCAGCGGACTGCGGCCCTCGGACATCGACGTCGGCATCCTCTACGACCACTTCACCCCGTTCGTCCTGATGCAGCTGGAGGAGTTCGGCTTCTGCAAGCCCGGTGAGGCCGCCGACTTCGTCGCCGCGGACGCCCTCCCGCTCAACACCCACGGCGGTCAGCTCGGGGAGGCGTACCTGCACGGCATGAACGGCATCGCCGAGGCCGTCCGCCAGCTGCGCGGCACCTCCGTGAACCAGGTGGCCGGAGCCGCCCGCGCCCTGGTCACGGCAGGGACCGGGGTACCGACGTCCGGCCTGATCCTCGGCGCCGACGGCTGAGTCCGAAGCCGCGGACCGGTCTGCGACCGGTCCTCCGGACCGCCCGGGGCCGCCCGCCTCCTCCACCTTCAGGAGGTGGGGCGGGCCCCACCCCTACAACCTGAGACGGACCCCGCTTCGGCACCTGCGGCCGATCCCAGGCTCGGTCGGCGCTTCTAGCGTGGAGCCATGACCACGCCTGTGTGCACGCTCGCCTCGAACCCGACGCCGTACCCGTCGTTCTCGGCGTACGTCCGGACCCGCGGCTCGGTCCTGTTGCGCACCGCGCGCTCGCTCACCGCCAACCCGTGCGATGCCGAGGACCTGCTCCAGACGGCCCTCGCCAAGACGTACGTCGCCTGGGACCGCATCGAGGACCACCGTGCCCTCGACGGCTATGTCCGCCGGGCCCTGGTCAACACCCGCACCTCGCAGTGGCGCAAGCGCAAGGTCGACGAGTTCGCCTGTGACGAGCTGCCGGAGCCCGAGGAGACGCCCGCGTGCGACCCGGCCGAGGCGCAGGCGCTGCGCGACGCGATGTGGCGGGCGGTGACCCGGCTTCCCGACCGGCAGCGCGCGATGGTCGTCCTGCGCTACTACGAGGACCTGAGCGAGGCGCAGACCGCCGAGCTGCTCGGGGTCTCGATCGGCACGGTCAAGAGCGCCGTCTCGCGCGCTCTGGTCAAGCTCCGTGAGGACCCGGAGCTCACCCCGGTCCGCTGAACGGGCCCGTGTTTCACGTGAAACATCGGCGTTTCACGTGAAACGTCCGCGATGAGTTGCCGTGTTTGTACTTCCGGGTAGTGACATGCCGACCGGTACGTGCGCAGAATCGGCTGCATCCGTAGCCGCCGCAGCGCCGCAGCGCTCACCGGGAGGACGCTTTGCTGAGCACCATGCAGGACGTACCGCTCCTCGTCACCCGCATACTCCAGCACGGGATGACGATCCACGGTAAATCCCAGGTCACGACCTGGACCGGGGAGGCCGAGCCGCACCGCCGCAGCTTTGCCGAGATCGGTACCCGCGCCACCCGCCTCGCCAACGCCCTGCGCGACGAACTGGGCGTCCAGCAGGACGACCGGGTGGCGACCCTGATGTGGAACAACGCGGAGCACGTCGAGGCGTACTTCGCGATCCCCTCCATGGGCGCCGTACTCCACACCCTCAACCTGCGCCTGCCTCCCGAGCAGCTGGTCTTCATCGTCAACCACGCGGTCGACCGGGTCGTGCTGGTCAACGGGACCCTGCTGCCGCTGCTGGTCCCGCTGCTGCCGCACCTGCCGACCGTCGAGCACGTGGTCGTCTCCGGCATCGGCGACCGCTCCGGTCTCGAAGCCCTCGCGCAGGAGCGCGGCCTGCGCGTCCACGACTACGAGGAGCTGATCGCGGACCGCGCGACCTCGTACGACTGGCCGGAGCTGGACGAGCGCCAGGCCGCCGCCATGTGCTACACCTCCGGCACCACCGGTGACCCCAAGGGCGTCGTCTACTCCCACCGCTCCATCTACCTGCACTCCATGCAGGTCAACATGGCCGAGTCGATGGGGTTGACCGACAAGGACACCAGCCTCGTCGTGGTCCCGCAGTTCCACGTCAACGCCTGGGGCCTGCCGCACGCGGTGTTCATGACCGGCATCAACCTGCTGATGCCGGACCGGTTCCTCCAGCCCGCCCCGCTCGCCGAGATGATCGAGCGGGAGAAGCCCACGCACGCCGCGGCCGTCCCCACCATCTGGCAGGGGCTGCTCGCCGAGGTCACCGCCAACCCGCGCGACCTGACCTCGATGAAGCAGGTCACCATCGGCGGCGCGGCCTGTCCGCCCTCCCTGATGGAGGCCTACGACAAGCTCGGCGTCCGCCTCTGCCACGCCTGGGGCATGACCGAGACCTCCCCGCTGGGCACCATGGCGCACCCGCCGGCCGGCCTGAGCGCCGAGGAGCAGTGGCCGTACCGGATCACCCAGGGCCGTTTCCCGGCGGGCGTAGAACCCCGCCTGGTGGGCCCCGGGGGCGACATCCTGCCCTGGGACGGAGAGTCGGCGGGCGAGCTCGAAGTACGCGGCACCTGGATCGCGGGCTCGTACTACGGCGGAGCGGCCGGCGAACCGCTGCGTCCCGAGGACAAGTTCAGCGCGGACGGCTGGCTCAAGACCGGAGACGTCGGCGTGATCAGCCCCGACGGGTTCCTCACGCTGACCGACCGCGCCAAGGACGTCATCAAGTCCGGCGGCGAGTGGATCTCCAGCGTGGAGCTGGAGAACGCGCTGATGGCGCACCCCGAGGTCGCCGAGGCGGCGGTCGTCGCCGTCCCGGACGACAAGTGGGGCGAGCGCCCGCTGGCCACCGTCGTCCTCAAGGAGGGCGCGAGCGTGGACTACGCGGAGCTGCACGTCTTCCTCGGCCAGTCCATCGCCAAGTGGCAGCTGCCCGAGCGCTGGACGACCGTCGAGGCCGTCCCGAAGACCAGCGTCGGCAAGTTCGACAAGAAGGTCATCCGGAGGCAGTACGCGGACGGCGAGCTGGAAGTCACCAAGCTGGACTGAAGCGAGAAGGCCTGATGCTCAGCCCTGGCCCCCCTTGGTCAGCCAGGGCCGCAGCAGCCTGCTGACGGCCGGCATCGCCAGGTAGGTCATCAGCGTGCTGAAGACGACGGCGAAGGCGGCCGTCCGCAGCACGAAATGCAGGTTCACCAGGTACGGCCCGAGCACCGCGTTGCCGACGAGCGAGATCGGGAAGATGGCCAGCCCCGAGCTGATCGCCATCTTCCAGCGCGGCGGCGCTGGCCGGGTCGTACCCGGCTTGGCGAACCAGGTCTCCATGCCGTGCAGTTCCCGCCGGGCTATCTCGGTGTGGTGGTGGCCCAGGCAGTTGGAGAACCACTGGGCCCGCTCGGCGGAGTCCTGCCAGCGCTGGAAGGCCTCGTGGTCTCGGAAGCGGTGGACCAGGAACCACGGACCGCCGTCCGCCGCCGGACGGAACAACCCGTACCCCAGGTGCCCTGGAAAGGTCGCGGCCGTCTCCAGGATGCCGTGGGCCCAGGCCTCGAACGCCTCCTCGTGGCCCGGCTCCACCTGTCGGGCGATCAGCAGGTTCACCTCCCCGCTGTCGGCGGGGACGGTCTGCTCGCTCGTGTCGATGATGGCCATCGGGCCAGGATGACTAGTTCGTTCCGATCTTGGCCAGCAGGTCCACGATGCGGCCCTGGACGTCCGCCGTCGTCGACCGCTCGGCGAGGAAGAGCACGCTCTCCCCGGAGGCCAGCCGCGGCAGTTCGGCCGGGTCGATCCCCGTGGTCGTGTAGACGACCAGCGGGGTCCGGTTCAGCTGCCCGTTGGCGCGCAGCCAGTCCACGATCCCGGCCCGCCTGCGCCTGACCTGCATGAGGTCCATGACCACCAGGTTCGGCCGCATCCGCGTCGCCAGCTCCACCGCGTCGGTGTCCGCGCCGGCCCGCGCGACCTGGAGGCCGCGCCGTTCCAGGGCGGCCGTCAGCGCCGTCGCGATCGCGTCCTGCTCCTCGATCAGCAGCACCCGGGAGGGGTGCTGTTCGCTGTCGCGCGCCGCGAGCGCCTTGAGCAGGACGGCCGGGTCCGCCCCGTACGCCGCCTCGCGCGTGGCGTGCCCCAGCCCGGCCGTGACCAGTACGGGGACCTCGGCGGCCACCGCGGCCTGGCGCAGGGACTGCAGAGCGGTCCGGGTGATCGGCCCGGTCAGCGGGTCCACGAACAGCGCCGCGGGGAACGCGGCGATCTGCGCGTCCACCTCCTCGCGGGAGTGCACGATCACCGGGCGGTAGCCGCGGTCGCTGAGTGCCTGCTGGGTCTGCACATCGGGCGCCGGCCACACGAGCAGGCGGCGCGGGTTGTCCAGGGGCTCCGGAGGCAGCTCGTCGTCGACCGGCAGCGGTACGGGCCGGTTCACGACCTCGACGGCGCCCCCGGGCCCGTCCAGAGGCTCGGGTCCCTCGTCGGCGCCCGCCTCGGGGGCTCCTATCGCGAACGCCCGGCCCTGGGGCGCGGGCTCGGCGAGCCGGCGCCGACGGCCCGAGCCGCCCGTACCGCCCGCGCCGTTGGTGGATCCGGAGTCGACCGAGATGCCCTGGCCGAGCGTGCCGAGGGCGCGCACGCTGATCGGCTGTGCCGCCTCGGCCGGGGCGTCCTGCGGCTGCCGGGCGCCGGGCACGGCCACGGGGCCGGCGGCGTCCTCGTCCTCGGGAGCGGTCCGGGCGGCCGGGACGGGCCAGGCCGGGGTGGCGGGCAGCGCACGACGCCGGCCGGTCGGCGGTACGGGTTCCTCGGCGGCCGGTGCCGGCTGCGCGGCGGGAGCCGCGGGCTCGGCGGCGGGCGCACCCAGGACCCGGCGTCCACGACGCCCCGCCGGCGTCTCGCCCTCGGCGTCACCGGGCACGGGGACCGGACCGGCGAGGGCCGGGCTCTGCGCGGGGTCCTGCGCCGGGGCCGGCGCGGGAACCGCCGCCGGGGTCGGGCCGGCGGGCAGCGCGAAGCCGCCCTCGGGAGCGATGGGCCGTACGGGGGCCTGCGGGGCGGCGGCCGGAGCCGGGCCCAGGCCCGTCGCGGGCACCGGGCCGCCGGGCTGCGGCGCGGCGGCCGTACCCAGCGCGCGCCGCCGACCGGCGGGATGCTCGGTCACCGGAACCGGCGGCACGGCGGGCATCGCAGGTACGGGCGGCACCGGCGCGCCCTGCTGCACCGGGGGCACACCGGGACCCGGACCGGGCGGCGGCCCCTGCGGCACCGGCGGGAGCGCGGGCATGGCGGTGCCCTGCGGGGGCACGGGACGGCCGGGGCCGCCCTCGCCGCTGCCGTCGCCGTCCCGGCCGCGCCGGCGCCCGGTGCCCAGGCCCGCCGGGTTCACCGGGGACTGCGCGAGCTCGGGGCTCGCGGCGTCGACGGCACCGGCCTCGCCCGCACGCCGCCGCCCGGAGGGGAGCGCCAGCGCGCTCCCGCCCTCGGCGGCGCCGTTCGCCTCGGCCTCCTCGGCCGCGTCCTCCAGGAACGCGTCCACCCCGCGCCGGGCGCGCCGGCCGGCGGGGTTCTTGCCCGCGCCCTCGGCTGCCGCCGGCTCCTTCGCCGGCTCGGGCTTCGGCTCCGGCAGCGTCACCGTTCCGGCTCCGGCGCCGAGCGGCAGCTCCAGTACGTACGCACCGCCGGGCGCGCCCGGCACCTCCACCGTCTGCAGCACGCCCCCGTGCGCGGCCACGACACCCCGCACGATCGGCTCGTGCACCGGGTTGCCGCCCTCGTACGGCCCGCGCACCTCGATCCGTACGACCTCGCCCCGCTGCGCGGCGGCCACGACGATCGTCGAATCGCCGTATCCGCTGCCCTGGCGGGTCTTGCCGGTGGCGTCCACTCCGGCGACGTCCGCGACCAGGTGCGCGAGGGCGCCGGCGATCCGCTCGGCGTCCACCTCGGCCTCGATGGTCGGCGCGTGGACGGCGAACTGCACGCGGCCCGGGCCGATCAGCTCGACGGCGCCGTCGATGCCGGCCGCGACGACCCCGTCGATCAGGACCTTCTTCTTCTTGAGCTTCTCGGTGCCCGCGTCCAGCCGCTGGAAGCCGAGCACGTTGTCGACCAGCGCGGTCATCCGGGAGTACCCGGCGGCCAGGTGGTGCAGCAGCTGGTTGGCCTCGGGCCACAGCTGCCCCGCGTCATCGGCGGCCAGCGTGGCCAGCTCCCCGCGCAGCTCCTCCAGCGGGCCGCGCAGGGAGTCGCCGAGAACGGCCAGGAGCTGGGCGTGCCGAGCGGCCAGGGCGTCGTAGGGACGCCGGTCGGTGAACGTCATGACGGCGCCGACGAGCAGCTCCCCGTCCCGTACGGGCGAGGTGGTCAGGTCGACGGAGACCGGCTGCCCGGCCTTGTTCCACAGCACCTGGCCGCGGACCCGGTGCTTGCGGCCGCTGCGCAGGGTGTCGGCGAGCGGGGACTCCTCGAACGGGAACGGCGAGCCGTCGGAGCGCGAGTGCTGGATCAGCCCGTGCAGCTCACGGTTGCCGAGATCGGTGGCGCGGTAGCCGAGGATCTGGGCCGCGGCCGGGTTGACGAGCACGACCCGCCCGTCGGTGTCCGTGCCGACGACGCCCTCGGCGGCGGCGCGCAGGATCATCTCGGTCTGCCGCTGCGAGCGGGCCAGCTCGGCCTCGGTGTCCATGGTCTCGGAGAGGTCGCGCACGACGAGCATCAGCAGCTCGTCGCCCGTGTACGCGGGCTGCGGCTCGCGGTAGGCGTCGCGGCCGTCGAGGTGGGCGGCGGTGACCTCGACGGGGAACTCGGAGCCGTCGGTTCGGCGCGCGACCATCCGCTTGGGCTTGGCCCTGCCGCCCTCGTCCTCGCCGGGCCGGCGCATGGAGCCGGGGATCAGCTTGGAGTCGAACTCGGGGAGGAGGTCCAGCACGCCGCGGCCGACGAGACCGGTGCCCGGGCTCTCCATGACCTCAAGGGCGATCGAATTCGCGTTGACGACCGTGCCGTTGGCGTTGACGAGCAACAGCGCGTCCGGAAGAGCGTCGAGTATTGCTGCGAGGCGAGCAGCGCCTCGGGATGGCCTGCTGCTCACGACGAGCTTCCTCCCTGACCACAACTACCGGCATGTCACGGGAGGAGTCTAAGGGCACTGCCCCGGCCCGAGGTGGCGGATGTTCGGGGGATACCGTGCATCCTTCGCATCCTCGCAGGTCAGGAGCGCCCACCCGGAAGCACAGGTTCCAGGTTGTTCCAGCGGGCGATCTCGCATCCGTCGGTCCGCCGGAACGTCGCATCCACCTTGTGGCCCTGCCAGGTTCCGGTGATGTGCGCGGTGGCCGGACCTCCGTCCTGCATGGTGCAGATCTGCCGCTTGGCGGCCGGGGCGAAGGGGTCCTTGTCCTGCTTCGCGAGGACGTCGAGGCGCTCGCAGGCCCCCTCGGCCTCCGGGTGGTTGCCGCCGACGGGGTTGCACTCCAGCAGGTACTCGCCGTTCGCCCGGGGGTTGCCGGTGGCGGACACGGCGATGGTGAGGCGGTCGGGCGCGGCCAGCAGCCGGCTCAGCGGCGCCAGCGGGGGCAGCGGCCCGGCGGCCGTGGCCGCCGAGGCGGCCAGGGCGGAAGTGACGGCGAAGGCGGCGAGACGCAGCATGGGGCACTCCAGGTCGTCCGTACGTCGTACGCCTGACCAACGACGTGCGCCCGCCGACGTTGCGGACGCACGGGAGAGCGGACGCATGGGAGTGCGAACGTACGAGAGTGCGGACGGAGGCGAGGGGTGCGTACCGGGCGGCTTAAGGCTTTGCTCTGGCGGCGGCTGTCCTTGTACCGTGGGAGCGGATTGGTGAGCGGCCCTGTGGCTGTGTCATCATCTGCACGCACCCTCGTACGCGGGGGTGTGCTGGAGGCGTCGCCTAGTCCGGTCTATGGCGCCGCACTGCTAATGCGGTTTGGGTCTTAAAGCCCATCGAGGGTTCAAATCCCTCCGCCTCCGCACCTGCCGAAGCCCCGGTCCTGACGGACCGGGGCTTCGGTGCGTTCCGGGGTCTTGCTTTTGACGCGTTCCGGCCAGGCCGACCACCACCCCCATCCCGCCCCGGCATCGGTGCCAACCCCTCCAGATGATCTTCATCTGGGGTGTTTCCGCAGGTCAGAGCTGGTTTGGCTAATGGATTTCGCGTCCCGCCGAGGTCCATGTATTGTTGTTCTCGCAAGGCCAACGGGGCGCAAAACCCCGAGAAGCCCAAGCACTCGTAGCTTAACGGATAGAGCATCTGACTACGGATCAGAAGGTTGCAGGTTCGAATCCTGCCGAGTGCACAGCCTGAGAGGCCCCCCGGTTCGCCGGGGGGCCTCTTGCGTTGTCCGGGTCCTTCTTGGTGGGGAGGGGGGTCTCGGGGTTCTTCGGGGGTGGGGTCGGTCCTGTGGGGGATGATCGCCGGCCCGGGGGTGGATACGGTCTTGGAGACGGTTCGCAGCAGGGTCGGGCCGCGAGAGGGGGACCGTCATGGGGCTGTTCGGGAACGCGCACACCGTCGATCCGGTGTCGGCGCAGCGGGACTACGCGCGGCTGCTCGGCCAGGGGGAGCAGGTGCACGCCGCGTACCTGTTGATACGCGACACGATCCTGTTCACCGACCGGCGGCTCGTGCTCGTCGACAAGCAGGGGCTCACCGGGAAGAAGGTGGAGTACCACTCCATCCCGTACCGGAGCATCACGCACTTCTCCGTGGAGACCGCCGGGCACTTCGATCTCGACGCCGAGCTCAAGATCTGGCTGTCGGGGAGCGCGGCGCCGATAGAGAAGACGTTCACCAAGGGTGTGGACATCTACGAGGTGCAGGCCGTCCTGACGCAGTACGTCGCGCGGTAGAGGGACTTCTTCCGCCTGGCGCGGTTCCCTGCTGAACCTGATTCGGCCTTGGGGTGGGATTTGAGGATCCTGTACCGTCGGCCCCAGGTTTTCAGGGGATGTGGGAGGAAGATCGCGTGGACGACATCGACCGGGCGCTCGTCCGGCTCTTGCAGCAGGACGCGGGCCAGTCGTACGCCGCCCTCGGCGCCGCCGTGGGGCTCTCGGCCGGAGCCACCCACGAGCGCGTGCGCAAGCTGCGCGAGCGCGGGGTCATCCGGCGCACGACGGTCGAGGTGGATCCCGCGGCCGTCGGGAGCGGGGTGCTCGCCTACGTGATGGTCGACTCCAACGCCTGGATGGGGGACTCGAAGGAGGCCTTCGAGGCGATCGCCGAGATCCAGGAGGCGCACGTCATCGCGGGGAGCGCCTCGCTCCTGGTGAAGGTGCGCACGGCCACGACCGAGCAGCTCCAGGACGTCCTGCGCCGCCTCTACGCGGTCGACGGCGTCAGCGGTACGCACGCCACCGTCGTGCTGGACACCTTCTTCGAGCGCCCGCTCCCGCTGTGACCTGGCGGTGCACCGGCATCCGGTGGAATGACGGCGTTCCCGCCGTCGGGTGGTGCGCCGAGGGACGGGGCGAGCGCGGCAGTCCGCTCGCGTACGGCCAGCAGCTGGCGTTCGCTGCCCGCGGGGAGCGGCGGTGCCTCGGTGTGCGGCGGGCCGGGAAGCGGACCCCCTGCCCCACGGCCGCCACCGTTGCCGGCCGGGCCGGCAATGCCCAGTGCCCCGAATGCGCCCGCCTGGACCGGTCCTTCTCGGTGGCAGCCGACACCAACGCCGCCGATCCGCGCACCTATCGCGTCTACCTGGCCTGGTTCGGGCCCGAGATGGTCAAGGTCGGCATCACCGCCGAGGAGCGCGGCCCGGCCCGGCTGCTGGAGCAGGGGGCGGTGACCTGGACCTGGCTGGGGCGGGGACCGCTGATGGCCACCCGCCGCACCGAGGAGCTGCTGCGGGCCGCCCTGGGTGTGCCGGACCGGATCGCGTACGCCCGCAAGCGCGCCGTACGAGGCCACCTGCCGGCGGCGGCCGAGCGGGCCCGGGAGGTCGCGGAGCTGCACGCCCGGGCGGCGGCCCTGCCGGGGTGGCCGGATTCGCTGGAGCGGCTGGAGTGCGAAATCGCCGATCATGCCGGGTCGTTCGGGCTGGACGGGCTGCCCGCCCCCGCGCGCGTGGTCACCGCGATGGTCCCCGGCGGGGCCGTCGCGGGCCGGCTCGCCGGCGCGGCCGGTCCCGATCTGCATTTCGCCGACGGCCTCGTGGTGGACAGCCGGCTGCTCGCGGGCTGGGAGCTCATCGCCCCCGACGCCGACGCCACGACCGCGGTGCCGGTCGCCGAACTGCCGCCGCTCGCCGCTCCCGGCGGGCAGGACGGGCTGTTCTGAACCACCGAGGCCGTCCTCGCGGCAGGGGGCGTCCAAGGTCAAAACTTGGATCCCTTTGGGCTCCAGGGCCTCGTTCCGGTGGACATGCCGGGGGGCTGCTGCGGAAGGTGGTGGGCATGAGCATCCAGCCCGTACCCGCCTTCGAACCGCCTTACGTGATGGCGGTCTTCACCAACATCCGCACCCCTGACGACACCGGATACCCGGAAGTCCTCGACCGGATGAAGGAGATCGTGAGCGCCAACCCGGGCTTCCTCGGCTACGAGTCGGCCCGGACCCCCGGAGGTCTCGGCATCACCGTCGCCTACTTCCGCGACCACGAGTCCCTTGGCGAGTGGCGGCAGGACCTGGAGCACCAGGCGGCCATGAAGAAGGGCCGCGCCGACTGGTACGAGAGCTACACCCTGCACGTCGCGACCGTCGAACGGAGCCACGGCTTTGCCCGCAACGGCTGACGCGGTCCGCGCTTTCCGGGAGCGGCTGGGGCTGCCCGGACTGGTCGACGTCCACACGCACTTCATGCCCGAGCGGGTGCTGACGAAGGTGTGGGACTACTTCGACGCCTTCGGACCGCTGAACGGCGTCGAGTGGCCCATCACCTACCGGCACGAGGAGGAGCAGCGGGTCGCGCTCCTGAGGGAGTTCGGCGTGCGGGCCTTCACCTCCATGCTCTATCCGCACAAGCCGGCGATGGCCGCCTGGCTCAACTCCTGGTCCGCCGATTTCGCCGCCCGGACCCCCGACTGCCTGCACACCGCGACCTTCTTCCCGGAGGAGGGGGCCGGGGCGTACGTCCGCCAGGCCGTCGAAGCCGGGGCCCGGGTCTTCAAGGCGCACCTCCAGGTCGGCGGGTACGACCCGAACGACGACCTGCTCGACCCCGTCTGGGGGCTGCTCGCCGAGGCGGGCGTCCCGACGGTGATCCACTGCGGGTCGGGGCCGGTCCCGGCCAAGCACACCGGACCCGAGCCGATCGCCCGGCTGCTCGCCCGCCACCCCCGGCTCCCCTTGATCGTCGCGCACATGGGAATGCCCGAGTACGCCGACTTCCTGGACCTCGCCGACCGCCACACCGCGGTGCGCCTCGACACCACCATGGCCTTCACCGACTTCTCCGAGCGGTTCCGCGCCTTCCCGGACACCGAGCTCGGGCGGCTCGCGGACCTCGGTGACCGGATCCTGCTCGGCACCGATTTCCCGAACATCCCGTACCCGTACGAGCACCAGCTGGAGGCCCTGGAACGGCTCGGCCTCGGTGACGACTGGCTGCGCGCGGTCTGCCACGACAACGGGGCCCGGCTGTTCCGCCTGGTCTGAGCGGGGTGCCCGGCCGTGCCTCCGAACTGGCGCCGGGGTTTCTCAGGGAATTCACAGGTTGGGACAAGAACGCTCTCAGAGGCCGCGGCCAGCGTGGTCGCATGACTGCGACGACCACCGCCCACGCGTCCACGTCCACCAGCAACCCGACGGCCCTCGTCCGGCCGGACGGCGGCCCCTGCCGGGTGCTCGTCGTCGACGACGAAGCCTCGCTCTCCGAGCTGCTCTCCATGGCCCTGCGCTACGAGGGCTGCGAAGTCCGCAGCGCGGGCGACGGGGCCGGCGCGGTGCGGGCCGCGCGGGAGTTCCGCCCGGACGTCGTGGTCCTCGACATCATGCTGCCCGACATGGACGGACTCGCCGTCCTCGGACAGCTGCGCCGGGAGATCCCGCAGCTCCCGGTGCTGTTCCTGACCGCGAAGGACTCCGTCGAGGACCGCATCGCGGGCCTGACGGCGGGCGGCGACGACTACGTCACCAAGCCGTTCAGCCTGGAGGAGGTCGTGGCCCGGCTGCGCGGCCTGGTCCGCCGCTCGGGCGCGGCGCAGGCGGCCCGCGGGGGCTCCGTCCTGGCCGTCGGTGATCTGCGGCTCGACGAGGACAGTCACGAGGTGTCCCGGGGCGGCCGGGAGATCCACCTGACCGCCACGGAGTTCGAGCTGCTGCGCTACCTCATGCGCAACCCGCGGCGCGTGCTGAGCAAGGCGCAGATCCTGGACCGGGTGTGGTCGTACGACTTCGGCGGCCAGGCCAACGTCGTCGAGCTGTACATCTCCTACCTGAGGCGCAAGCTGGAGAGCGGCCCCGGCTACCCGCCGATGATCCACACCCGGCGCGGCGCCGGCTACCTGATCAAGCCGGCCGAGTAGTGGCCCACCGCCCGCCGCGGCCGCTGCGCGCATTCCGCCCGCCCCGCCTCTTCCGCCCGGTCCGCTCCTGGTCCCTGCGGGCCCGGCTCGTCGTCTCGGCGGTGGCGCTGATCGCCGTGGTGGGCACGGCCATCGGGGCCGTCACCACCCTCGCGCTGCGCTCGTACCTGGTCGACAAGCTCGACGACCAGCTGAGGGTCTCCGTGGAGATGGGCACCCGCAAGCCCCTCGGGGAGAAGGCGGTCCGGGACAAGGACGACAAGTTCGTCCTGGCCCCCGGGTCCCCGCTGGGCGCCGCCGGGATCCGTCTCCTCGCCGACGGCACCGTCGCCAGCACGGCCCGCAGCGCCGCCATCGGCGGGCCGGGGTACGACCACATCCAGCGCCTGACCGCGGCCCAGACCGAGGCCCTGGCGAGGGCCGCCCGCAGGGCCGCCGGTCAGGGCATGCCGGGCGCCGTGAACCTGGACCTGCCGGATCTCGGGGCGTACCGGGTGCTCACCGCTCCGGACGGGAGCCTCGTCCTCGGCTTCCCGCTCGCCGAGGTCGACTCCACCGTGAGCACGCTGATCGCCGTGGAAGTCTTCGTCACCCTCGCCGGGCTGATCGCGGCCTCCCTCGCCGGGCAGGCCCTGGTCGGGGTGGCCCTGCGCCCGCTGCGCCGGGTCGCGGCCACCGCCACCCGTGTCTCCGAACTCCCCCTGCACAGCGGTGAGCCGGCCCTCCACGAGCGGGTCCCGGACGCCGAGGCCGATCCCCGTACCGAGGTGGGACAGGTCGGCGCCGCCCTCAACCGGATGCTGGGGCACGTCTCCTCCGCCCTCACGGCCCGCCAGCAGAGCGAGACCCGGGTCCGGCAGTTCGTCGCGGACGCCAGTCACGAGCTGCGCACGCCCCTCGCCTCCATCCGGGGGTACGCCGAACTGACCCGCAGGGGACGGGAGGAGCCCGGTCCCGACACCCGCCACGCCCTGGGCCGCATCGAGTCCGAGGCGACCCGGATGACCGGCCTCGTCGAGGACCTGCTGCTGCTCGCCCGGCTCGACGCCGGACGTCCCCTCAGCTCCGACGACACCGACCTCGCCCCGCTCGTCGTCGACGCCGTGAGCGATGCCCGGGCCGCCGGACCCGAGCACCACTGGCGCCTTGAGCTCCCCGACGAGCCCGCGCCCATCCGTGCCGACCCGGCACGGATCCAGCAGGTCCTGGTCAACCTGCTCGCCAACGCCCGTACGCACACTCCGCCCGGCACCACCGTCACCGCTCGTGTTTCACGTGAAACATCCGCCGTCCGGCTGAGGATCGAGGACGACGGGCCCGGAATCCCGGCCGCCCTGCTCCCCCACGTCTTCGAACGGTTCGCCCGCGCAGACGCCTCCCGTTCCCGGGCCGCGGGCTCCACCGGGCTGGGCCTGGCCATCGTCGAGGCCGTCGTGACGGCGCACGGAGGACAGGTGGACGTAGAGAGCGAGCCGGGCCGCACCCGCTTCGAGGTCCTGCTCCCGCTGGCCCCGGACCAGCCCCCGAGGCAGAGCCCCCGGGCGGGCTTCCGGACGGACTCACAGACGGGGCACAGGCTCACCACACAGCGGTGACAGCCCGCCCGGAGAAGGTCGGTACATGCGAACCGACACCTCCTGCGGCGCCCTTCCGGCACGGGCGCACCTCGCGCCCGTGCCCGGCGAGCCCGTACTCGACGTGGTGATCCCGGTCTTCAACGAGGAGAAGGACCTCGGCCCCTGCGTGCGCCGGCTCCACGACCACCTCACCCGTACGTTCCCGTACCCGTTCCGCATCACGATCGCCGACAACGCGAGCACCGACCGCACCCCCGAGGTCGCGGCCGGCCTCGCCGCCGCGGTCGACGGCGTACGCAGCACCCGGCTGGAGGAGAAGGGCCGCGGCCGTGCGCTGCGGACGGTCTGGTCCGACTCCGAGGCACCGGTCCTCGCGTACATGGACGTGGACCTGTCCACCGACCTCAACGCGCTGCTTCCGCTGGTCGCCCCGCTCATCTCCGGGCACTCCGACCTCGCCATCGGCACCCGCCTCGCCCGCTCCTCGCGCGTGGTGCGCGGCGCCAAGCGGGAGTTCGTCTCCCGCGCGTACAACCTGCTCCTGCGCTCCTCCCTCGCCGCCCGCTTCAGCGACGCCCAGTGCGGGTTCAAGGCCATCCGGCGGGAGGTCGCGGAGCGGCTGCTGCCGCTGGTGGAGGACTCGGGCTGGTTCTTCGACACCGAACTGCTGGTCCTCGCCGAGCGGGCCGGGCTGCGGATCCACGAGGTGCCCGTGGACTGGGTGGACGACCCGGACTCCACCGTCCACATCGTCAGCACCGCCACCGAGGACCTCAAGGGCATGTGGCGGGTGGGCAGGGCCCTCGCCGTCGGCGCCCTGCCGCTCGACCGGCTCTCCCGCCCCTTCGGCGACGACCCGCGCGACCGCAGCGCCCTGCCCGGGGTGCCGCGCGGGCTGGCCCGCCAGCTCCTGGGCTTCTGCGCCGTCGGGGTGCTGTCCACGCTCGCCTACCTCGCCCTGTACTCCCTGTTCCGGCTCGGCGCCGGGCCGCAGCTCGCCAACGCCGGGGCCCTGCTGGCCTCCGCCGTCGCCAACACCGCCGCCAACCGCCGGCTCACCTTCGGGGTCCGCGGCCGGGACCAGGCCGTACGGCACCAGGCCCAGGGCCTCGTGGTGTTCGGCGTCGGACTGGCCCTGACCAGCGGATCGCTCGCCGCCCTCGGCGCGGCCACCTCCGCCCCCTCCCACGGCACCGAACTGGCCGTACTGATCACGGCCAACCTCGCCGCCACCGTGCTGAGGTTCCTGCTCTTCCGCGCCTGGGTCTTCCCCGAGCGGCGCGCCACTCCCGCGAAGGACGACAACCGATGACCACGGCCGTACCACCCATGGACTCCCCGTTCCCCGAACGGGGAGCGACCGCCCCGACTGCCCCGACCGCTCCGGCTGCCCCGACCGTCCCGGGCCCCGCGGCCGGTACGGCGACCGCCGGGCGCCCCCGCTG
The DNA here is from genome assembly GCF_040681715.1 of Streptomyces sp. NPDC051582. Taxonomy (NCBI): domain Bacteria; kingdom Bacillati; phylum Actinomycetota; class Actinomycetes; order Kitasatosporales; family Streptomycetaceae; genus Streptomyces; species Streptomyces sp. NPDC051582. Next base: position 110,619 of record NZ_JBFAZJ010000026.1, read on the forward strand.
GGAGCGGCCCGCGTACCTGGCGCTCCTGCTGGCCACCGCCGTTCTGCTGCTGTGGAACCTGGGCGCCTCCGGCTACGCCAACTCCTTCTACTCCGCCGCCGTCCAGGCGGGCAGCGAGAGCTGGAAGGCCTTCTTCTTCGGCTCCTCGGACGCCGGGAACTCCATCACCGTCGACAAGCCCCCGGCCGCCCTGTGGCCCATGGCGCTGTCCGTCCGGCTGTTCGGGCTCGGCGGCTGGCAGATCCTCGTCCCGCAGGCGCTGATGGGAGTCGGCACCACCGCCGTGCTCTACGCCGCCGTACGCCGCCACTTCGGACCCGCGGCCGCACTGATCAGCGGCACGGTCTTCGCGCTCACCCCGGTCGCCGCGCTGATGTTCCGCTTCAACAACCCGGACGCGCTGCTGACCCTGCTGCTGACCGTCACCGTCTACTGCGTCCTGCGCGCCCTCGACGGGGCCTACACCAAGTGGCTCGTCTGGGCGGGCGTGGCGGTCGGCTTCGCCTTCCTGACCAAGACCCTCCAGGCCTTCGTCATCCTGCCGCCGCTCGCCCTCGTCTACGCGGTCTGCGCGCCGACCGGGCTGCGCCGGCGGCTCGGCCAGCTGCTGCTCGCCGGCGCCGCCATGGTGGTGGCCGGCGGCTGGTGGGTGGCGATCGTGGAACTCTGGCCCGCCTCCTCCCGCCCGTACATCGGCGGCTCGCAGAACAACTCCTTCCTGGAACTCACCCTCGGGTACAACGGCCTCGGCCGGATCAACGGGGACGAGACCGGCAGCGTCGGCGGCGGAGCCCGCCCCGGCGGGGGCGGCGGGGGCGGCTGGGGAGAGACCGGCATCGACCGGCTGTTCTCGGCCAACATCGGCGGACAGATCTCCTGGCTGCTCCCGGCGGCCCTGGTCATGCTGGTCACCGGACTCGTGGTCACCTGGCGGGCCCGCCGTGCCGCCGACTCCCTGGAGGGCATGGCCCGGGCGGCGTTCCTGGTGTGGGGCGGCGCCCTGCTGATCACTGCGCTCGTCTTCAGCTACATGCAGGGCATCTTCCACGAGTACTACACGGTGGCGCTGGCGCCGTTCGTGGCCGCGCTGGTCGGCATGGGCGTGGCCATGCTGTGGGAGGAGCGGGGCGCCACGGCCGCCGCGCTCACCCTGTCCGGCACCCTCGCCCTGACCGCCTGGTGGTCGTACGTCCTGCTCGGCCGTTCGACCGGCTACCTGCCCTGGCTGCGCTGGACGGTGCTCGTGGCCGGTCTCGTCGCGGCCGCCGGGCTGCTGGCCGGCGCCCGGCTCGGGCGGCGTTTCGCGCTGGGCGCCGCGGGGCTGGGGCTGGCGGCGGCGCTGGCCGGTCCGCTCGCGTACTGCCTGACGACGGTGGACTCCACGCGCGGCGGATCGATCGTGACGGCCGGGCCCGCGGTCTCGGGCGGCCGGGGCGGCATGGGCATGGGCATGCGCTTCGGCGGCGGAGAACTCCCGCCGGGCATGCCCCCGCAGGGCGCGCAGCAGGGCGGCCCGCAGCAGGGGCAGCAGGGCGGCGGTCCGCAGGGCGGGTCCCGGCAGTTCCCCGGAGGCCAGGGCGCGGCGGGCGGTCAGGGCTTCCCGGGCGGCCAGGGGGCCGTCGGCGGGCGCGGTGCGCGCGGCACGGAGAACTTCGCGGGCGGTCCGGGCGGTCCGGGCGGCGGCGGCTTCGGCGGGCTTCTGGGCGGTACGAAGGTCAGTACGCAGGCCACGGCGGCCCTGCGCAAGGACGCGGGGAAGTACACCTGGGCGGCAGCGGCCGTCGGAGCGCAGAACGCGGCGAGCTACCAGCTGGCCTCGGGCGAGCCGGTGATGCCGATCGGCGGGTTCAACGGCAGCGACCCCTCCCCGACGCTGGCCCGGTTCCAGGAGTACGTACGCTCCGGGAAGATCCACTACTTCATCGGCGAGGGCGCCCGCGCCGCCGGCGAAGGGCAGACGGGGCAGGCCGGTCAGAGCGCGCGCGGCGGCGCCGGCGGTGGCCCCGGGGGCGGCCCGGGAGGGGGCACCAGCAGTGCCATCACGAGCTGGATCCAGGCCAACTACCGGGCCACCACGATCGGTGGAGCCACCCTCTACGACCTGACCGCCCCCCTGAACGGCACGTCCGCCCCGTCCTGAACCTGCCGAAACGCGAGAGGCACCCTCTAGCATCAAGTGGGCGGACCGGGCATTCCGGGCTGATCCAGCTGTTGTGAGGAGGGTGCCTCCATGGTGACCGCGGCCGATCCCGGCGAGACCCGGACCAGCGTGTGGCTGTCCCCCGGACACGGCGCACCCGCCAGGCGCCGCAGCGAGGCGCCCTCCGGCCTCGACCGGGACCGGATCACGGGAGCCACCGTCCGGCTGCTGGACGCCGAGGGGCTGGCCCGGTTCTCGATGCGCAGGCTCGCGGCCGGGCTCGGGGTCACCGCGATGTCCCTGTACTGGTACGTCGACACCAAGCACGATCTGCTCGAACTCGCCCTGGACCGGGCCCTGGGCGAGCTCCCGCTGCCCCGCAGCGCCCCGGCCGCCCCCGCCGAGCCGCCGACCGCGGCCCTCGCCGATCCGGTCGCCCCCGCCGATCCGGTCGCGGAAGGCTGGCCCGGCCGACTGCGGTCGCTGGCCGGCGGGTACCGGCGGCTGCTGGCGGAGCACCCGTGGGTGGCCCCGCTGACCGCCGCGTACCCCAACATCGGCCCGCACGCCCGCGCCTTCGACTCCGCCGTGCAACGGCTGCTCGACGCCACCGGCCTGGCGGGTGCCTGCCGGACCGGAGCGAACCTGGCCGTGTCGCAGTTCCTGCACGGCTGCGGGGGCGCCGCCCGGCGGGCGCCCGACGGGGACTTCGCCCTCGCGCTCGACGTCCTGATCGCGGGCATCGAGGCAAAGGCCGCCGCCCGGCCGGCGACGTAGAAAACCCCCGCCGGGCGCCGCTCCCACAAGAGGGGCGCCCGGCGGGGGCGCGCGTACCGCTCGGTTCCGCTATTCCGCGGAGGCCGTGGCCGCCGACGCCGTCGGGGCGTGGGACGCCGCCTTGGACTTCAGCGCGACCTCCTTGATGAACACCACCAGGACGAGCCCGAGGAGCGCGAACGGCGCCGCGTAGAGGAAGACGTCGCCGACGCCGTGCCCGTACGCGGACTCGATGACCGTGCGGAACGGCGCGGGCAGCTTGTCGAGGTCGGGGATCCCGCCGCCGGCGGCGCCGCCTTGGCCCATCGCCGCCGCCTTCGGACCGAGTTCGGCCAGCCCGTCCTTGACGTAGTGGGTGACCCGGTTGGCCATGACCGCGCCGAGCGCCGAGACGCCCACGGCACCGCCGAGCGAGCGGAAGAAGGTGACGACCGAGCTGGCCGAGCCCAGGTCCTCGGGGGCCACCTGGTTCTGCGTGGCGAGGACGAGGTTCTGCATCATCATGCCGAGACCGAGGCCGGTCAGCGCCATGTAGATCGCGATGTGCCAGTACGGGGTGTCGTACCGAAGGGTGCCCAGCAGTCCGAGACCGGCCGTCAGCAGGACGCCGCCGGAGACGAGCCAGGCCTTCCACCTACCGGTCTTGGTGATCACCTGACCGGAAACCGTGGAGGAGACGAAGAGCCCGCCGATCATCGGAATCGTGAGGATTCCGGACATCGTGGGGGACTCGCCGCGGGCCAACTGGAAGAACTGGCTGAAAAAGACCGTGCCCGAGAACATCGCGATGCCGACGAACAGAGAGGCTGCCGAGGCGAGGGAGATGGTCTTGTTGCGGAACAGGCGCAGCGGGATGATCGGGTCGCTCGCCTTGGACTCGACGAGGAGGAAGAGCAGGCCGAGGAGGACGGCGCCGCCGGTCATGGCCGCGCTGGTCCAGGAGATCCAGTCGTACGAGTCGCCGGCCTGCGTGACCCAGATCAGCAGCAGGGACACGGCACCGCTGATCAGGAAGGCGCCGAGCCAGTCGACCTTGACGTCGCGGCGGACGACGGGGAGGTGCAGGGTCCGCTGGAGGACGATCAGGGCGATGATCGCGAACGGCACTCCGACGTAGAAGCACCAGCGCCAGCCGAGCCACGAGGTGTCGGTGATGACTCCGCCGAGCAGCGGGCCGCCGACGGTGGCGACGGCGAAGACCGCGCCGAGGTAGCCGCTGTACCGGCCGCGCTCGCGCGGGGAGATCATCGCGGCCATCACGATCTGGGCGAGGGCGGAGAGACCGCCGACGCCGATGCCCTGGACGACGCGGCAGGCGATGAGCATGCCGGTGTTCTGGGACAGGCCCGCCACGACGGAGCCGAGGACGTAGATCACCAGGGATATCTGGACCAGCAGCTTCTTGCTGAAGAGGTCGGACAGCTTGCCCCAGAGCGGCGTCGCGGCCGTCATCGACAGCAGGGCGGCGGTGACGACCCAGGTGTACGAGGACTGCGTGCCGCCGAGGTCGCTGATGATCTGGGGCAGCGCGTTGGAGACGATCGTGGACGACAGGATCGCCACGAACATGCCCAGCATCAGGCCGGACAGCGCCTTCATGATCTGCGCGTGGGTCATGGGGGCGGGGGAGCCGGAGCCGGGGATGGACGCGGGGTCGGACGTGGTCTCCGACCGGCTGCCTCCCTGCACACCGGTGGGTGCGGTGGTCGCCATGGGTTTCCTTTGTCTAGAAGCTCGATCGGAGCCGGGTCAGCAAGGTGTTGAGTACGTCGATGTCGTGCGGGGACCAGTCGGCCAGGGCCTTTTCCAGCGCGCCGGTGTAGCGGGCGCCGACCTCTGCGAGGAGGGCGTGGCCGGCCGGGGTGAGCCGCAGGATGCGGCAGCGGCCGTCGCCGGGGTCGATGTCGCGGGTGATCCACCCGCGGTCGGCGACGTGGGCGACGTGGCGGCTGGTCACCGAGATGTCGATGGCCATGAGGTCGGCGAGGCGGCTGAGCCGGATCTCGCCGTGGCGGTCGAGCAGGGTGAGGACGGCGGCGGAGCCGGGCGGGCAGTCCGGGGGGAGCAGACGGGCCAGGTCGCGCTTGACCGCACCGATTCCCGTGAGCTGGCGGGCCAGCTCTTCATAGCGGGTGGCGGGGGTGTGCTGCGCGGGTGGCATCGGCTCCGGTGGGGCCGGTGGGGCCGGTGGGGCCGGTGGTGCTTGCGGCGTCCGGACTTCCGTGGTCATGGGGCTCCCCCTCCCTTCCTCGTCCTGGATGTTGTTGCTTAGGGCAACCATAGGATCGATTGGTTGCTACAGGCAAATGAATAGGGGGGTGGGGGCGGTAAAGGAATCGGAAAACCCGCTAGGGTCCTGAGGCATGGCTGCGAACCACAACTCACAGGGACCCGAGGGCAACTACGACCCCGCGGGCAGCACTCAGATGTTCCGGGCGTTCGTCGAGGAGGCCGCGCCGGCCGGGCCGGGGCAGGCGCCCGTGGCTCCCGGTTCTCGTCGGCGCCAGGCCGCGCAGGGCTCCGGATCGAAGACCGGGCTGTGGCTGGGGGTGGGGGTCGCCGCTCTGGTGCTGATCGGACTGGTGGCCTGGCTGGCCCTGTAGCCGCCGGGAGGGGCGGAAGGGCCGGGGCGGGGCGAAGGGTCGGGAAGGGCGGAAGGGCCGGGAGGGCGCGGCGCCGTCCTCACGTCCAGGTCGCCGTGGCCTTCCGGGTTTCCACGTGCATGCCCAGGGGGACCCGCCAGGATTCGACGCAGACCGTGTAGGTCTGCGCCTTCGTCGTGCCGCCGGGGACGGGGGCGGGGAGGGGCTGGGTCGTGGCGATCGTGGCCCAGTCGATGCCCAGCGCGCCGATGACGTGCGTCGAGAACGTGACCGTTCCCGAAGCGGCCGGTTTCGTTCCCGTGTTGGTGAACGCCACCGTGACCCTCTCGCACCACCGGTCCGCCGCCTGGGCCCGGGTCGGCGGGCTCAGGGTCAGGTTCGCCGGCGTGCTCGGGGGTGTGGTCCCCGGGGTCGGGGCGGGGGGCTTCGAGGTGGTCGGTGGCTGCGCCGGCGGCGGCTGGGGCGGCTGTGCGCTCCCGGGCGGGGTGGCCGGGGATCCGCCCGGGGCGGAGCCGGCGGCACTCCTCGGATCCGGGGTACCGGGCGACGTACTGCCTGTCGAGGCCGACGCGGAGGCCGAGCCCGACGCGGAGCCCGACGCGGCGGCCGAGGTCGAGGCGGCGGGTCCGTCGCCCAGCGGCCGGAGTTCCACCGCGGACCGCGGCGGTACGTTGTCGCCCGGCCGGCGCTCCGGGCCCGGGGCCACGGCGCCGGCGGCCGCGTAGCCGTCACGTGCCGGGCCGCCGCATCCCGTCAGGCATGCGGCGGCCAGAGAGCAGCACAAGGTCGTCAGGGTGAGCGTTCGGCGGTCCACTCGCATCGCCGTAGTTTTGCTGACCCTGCGTCAGGTGGGAACCCCTTCGGCCGGGGCTACTCGCCGATCAGGCCCACGCGCAGCTGTGCCAGCGTGCGCGTCAGGAGCCGGGAGACGTGCATCTGGGAGATGCCGACCTCCTCGCCGATCTGCGACTGCGTCATGTTCGCGAAGAACCGCAGCATGATGATCTGCCGTTCCCGGGGCGGGAGTTTGGCGAGCAGCGGCTTGAGCGACTCGCGGTACTCGACGCCCTCCAGCGCGGTGTCCTCGTAGCCGAGGCGGTCCGCGAGCGAGCCCTCGCCGCCCTCGTCCTCGGGAGAGGGCGAGTCGAGTGAGGAGGCGGTGTAGGCGTTGCCCACGGCGAGGCCGTCGACGACGTCCTCCTCCGACACCCCGAGCACGGCGGCCAGTTCCGGCACCGTCGGCGAGCGGTCCAGCTTCTGGGCGAGCTCGTCGCTGGCCTTGGTGAGGGCGAGGCGCAGCTCCTGGAGGCGGCGCGGGACGCGCACGGACCAGGAAGTGTCCCTAAAGAATCGTTTGATCTCGCCCACGACCGTCGGCATCGCGAACGTCGGGAACTCCACGCCGCGTTCGCAGTCGAACCGGTCGATCGCCTTGATCAGGCCGATCGTGCCGACCTGGACGATGTCTTCCATCGGCTCGTTGCGGCTGCGGAAGCGGGCGGCCGCGTACCGCACCAGCGGCAGGTTCAGCTCGATCAGGGTGTCGCGTACGTACGCCCGTTCGGGGCTGTCCACGTCCAGGGCGGCAAGTCGCTGGAAGAGGGAGCGGGAGAGGGTGCGGGTGTCGATGGCTTCCGAGCGGACAGGCGCTGCAGGCAGTGCAGGCGCTGCAGGCACTGCCGGTGCTTCGCTCTTGACGAGCGTGAGCACCTTGGAGCTGCCCTGGTCTACGGACATGCCACCCCCTTGAGGTCGCGGACGGTCGCGTACTGCGCGCCCGTCGGAGGAACGCAGCCTCCACCTGAATACCGGAGGCGGGGCTGCGGCAAACGCGGTTCCAGCAGAATGTCACATGTCGGCAACACGCTGTAGCGCCAAGTCGACATATAACTCCAGCGACAGAGCGGAATGAGCCCATTCTGTGGGAAACGGCCGAGCGGGCTCCACCCGTTTCAGCTACGCCTCGATCCTGTTTGCGGACCGGAGTCGGGCGAAGCTGCGGGCGAGCAGTCGCGAAACGTGCATTTGGGACACACCGAGCTCGGCGCTGATCTGGGACTGCGTCAGGTTGTTGTAGTACCGCAGCAGCAGGATCCTTTGTTCACGTTCGGGCAGCTGTACGAGGAGGTGCCGGACGAGGTCGCGGTGCTCGACCCCGGCCAGCTCCGGGTCCTCGTAGCCGAGCCGGTCCAGCAGGCCCGGCAGCCCGTCGCCCTCCTGGGCGGCCTCCAGCGAGGTGGCGTGGTACGAGCGGCCGGCCTCGATGCAGGACAGCACCTCGTCCTCGGTGATCCGCAGCCGTTCGGCGATCTCGGGGGTGGTGGGCGTGCGCCCGTGCAGGGTGGTGAGGTCCTCGGTGGCCGCGTTCACCTGTACCCACAGCTCGTGGAGCCGGCGCGGCACGTGGACGGTGCGGACGTTGTCGCGGAAGTACCGCTTGATCTCGCCCACGACGGTCGGCATGGCGAACGTCGGGAACTGCACCCCGCGGTCCGGGTCGAACCGGTCGATGGCGTTGATGAGGCCGATCGTGCCGACCTGGACCACGTCCTCCATCGGCTCGTTGCGGCTGCGGAAGCGGGCGGCCGCGTACCGCACGAGCGGAAGGTTCGCCTCGATGAGGGCCCCGCGCACCCGGTGGTGCTCGCTCGTGCCCGGCTGAAGGACCTTCAGCTGCCCGAACAGGACCTGGGTGAGCGCCCGGGTGTCCGCGCCCCGGCTCGGCGGTCTCGGAGGCGCCGGAGGCTCCGCAGGGGGGTCCTGCTGGGGCGGAACCTGGGAGTCCTGGGGCAGGTCCGGGGAGGGGCCCTGCGGCGGGCCCTGGGAGGGGCCCCGGGGGGAATGCGGGGAGGAGTCCTGCTGGGGCTCCTGCTGGGGTGGCACCTGAGGCGCAGTACTGGCCGGCACGGTCACGCCACCCCTTCATGTCAACTCATCCGTCAAAAGCGGTCATAGCATCACAAGACATGTGCACTGTGTGCAAGCACCGTATATCGCCGTGTTGAGGGCAAGTTGGGCATAATGGGGTGTTTTGGGCAAGGGAATTGAGGGGGTGCGGGAACGTGAAAGCCCCCCATCCGTCGGATTGGGGGGCCGGTCGGTCGAAAGGGCGCGTCAGAGTACGGGTCAGCGCACCAATTCGGTCATGAACGCGCCGATGCCGTGGGCGGCGTCCGATATGCCCTGGAAGCCGATTTTCACGATGTCGGCGGCCTTGACCGGCTGGGTGATGATCACGAAGAGCACGAACACGACGAGCCCACTCATGATCATCTTCTTGGTGTCCATCAGCGGTGTCGGCCTCCCCAACCGGTACTGCCAAGTCGGGTGAGTCTAACCGTTCGTCTTCGGACACTCACCAGGCCTTTATGGACCAATGACCCGGCGGTCCGGGTCCTTTGCCGCAGTACCGGGGGGTGTGGGTGGCGCAGTATTGAAGGCGAGCCCACCGGTTCTGGCAGGAAATCGGTGGGTGAGGGACAGGACCTCACTGCGGGGTCCGAGCCGCAAGCTTCCCCCCTGACTGCGGCCCGGACTGGCAGGTTCCGTCCTCATCGGGGGAAGTGGCTTGTCCCCCCGATGCCACTTCCCCCGCCCGTACGTCGAAGGCCCCGACCCCGGTCGGGGCCTTCTTCGGCTTTCTGCGGTGGGCGTTCCGCGGTCGGCTACTGAATGGCGCCGAGCAGGTCCAGAACGGGCGCCACGGGGGCGATCACGGGCTCCAGGTCGTTCGGCAGCTGCGTCACCCGGCCGAGCTTGTCCAGCTCGCCCAGCTTGCCGCCGATCTCCTGGACGGAACCGGGCGTGGCCCCCTGCGGCATGCCCGGGGCGGCCTGCGGCAGGTCCGGGAGGGTGATCGGGGCCGGGGCGGCGGCGGAGGCGGCGGGAGCGGCGAGGCCCGCGGCGGCCCCCGCGAGGGCGAAGGCGGCGAGCATGCGCTGGGTCTTGGTCATGCCGTGACAACGGCCGAGCGGGGTGCGCGGTCACGCGGGGGTCATCCGTAAAGACGCGTGGGCACGCGGCGGGGGGTGCGGCGGGGCACGCTGCGGGGCGTGTGGCGCGGCACTCGGCGCGGCGTGCGGGAAAACGCCGAGAGCCCCGTCCCTTGCGGGGCGGGGCTCTCGAACGAAGCGGTAGTGGAGGGATTTGAACCCCCGATGGGTTGCCCCATACTCGCTTTCGAGGCGAGCTCCTTCGGCCACTCGGACACACTACCGAGATGGATCCTAGCCTAAGGATCGGCATCAGATGAAATCGATGCCGCCGAGCCGCCTCAGCGGTCGCGGAAGAAGTCCGTCAGCTGCCGCGCGCACTCCTGCGCGAGCACGCCGCGGATCACCTCCGGACGGTGGTTGAGCCTGCGGTCCCGTACGAGGTCCCAGAGCGACCCCGCGGCACCCGCCTTCTCGTCGTCGGCGCCGTAGACGACCCGGGCCACCCGTGACTGCACGAGCGCGCCCGCGCACATCACGCACGGCTCCAGGGTCACCACGAGGGTGCACCCCGGAAGCCGCCATTCCCCGAGCCGGGCGGCCGCCCGGCGCAGCGCCAGCACCTCGGCGTGCGCCGTCGGGTCGCCGATGGCCTCGCGCTCGTTGTGCCCGGTGGCGAGCAGTTCCCCGTCCGGGCCCAGCACGACGGCGCCGACCGGCACGTCGCCGGCCGGCACCGCCCGGGCGGCCTCCGCGAGCGCGAGGCGCATGGAGTCCCGCCACGGGTCCCGTACGGGATCGGGGCCGTGCTGGGGGCGGTGCGTGGTGATCACTAGCGGACGGCCTCCAGCACCTCGGTGGCGCCGAGGGACTCGGCGATCTCCGAGAGGGCGTCCCCGTCGAGGGTCATCAGTTGTTTGTTGCTGACGCCGAGGTCGTCCAGCAGCCGGGGGTCGCCGAGCGGGCCGGCGGGTACCGGTTCCGCACCGGGCGAGTCCTCCTCGTCCTCGTCGTCGGCATCGGCGAACGCGGCGATCGTGTCCTCCTCGCCGTCCTCGGTGCCGTCCAGGTCCAGTTCGTCGAGTTCGTCGTCCTCCTCGTCGCTGCCCAGCAGCTCGTCGGTCAGCATCGAGCCGTAAGAGCTGCGGGAGGCCGCGGAGGCGTTCGAGACGAAGTACCGCGGGTCCTCCTCGCCGTCCACGCGGACGACGCCGAACCAGGCGTCCTCCTGCTCGATGAGGGCGACCACCGTGTCGTCGTCGACAGCGGCGGACCGGGCGAGATCGATCAGATCACTGAGGGACTCGACGTCGTCGAGTTCCATGTCGCTCGCTTCCCACCCGTCTTCGGTGCGCGCGAGCAGTGCGGCGAAATACACCGTGACTCTCCCACTGGTCATAGGCGTGCCGGTTGGAGGTCCCCCCGGCCGGAGGTGGGGAGGGTTGGAACGGCTGTCCTGCTCGCCGTTCGTGCCCCGCCCAATCGGCATCGTGGCAGAAAGCGCGGCTTTGCGAGAGGTCTTCGGCGCTTGCGTCGTCCCGTGCCGTGCGCTCCGCGGGTTGTACGGGGGCTGCCGGGGCGCGCTGCGGCGCCCTCGCGGGGGCCCCGCGATCCCGCCGACGGCGTCGGCGCGGCGCCGTCCGGGGCGGGGCGGGTCACCAGCGGAACGTGCGCATCCGCATCTGCTGGCGCATGCGGGCCGCGCGGGCGCGCCGGGGCTGGACGCGGTCGCGCAGGGCCCGCGCCTCCATCAGGTCGCGCAGGAACTGCGCGCGGCGCGCTCTGCGCTGCGCCGCCGTCTCCGGCTGCTCGTGCGCGTCGTCGCCCCGGCTCGGCTGCGTGTCGGGCATCGGCCACCACCCCGGCTGGTCCGGTCGTCCTCCTCCGCCGGCGCGAAGCAGACCCCCCGCACCCCACCTTCCCCCGGATGGGGCGATTGATGCCACCCTTTCTTCGCGCCTTCGCAGCTCAGAAGGGTGTTACGCGCCGTCCGGCAGGGTGGGGACGACCACCACGGGACCGTGCGCGTGGTGCAGGACCGCGTGGGCCACCGAGCCGATCATCAGGGCTCCGACCCTGCGCCGCGGGTGGTGGCGGCCCACCACCACCAGGGCCGCCGACCGGGAGGCCGTCACCAGCCGCTCGGCCGCATCGCCCGGGGCCGCCGCCTGCTCCACCGGCACCTGCGGCCAGCGGGCCCGGAACGGCGCCAGCCGCTCCGTCTGGGAGCGCAGCATCTCCCGCTCCGCCGGCACCGCGTTCCCGTCGTCGGCCAGCCCTTCCGGCGGGATCACCTGGAAGGGGGCGTCCACCACCATCACGGGCGCCGGCGGGATCGCGTACGCGGAGACCACCTGGACGGTGGTCCCCCGTGCGGCCGCTTCCGCGAAGGCGAAGGCCACCACGTCGTCCGCCGTCTCCGCGGCGTGCAGGCCGAGCACCACCCGCCCGCTGGACGGCCCGTCCCCGGCCTCGGCGCTGCGCTCCGCGTGCGGGACCACCACCACCGGGCACACCGCGGAGGAGGCCACGGCGCGGCTGTTCGAGCCGAGCAGCAGGGCCGCGAAGCCGCCGCGCCCCCGGGAGCCCATCACCACCATCAGGGCTTCCTCCGCGGTCACCCGCAGGGCCTCGGGCACGGAGCCCTCCAGCGACTCGTACCGCACCTCGGCCGGCAGTTCGGCGGTCCCGGCGAGGATGTCCCGTACGCGCTCCCCGACGGGGTCGGCGTACTGCTGCGGCTGCGAGGGGTCGGCGAGGGAGGACCGGCGCGCCGCGTACAGCTGGGCGCTGTCGGGCAGCACGTGCGCGACCACGAGCGGGGCTCCGCGGCGCAGCGCCTCGGTCCGCGCCCATTCCAGCGCCTTGAGGCTGTGATCGGATCCGTCGACCGCCGCGACCACCGGTGCGTTGCTCATCCGTCCAGCGTGCTGGGCGCCCGGGCGGGCCGCATCCGCAAGGGATCCGGTACGGATCGGGAACCGATGGGTACGGATCCGCGGGCGGCGGCGCGGGTTCGGACGCACGGGGGTGCGCGCACCGCGTAGCCTTTTGACCGTGGGTCGCGAAAAGTGCGGCCGTTTTTGCAGGTCGCAGGTCGAAACCCGGCAGCTGAGCCTTGGAGGATGTTGTGCGTTTGCAGGTCGTCGATCACCCCTTGGTGGCGCACAAACTGACCACCCTGCGCGACAAGCGCACCGACTCCCCCACCTTCCGTCGGCTCGCCGACGAGCTGGTGACCCTCCTCGCGTACGAGGCCACCCGTGACGTGCGCACCGAGCAGGCCGACATCGTCACGCCGGTCGGGCCGACCACCGGCGTGAAGCTCTCGCACCCGCGCCCGCTGGTCGTGCCGATCCTGCGCGCCGGTCTCGGCATGCTGGACGGCATGATGCGGCTGCTGCCGACCGCCGAGGTGGGCTTCATGGGCATGGTCCGCAACGAGGAGACCCTGGAGGCCTCCACGTACGCGACGCGCATGCCCGAGGACCTCTCCGGGCGTCAGGTGTACGTCGTCGACCCGATGCTGGCCACCGGTGGCACGCTCGTCGCGGCGATCCAGGAGCTCATCAAGCGCGGCGCCGACGACGTGACCGCCGTGGTGCTGCTGGCCGCGCCCGAGGGCGTCGAGGTCATGGAGCGCGACCTCGCGGGCACCCCGGTGACGGTCGTGACGGCCGCGGTGGACGAGCGGCTCAACGAGCACGGCTACATCGTTCCGGGCCTGGGCGACGCGGGCGACCGCATGTACGGCTCGGCCGAGTAGGACCCGCGGGACGAAACAGCCGGCCGCCTCTTGCGAGGGGGCCGGCTGTTCGCGTTCGTCCGTCGTCGGGTCAGCAGGTCTTGGCGGGCGAGGGCTGCGGGTTGGCCAGCAGGTACAGCTCCTTGTCCGCCGCCTCCTTCGGGCTGAGATCCTTGAAGGCGTCGCCGAGGATCAGGTCGATGTCCGCGCCCTCCCGGGCGTCGGTCTGCTGCGTATCGCCTTCGAGCTGGGTGCCCAGTACGGAGAAGGCCGCCTTGTCGGTCTTGGGCGAGCCGAGCAGTATCCCCGTGCCCGGGACCTTCTTGTCGAAGTCGGCGGGCGCGTTGCCGACCTTGCCGATGGTGAAGCCGCGCTTCTTCAGCTCGTCGCCCACCGCCTTGGCGAGCCCGGCGCGCGGGGTCGCGTTGTAGACGTTGACCGTGATCTCGCCGGGCTGGGGCAGGGCCGCGGCCGGTTTGGCCGCGGCGGGGCTGGCGGCCGCCGCGGCGCCCGCCCTGGGCTTGGGTGTCGCGCAGTCCTTGCCCGCGGCCTGGTGTTTGCCGCTGCCGCCCTCACCTCGGAACACGTTCATGAGCTGCACGGATCCATAGCCGAGCAGGGCCAGACCGAGGACTGCTCCGAGCACGGTGAGGACGATCCGGCGGCGCCGCCGCGGTCGGCTCATGCGGGGGTAGGCCGCTCCCGTGACGCGGTACTTTCCGCCCATGCCGGGGGGAGTGAGCATGCTCATGGGCGCAGCGTAGTACCGCCCGCCTGCGATGCCCACCAAATGATCTGTTGATAGGGCAAGACCGACCCGAAAGGCGCAATCCTCGCGAACCGGAAACCCAAGGGGGGCCCGGGCAGGAGCGTTTCTCGGGCCCGTTTACGGCGTGTCGGGGCTCAGTAGTCCATTTCGAGTACGCGCGCGTGCAGCACCTGGCGCTGCTGCAGGGCCGCGCGCACGGCGCGGTGCAGCCCGTCTTCCAGGTACAGGTCGCCCTGCCACTTCACGACGTGGGCGAAGAGGTCCCCGTAGAACGTCGAGTCCTCGGCGAGCAGCGTCTCAAGGTCCAGCTGCCCCTTGGTCGTCACCAACTGGTCGAGCCGGACCGGGCGCGGGGCGACATCCGCCCACTGCCGGGTGGTTTCCCTGCCGTGGTCGGGGTACGGCCGCCCGTTTCCGATGCGCTTGAAGATCACACGGAAAGCCTACCGGGCCGGTGCCTGCGGGCGCAGCCTTGCCAAGCCGGTGCAAAAGTGGCAGACAGGGCTATTTCGGGAGTGATGTATGAGCGAGAGCACCGACCCCGCGTCCCCGGCCGACCAGATCGCCGCCGGTTACGCCTTCACCGGACCCGCGCTCGAACTGGGTGCCCTGCTCTGGGACGGAGCCTGTCTGCCGGACCGCCAGATCCGCATCCCGCTGTCGATGCTCAACCGCCACGGCCTGGTCGCGGGCGCGACCGGCACCGGCAAGACGAAGACGCTCCAGCTCATCGCCGAGCAGCTGTCGACGGGCGGCGTCCCGGTGTTCCTCGCCGACGTCAAGGGCGACGTCTCCGGGATCTCGGCGCCGGGCACGGCCAACGAGAAGGTCGCGGAACGGGCGGGGGAAGTCGGCCAGCAGTGGGAGGCCACCGGATTCCCGAGCGAGTTCTATTCGCTGGGCGGGATCGGAGCGGGCATTCCGGTACGGGCCACGGTGACGGGATTCGGCCCGGTGCTGATGTCGAAGGTGCTTCAGCTCAACCAGACCCAGGAGCAGTCGCTCGGCCTGATCTTCCATTACGCCGATGCCAAGGGACTGGAGCTGATCGACCTCAAGGACCTGCGGGCGGTCGTCGCCTTCCTCGTCTCCGACCAGGGGAAGGCCGAACTCAAGGGCATCGGCGGGCTGTCCACCGTGACGGCCGGGGTGATCCTGCGGTCCCTGACCGCGTTCGAGCAGCAGGGCGCCTCGGAGTTCTTCGGCGAGCCCGAATTCGACACCAGTGAATTCCTGCGGACCGCAGCCGACGGGCGCGGGCTGGTCTCCGTACTGGAACTCCCGGCGGTCCAGGACAAGCCGCAGCTCTTCTCCACCTTCCTGATGTGGCTGCTGGCGGACCTCTACACCGACCTGCCGGAAGTCGGGGACCTGGAGCGGCCGAAGCTGGTCTTCTTCTTCGACGAGGCCCACCTGCTGTTCAACGGCGCGTCGAAGGCCTTCCTGGAGTCCATCACCCAGACCGTGCGGCTGATCCGGTCCAAGGGGATCGGCGTCTTCTTCGTGACGCAGACGCCCAAGGACGTGCCGGGGGACGTGCTCGCGCAGCTCGGCAACCGGGTGCAGCACGCGCTGCGCGCCTTCACCCCGGACGACGCGAAGGCGCTGAAGGCCACGGTGAAGACCTTCCCGAACTCCCCGTACGACCTGGAGGAGCTGCTGACCGGGCTCGGTACGGGCGAGGCGGTGATCACGGTGCTCAGCGAGAAGGGCGCCCCGACCCCGGTCGCGGCGACCCGGCTGCGCGCCCCGCAGTCGCTGATGGGTCCGCTCGACGCGGCGGTCCTGGACGCGGCGGTGAAGTCCTCGCTCCTTTACGCGCGGTACGCGGAGCCGGTCGACCGCGAGTCGGCGTACGAGAAGATCAGCGCCGAGCAGGTGGCGGCCGAGGCGGCGGCGGAGGCCGCCGCGGCGGAGGCGGAGGCCGAGAAGCAGGCCAAGGAAGCGGCGAAGACGGCGCGCAGCGCGCCGAAGCCGGACCCCTCGCTCGCCCAGCAGGTGGTGGGGAGCGGGCTGTTCCGTTCGCTGGCGCGGTCGATCGGCACCCAGCTGGGGCGGGAGATCTCGCGGTCGGTGTTCGGGACGGCGAAGCGGCGCAGATGAGACGGGGCCGCGAGGCGGTACGTGACGGATTCCGGCGGCCGGTGCCACCGCCGGGGTGCCGCCGGGGGCTTCGGCGCTGACAGACTGCGGCCCATGCGGACCGAACTCACCGACACCACGTCCAGCAAGATCGACCGGGCCCTGCTCGACGCCCGCCGCGCCGTGGGCAGCCCCACGATGGGCCTGGTGCTGACGCTCGTCGTAGCCACCGACGAGGAGAACGCGTACGACGCCGTCCGCGCGGCCTCGGAGGCCTCGCGCGAACACCCCTGCCGCATCATCGCGGTCATCAAGCGCACCTCGCGCGGCCCGCACAAGCTCCGCCAGACCCGGCTCGACGCCGAACTGCGGGTCGGCTCCGACGCGGGGACCGGGGAGATCGTGCTGCTGCGCCTGCACGGGGCGCTGACCGAGCAGGCGGGCTCGGTGGTCCTGCCGCTGCTGGTGCCGGACGCGCCGGTGGTGGTGTGGTGGCCGGCCGACGCCCCCGCCGACCCGGCGCGGGATCCGCTCGGCGCGCTCGCGCAGCGCCGGATCACGGACGCCGAGGCCGTCGCCGACCCGCTGGCGGTACTGGAGCGGCGGGCCGCCGCGTACGCCCCCGGTGACACCGACCTCTCCTGGACCCGGCTGACGCCGTGGCGGGCCCTGCTGGCCGCGGCGATGGACCAGAAGCCGCTGCCGGTGAAGGGCGGGGCGGTGGAGAGCGAGGCCGGCAATCCGAGCGCCGAGCTGCTGGCCCGCTGGCTGGAGGACCGCCTCGGGGTGCCGGTGGAGCGGGTCGCGACGGACGGGCCGGTGATCACGCGGGTCCGGCTGGCGACCCGGGAGGGCGAGATCACGGTGGACCGCCCGGACGGGGCCCTGGCCACGCTGATCCTGCCGGGCAGCCCCGACCGGAAGGTGGCCCTGAAGATCCGCAGTACGGCCGAGCTGATCGCGGAGGAGCTGCGCCGACTCGACGCGGACGAGGTCTACGCGTCGGCGCTGCGCAAGCGCCCGGCCGAGGCGGCGGCCACCGAGGCGGCGGCCACCGAGGCTGCGGCCACCCCCTAGCCCTTCTCCGCCTTGGCGGCCTTGGCGGCCGCCTTCATCTCCTGTTTGTGCGCCCGCACCTTCGCCAGGGACTCCGGCCCGGTGATGTCCGCCGCCGAGCGGTAGACGTTCGCCGGGCCGTAGCCGCCGGCCGCCTCGCGCCAGCCCTTGGGGCGTACGCCGAGCTGCTTGCCCAGCAGCGCCAGGAAGATCTGGGCCTTCTGCTCGCCGAACCCGGGCAGCTCCTTGAGCCGCTTCAGCAGCTCGTCCCCGGTCCGTACGCCGCGCCAGATGCCCTCGGCGTCACCGTCGTAGTGCTCCACCAGGTACGCGCACAGCTGCTGCACCCGCTTCGCCATGGACCCCGGGTAGCGGTGCACGGCCGGCTTCTGCGAGAGCAGGGCGGCGAAGGACTCGGGGTCCGATGCGGCGATGGCATGGGCGTCCAGATCGTCGGCCCCCATCCGCCGGGCGATCGTGTACGGGCCCGAGAACGCCCACTCCATCGGCACCTGCTGGTCGAGCAGCATGCCGACGAGCGCCGCGAGCGGGCTGCGGCCCAGGAGCTCGTCGGCCTCCGGCTGCTGGGCCAGCCGCATCGTGATGTCCATGGATCCAGCCTCCCGCGCGGCGGCGCTCCCCGCGCGGTCGGCGCACCGCGGGCCTAGCGTGAGAACCGCGCAAAAGCGACGAAACGAAACAGGAGTCGATCGATCATGGCTGAGTTCCCGGAAGGCGCTCCGTGCTGGGTGGACGCGATGTTCAAGGACGTGGAGGGTGCCAAGACCTTCTACTCCGACGTACTGGGCTGGACCTTCGGCGAGTCGTCCAGCGAGTACGGCAACTACACGCAGGCGTACTCCGGCGGCAAGGCCGTGGCGGCCGTCGTACCGCCGATGCCGGGCGCCGAGGCCCCGTCGCAGTGGTGCCTGTACTTCGCCTCGCCCGACGCGGCGGCCACGGCCGAGAAGATCAAGTCGGCCGGCGGCGAGCTGATGATGGAACCGATGCAGGTCGGCACCTTCGGCACCATGGCCATCGCCAAGGAGCCGAGCGGCGCGGTCTTCGGCGTCTGGCAGCCGGGCGAGCACAGGGGCTTCGAGAAGCTCGGCGAGCCGGGCGCGTACGCCTGGGCGGAGGTCTTCACCCGTGACCCGGCCAAGGCGGACGGGTTCCTCTCGCAGGTCTTCCCGTACGGGGTCCAGAGGATCGAACCCGGTGACGACCCGGAGATGGCCGGGATGGACTTCAAGATCTTCAGCCTCGGCGGCAAGGAGAACCCGGTCCTCGGCCGGATGAAGATGGGCGAGGAGTTCCCGCCGGAGATCCCCCCGTACGTCCAGGTCTACTTCGCGGTCCCGGACTGCGACGAGGCCGTGGCCAAGGCCAAGAAGCACGGCGGCACCCTCCACTTCGGCCCGATGGACAGCCCCTTCGGCCGCTTCGCGGCCCTGACGGACCAGCAGGGCGCGGCGTTCGCGGTCATCGACCTGAAGAACACGTCGGGCGAGATGCCGAAGATGTCGGACGCGTAGCCGTCCCCTCCGCGGCCGGGCGGCGGCTGGCAGGACGGCCCGGCTTTCGCCCCGGGGCGATGCGGAGGATCGTGGTCAGTGGATCCACAGGCATCGCCACCGGGAGGCGCGTCATGCGCAAGGTCATGGACTGCAGGGAGTACCCCAGCGAGATCGGGTGCACCCTGACCATCACGGGTGAGGAAGACGAAGTCATGGGGGCGGCGGTCCAGCACGCCGTCGCCGTGCACGGTGAAGAGGACAGCCAGGAGTTCCGCGACGCGCTGCGCGGCATGCTGAAGCCGGAGGTGTCCCAGAACGCCTGAAACCTCTGAAACCCCTGAAACCGCAGAGGCGAGCCGCACGGGTGGTTCCGGCTGGCGGATGCGATGGGTCGAACGCACGTCGGGACCGGGGTGATTACGGTCGATCTTGTGCGGTTCCCCCGGACCGCGCGAAGTCACTACCGAAGAGGTCGGACAACCCATGAGCCTGAGCATCCGCAACCAGATCGCCGGTACCGTCACCGCCGTCACCACCGGCGAGGCCATGGCCACGGTCAAGGTCCGTCTGGAAGGCGGCCAGGACATCACCGCCGCCATCACCGCCGACGCCGTCAAGGACCTCGGCATCGCCGAGGGCTCCTCGGTCAAGGCGCTCGTCAAGGCCACGGAGGTGGCGCTGGCCACCGGCGCCGTCGAAGGCCTCAGCATCCGCAACCAGCTGGCCGGCACCGTCTCGGACGTGGCCACCGGTGGCGCCATGGCCTCGGTCAAGGTGGACGTGAACGGCGGCGGGCTGACCGCCGCCATCACCAAGGACGCGGTCGAGGCGCTCGGCCTGGCCGCCGGGTCCTCCGTCGTCGCGCTGATCAAGTCCACCGAGATCTCGCTCGCGACCGTCTGACGCCCCGGGCTCCCGGGTCACGGGCCCAGGTCTGCGGGCCCAGGTCCAGGGCCCGGGACTACAGGCCCAGGTTCGGCGGCGACAGCGAGCCGAACCACACGTGCGTGACGGCGCTGACGTAGCGCGCCCCGCACCGGTCGGACGGGACCACCAGCTGCGCTCCCTCCTCGTCGAGGTCCTCTCCGTCGAGGCGGGTCGCCAGCAGCACCGCACTGTTGCCGAAGTCCGCGTCTAGTTCGGCCCAGGACAAGACGGTGTGGTGCCCGTCCCCGCCGCTGACCGCCAGCAGGAAGCGGCTGCGGTCCTTGCGCCGGCGAGCGTCGAAGGACGGCCCGGCGTCCGAGACCACGTCGCGCAGCAGCGCGCCTTCGAAGACATGGTGCTGCGGACCGTTCGTCGCGCAGTCGAAGGTGACCTCGGCCCGGTGCTGTGCCCAGTCCCGCAGGTCCGCGACGCTCAGGGTCGCCGGGTGGTCCAGATCTCCGTGCAGCATGAGTTTGGCCATGTGGCGATTGTGCCCGGGGGCCGTGATTGCGGAACCTCATCTGCAAGGTTGATGGCTTGATACAACCCGCAGATGTGGCTTCATCGTGTGTTCTGCCCTTGCAGGTCGCGCAACCGCTGGTTCACCTTCCGCCAGACGATGTCGCGTGTCACCGGCATCTCCGTGAACCGCACCCCGGTCGCATCCCGCAGCGCGTTGGCGAACGCCGGGGCCACCGGGTTGAACGGGCTCTCGCTCATCGACTTCGCGCCCAGCGGGCCGATCGCGTCCGAGGTCTCCATGAAGTGCACCTCCGTGCGCGGGACGTCCGCGTACTGCGGGAGCCGGTAGCGGCGGAACGCCGCGGTGGTCACCTCCCCGCGCTCGTCCACCCGTACGGTCTCGAACAGCGTCGCGCCCAGCGCCTGGGCCACGCCGCCCTCCACCTGGCCGCGGCACTGCATCGGGTTCATGACCTTGCCCGCGTCCGCCGCGTGGACCGACCGGAGGATCTTCATCTCCCCCGTGTCCGGGTCGACGGCGAGGCGGAACCACTGCGCGTTGAAGGCGACCGAGCGGGGGGAGCCGCCCCAGTGCCCGTCCGCGGCCATCTCCTCCAGCTTGCCCTTGTCGTACGCGGCCTCGTACAGCTCCTTGAGCGTGACGATCCGGCCCGCGCAGTCGAAGGACTCGGCGGAGAGCCTGCACAGGTGCCGGGCCACGCCCGTGTGCCGGGCAGCGAAGGTCAGCAGGCGTTCCGCGAGCGAGTCGGCGGCCAGCATGACCGCCTTGCCCGCCACCACCGTGCCGGCCGAGCCGAACGCGCCGGTGTCGTGGCGGACCACGTCGGTGTCGGACTGGCGGACCGTGATCCGGTCGACCGTGGTGTTCAGCGCGCCCGCGGTGATCTGCTTGTGGACGGTGGTCGTGCCGTTGCCGAACTCGGCCGTGCCGACGGCGATGTCGTACGTACCATCGCGGAGCAGGCTGACGCGGGCGTCGGCGAAGTGGCCGCCCGGCGGGCCGGTCGCGATCATCGCGACCGCCGAGCCCGTCCCGGTGACCCAGCCCTGCGGGACGTCCTCGTGGCTGCGGTCCTCGGCGGCGGCCTTCCGCACCACGTCCATGCACTGCTTCATCCCGTAGGAGGCGATGAACAGGTCCTCCTCGTGGCCGATCGGGGTCACCAGGTGGTCGCCGGCGCCGATGACGTTCTTCTCGCGCAGGACGAGCGGGTCCATGTCCAGCCTGCGGGCGAGCTCGTCCATCACCGATTCGAGGGCGAACAGGACCTGGCCGAGGCCGTAGCCGCGGAAGGCGCCGGCCGGCACGCCGTTGGTGTAGACGGAGTACGCCTCCACCTCCTTGTTCGGCGCCTTGTAGACGGCGAAGGACTCGCCGACGCTGTGGAACATGACGGCCGGGCCGTGGTTGCCGTAGGCGCCGGTGTTGGAGAGCACCCGGATGCGCAGGGCGGTGAGCGTGCCGTCCGCCTTGGCGCCGATCTTGATGGTGATCTTGAACGGGTGGCGGGTGGTGGCACCGTAGAACTGCTCGGCCCGGGTGAATTCGAGTTTCACCGGCCGCCGCAGCTTCAGGGCGGCGAGGACCACGATGTCCTCGGTCAGCATTTCCTGCTTGCCACCGAACCCGCCGCCCACGCGGCCCGCGACGACGCGGACCTCGTCCTCGTTCAGGTCGTAGAGCGCGCACAGCGCCCGCCGGGTCAGGAACGGGGCCTGGGTGGAGGAGCGGACGGTGATGCGCTCGCCGTCGCCCTCCTCCTTGGGTTCGAAGTACGCGACGCTGCCGTGGGTCTCCAGGCTGGCGTGCTGCACGCGCTGGGTCTGGAAGGTCTCCTCGTAGACGACGTCCGCCTGCGCGTACCCCTGCGCCATGTCGCCGATCGTGTTGTGGACCTCGCCGCACACGTTGTTCTCGGCGCGGAAGATCCCCGACTCGGGCCCCTTGGGGTGCAGGACGGGGGCACCGGGGAGCATGGCCTCCTCCGGGTCGATCACGTACGGGAGCTCCTCGTACGTGACCACCACGCGGCGGCAGCCCTCCTCGGCGGCCTGCTCGCTGTCGGCGACGACGGCCGCCACCCGCTGCCCGACGAAGCGCACCACGTCGTCCAGGACGCGCGTGTCCATCGGGTCCTCGGTCGGGTGCTCGTGCCGGGCGGACGAGTACAGGCGGTCGGGGGCGTCGTGGTGGGTGAGGACGGCGTGCACGCCCGGGACCTGGAGGGCGTCGCGGATGTCGATGTCGACGATGCGGGCGTGCGGGTGCGGGGAGCGCAGCAGCTTCATGTGGAGCAGCCCGGGCACCTCGACGTCGAAGGTGTAGCGGGCGGTGCCGGTGACGACGAGGGGACCGGCGGGGGCGCCGAGGCTCTTGCCGACGGCCGCGCCCTGTTCCGGGGTTTCGGTGTGCTTCACCCCGCGTACGGCGTCCTCGATGGCGCGGTAGCCCGTACAGCGGCAGATGTTGCCCTTGAAGGCGCGCGGGAGGTCCTGGAGCTTGCCGTCGTCGTGGGCGGTGCCCTCCTCGGCCTGGAGGGCGGCGGTGGTCATCAGGAAGCCGGCCGTGCAGAAGCCGCACTGGAAGCCCTGGGCGTCGAGGAACTGCTGCTGGGCCGGGTGCAGTTCGCCGCCGGGCCTGGCGAGGCCCTCGACGGTGGTGACCGAGCGGCCCTCGGCGCGGACGGCCGGGTAGAGGCAGCTGTGCACCGGCTGCCCGTCGACGTGCACGGTGCAGGCCCCGCAGTCGCCCTGGTCGCAGCCCTTCTTCACGCCGAACCAGCCGCGCTCGCGCAGGTAGGTGCGCAGGCACTGGCCGGCGCGGGGCTCGGTGTCGAAGCGCTCCCTGTTGATCTCGATCTCGTAGCTCATCGGGAAACCTCCTCCTTCAGCGGCGCCGGCGCGAGTTCGCGGCGGATCTCCTCGGCCAGACGCAGGGCCATGTGGCGCCGCCAGTCGGGCAGTCCGTGGATGTCGTCGAACCACTCGTCCGGCCGGACGGCGGTGTCGACCGCCTCGCGCAGTTCGGCGGCGGTGGGCGGCAGCGCGAACCAGAAGCGGAAGGGGCGGGTGGTGGCGGCGCTGACCATGAGGGCGAACGAGCCGTCCTGGGGGTCGCGGGTGCCGACGACGAGGGCGCCGGAGCGGCCGAGCCCGTAGAGAGAGGCCTGCCGGAAAGCCGTACGGCAGGTCAGCGAGCGGGCCGGGACGCGGACGGAACGCAGCAGCTCGCCCTCGCGCAGGTCCTTGACCCCGGCCCCGCGGATGAAGTCGGTGACGGGCAGGCGGCGGGTGGCACCGTCCTGGCCCTGGAGGAGGACGGTGGCGTCGAGGCCCGCGGCCAGGGAGATGACCGGGCCGGCCGGCAGGCCGTTGCAGAGGTTCCCGCCGACGGTGGCCATGTTCCAGACCTTGAAACTGGCCAGGAAGGCCCGGCAGCACTGCTCGATCAGCGGCGCCGCGGTCGCCGGCAGGGACCGGCCGAACCGGGACAGCTCGGTGATGGTGCAGGTGGCCGCGATGTCGAGGTCGCCGTCGGGCTGCCAGGACAGGGACGGCCAGCCCATCCGCGACAGGTCGACCAGGCGGCGGATGTGCGGCTGGGGCTCGGAGAAGAGGTACGTGCCGCCGCCGAGCCACGCGTCGCCGGGGCGCCAGGGTTCGCGGCGGCGTGCGTCGCGCACGTCGAGCACGGTGTTGAGATCCAAGGGGAGCCACCAGCCTCTCTGGTCCGAGGACCGTGCGTTTCCAGTCAGTGAACCAACGGGGGCGGGGCCGGGACGACTGTGGCCGGACACGGAAAGGGACGGTCCGCCGGCGCTCGTCCCTGGATGATCAACCAAGAGGCTGATGAGACACTTGCCCTTGCATTTACGATGGTCTTTCTCATATTCGCCTGGCGAATGTGGCCACCGTGGGCTGCCACCCACCCCAAGGAGTCCCCGCCATGCACGTCCTCGACCTGCTTCAGTCCGACAACCTCGGCCTCACCCTGCTCTGGGGCGAGGACGCCCTTCTCGGCCAGGAGGTCAGCGGGGTCACCGCCACCGACCTGGAGGACCCGCGCCGCTTCCTGGGCCCCGGCGAACTCGTGCTCAGCGGCCTGGTGTGGTGGACCGACGGCGACCTGGTGAAGGCGGACCGGTTCGTGTCCGCGCTCGCCGAGGCCGGGGCCACCGCCCTCCTCGCGGGCGAGGAGACCCACGGCCGGGTCCCCGACGAGCTGGTGGCCGCCTGCCGCGCCCACCGCGTGCCGCTGGTGGCCGTACCCGCGCAGACCAGCTTCCGCGCGGTCACCGAGGCGGTCTACCTGCGCCAGTGGGGTGACCTGAGCCGGCGCCCGAACCGCCTCTTCGCCCTCCCCGAGAACGTGCGCGCCGAGCTCAGCCGCCTCCTCGAAGGCGACGCGGGCCCCGCCGAGTTGCTGGACCGCGCCTGCGCGCACCTGGGCAGGGTCGCCTGCTACCTGCTCACCGCGAGCGGCCGCACCGTCGCCCGCACCCCGTCGGCGCCCGCGATACCGGCCAGGCGGGCGGGCGCCGGCGCGCTGCGCGAGGGGCTCTCGCTGCGCATCGAGGCCGAGAGCACCCCGTACGACGCCTGGCTGCTGCACGTGCCGGACGCGGACGCCGCGCCCCCGCGCGTGCTCCACGAGATCGCCGAGGTCTTCGCCCAGTACCGCGACGGCCGCTCCCGGCGCGCCGACCAGGCCCGTGCCGCCGGCCGGGAGCTGGCCGTACTCCTCGAAGCGGAGGAGCAGGCCGCGGATCCGGCGGCGCTGGAGGAGGCGCTGGCCGCGGCGAGACTCCCGGCGGGCGGCCCGTACCGGGTGCTCGCGGCGACGGACGGCGACGCCCTGGCCGAGGCGCTGGCCCATCTGCACGGTGTCCCGTACGCGGTGGGGCGTTCGGTCGCGGTCCTGTACGAGGACCAGGACGCGGCGGTCGACGTCCCGGGCCTGCTCCGCCCGGTCTGGCCGCTGATCCAGGCCTGCCGGGTTCCGGAAGCCGATCTCCGCCTGGGCGCGGGTGCGCGGGCTTCGGGCGCCGAGGCACTACGCGCGTCGCTGCGCCAGGCCCGCTTCGCCCTGACGGCGGCGGACGAGACGACCCCGGTCCGCGGGGTGGAGCAACTGGACACCCTGTCGGCCCTGTTGGCGGGAGTCCCGGGGGAGGTCCGGTCGGTCTACGCGACGCGGACGCTCGGGGCGCTCGGGGACGGCATGCTGCGCGAGACGCTGGAGGTGTTCCTGGCCAACAACTGCTCCTGGACCCGCACGGCGGAGGCCCTGCACCTGCACGTGAACACGGTGCACTACCGGATCGAGCGGGTGGAGTCCCTGACGGGCCGGGACCTCTCGCGCCTGGACCACAAGCTGGACCTCTACGCGGCGCTGCGCTGCACGTAGCGCACGGGCGGGCGGCGGGCGGCGGGCGGCGGGCGGTGGGCGGTGGGCGGTCAGGGGAGGTCGACGTACACCTCGGTGGACTTCACCCGCGCGATGACGCTCACCCCGACCGCGATCCCGAGTTCCTCGACCGACTCCCGCGTCACCACGGACACCACCCGGTGCGGGCCCGACTGGATCTCCACCTGGGCCGCCACGTCGTCGAGCCGGACCGCGGTGACGATGCCGGCGAAGGAGTTCCGTACGGAGGTGGCCGTTCCGTTGCCCGCCGGGGGCTGCGGCCGCGGATCACCGGCCCGCGCTTTGGCGAAGGCGGCGAGCGTCGCCCCGTCGAAGGAGCGGGCCCCGTCGGCCGTACGGCGCACGGGCAGCCGCCCACCGTCGGCCCAGCGGCGGACGGTTTCGGCGCTCACGCCCAGCAGCCCCGCGGCCTGCCCGATGGAGTACGACGACACGCCCGCACCCTACCCCCGCCGGTCCGTCGGCTCCCGACCGGCGGTCCGGCGGCGGCAGTTGCTCAGCGCGCGCCGGCCTTGGCCTGCGCGGCGGCGACGTAGCGGACGGTGAAGAGCATCGGGACGACGAAACCGGCGGCCTGGACCAGCGTGGCGGACATGGAGTGGCCGTGACCGGCGTGGGCGAGGGCCGCGAGCGCGCCGGCGGTGACGGCGAAGGCCGCGGTCCACACGCCCGTGATGACGGTGTTGGCGCGGACGAACGGCCGCAGGCCCCAGACCTCGCGGGGGGTGGTGCGCTTGGCGATGCCCAGGGTGAACGGCTTGCCCACGAGCAGGGAGCCCCCGGCGATGAGGGCCAGCGTGGTTGAGGAGAGGGCTGCCGAGTAGCCGTGGACGCCCGAGTGCGGGTCGGCGAAGGCGATGGCCGTCAGGGCCGCGAAGAAGACCGCGGAGCCGATCTCGATGATCAGCGCGTCGAAGCCGGCCCCGGCCCGGCGCTGCTGGACGGTGACCGCCACGGCGGCGACGAGACCGGCGAGCGCGGCCCACTGCCACTGGCCGGACGGGAGCACCGCGAAGACGATCCACGGAAGGAAGGTGCGTACGTACGACATCGGAAACCCCCGGCTGATGACTGACGTTCCTGTTCTGACATGTCGAAAGTAGACGTTCCAGAAGTGACATGTCAAGAATGGAAGGTAAAGTAAGGGGCATGAGCCTTCGACACGCCCTTCTCGGACTCCTGTCAGAGCGCCCGGCCAGCGGATACGACCTGCTCAAGCGCTTCGAAACCTCGCTGGCCACCGTCTGGCCCGCCACCCAGAGCCAGATGTACACAGAGCTGTCCAAGCTCGCCGGCGCCGGGATGATCAGCGTTTCGGCCCAGGGCCCGCGCGGGCGCAAGGAATACACCCTCACCGACGAGGGGCTGGCCGAGCTGCGCCACTGGCTGACCGGGACCAAGCCGCAGCGCAACACCCGCAGCGACATCCTGCTGAGGGTCTTCTTCCTCGGTGTGCTCACGCCGGAGCAGGCGCGGGGCTATCTCACCGAGCTGACGGAGATGTCCCAGCACGAGTACGAGGGCCTGCGGCAGCTGGAGAAGTCCATCGACTGGGGCGATGATCCGCTGTCGGTCCACGGCAGGATCGCCCTGGAGTACGGCCTGCGGTTCAACGCCATGCGCCGGGAGTGGGCCGAGTGGGCGGCGGGCCAGATCACCCCCTAGTGACCTGGTTTTGAGGTCGTGGGTCGCCACGTGAGGCGTCCCCTGTTTCAGATTGCGGTGTTCGCCCGCGGCAGAGCGGGGGTTCGCGCTG
>NZ_JBFAZJ010000027.1:0-119270 GCF_040681715.1 Streptomyces sp. NPDC051582
GCCACCATGCACAACCTCGCCATGACACGGTGAAACAACAGGTCAAAAGCCACTCAGGCCCGCCCACGACAGACCTTCTGCAACACCCTTTAGGGTGACCCGCTCCGCGCCGGACGGCCAGTCGTTGCTGTGCACCGCGGCTGGCCACGTTCGCGACGTGCCGGGCGCTGGGGGACGGAGCGGAGCCGGCCTCGTTCGTGGGTGGGAGGCGCGTTCGATGTGCGGGCGATGGTGGCCGGCACTTCGGCGGCGCCTCCCGCGATGAACTTCTCCTCCACCGCACGGACCTGCGGCGCCACGCCCCGACGACTACGACGACTACGGCGTGGAGGTGACCGGCTATCCAGCAGGCTGGTCGGTGGCCGCCGCCCGATCCACGATCACTACCGAAACGCCCGTGCTCCTGCCCCGTCTCGATGATCCCGACCCCACCATCCGCAGTCGTCATCTCGCCGGAATGGCGGGGGCGCACGCCGAGGGCGCGCGCGGTCCGGAGCCCGGCCTTGCTCCGGCCGCCTTGTTCGGCGGGTTTCTTCGTGCGACTGACCGTTCGTCGAACGTGGTGGCGGGACGGGCCCCCGTCGTCCCGCACGGGAGTTGCGCCTGACCTGGGCCCCAAGGCCCGGCCGCCGGCGCCCGAAGGCCCCCTGGCAGCTCCCGCGCCGCCCGTCCCCGGCGGGCTACGAGACCCTCGCACGCCCGCCGTGTGACACCGGCCCGCCCCGGCACGGGGAGGCCGCCCCCCACCTCCCTGACGCGCGCCGGTCGCATCACCTCGCAGGCATGTGCTGCTTGCGCGCCGTTGCGCGCGAGCCGGGCCGCCCGGAAGCTTTGGGATGTCGCACGGCGCCCGCCGATCGGGTAGCACCCCCGGCCGCCGACCGTGCACCTTCTCCTTCTCCTCCCGAGGCCTCGGCCGGCATGCCCGCCAGCATCCGCGCCTGCCCGGCTTTGTGTACATCTGCGCATCGAGGAGCCCCGATGGACAACCAGTACGAGGCCTACACCTTCGCCGATCCCCTCTTCTACGAATCCCCGAGGGCCTGGGGAGCGCAGGAGGAGTTCGCGGCCACCACACGCCCGCTGCCCGCGGGCTGGGAACGCGGCGACCTGGAGATCTGGTCCGTGGCCCGCCCCGTGGACGTCATCCTGCCGGACCAGGGGTGGAAGATCCACGTGTCCTCGTGCGCGGCCGACGCCGAGGAGGTACTGGAAGCCCTCCACGCCTGGTGCCTGAAGGAGCGCGTCACCTTCAAGTTCCTGCGCGGCCTGCCCATCCTCCAGGTCCAGAACTCCAAGTACGCCCCGCGCGGCGCCAGCGGGAAGTTCTGCACGGTCTACCCCCGGGACGAGGCCGAACTGGAGCGATGTCTCCGTGGCCTCGGCACCCTCCTCGCCTGCCGGCGCGGCCCCTACATCCTCAGCGACGCGCGCTGGCAGGAAGGTCCCCTCTACCTCCGCTACGGCGGATTCGTCGAACGCCACTGCCGCAATGCCGCCGGTGAGCGTGTCCTCGCCCTCGCCGGCCCGGACGGCCGCCTCATACCCGATGTACGGGGCCCCGGTTTCTCCGTGCCCGACTGGGCCCCGGTCCCGCAGTGCATCGCCCCGGCCGTCGAGGCCCGCCGCGCCGCCCGCGGGCCGGACCTGCCGTACACGGTCGAACGCGTCCTGCACTTCTCCAACGCCGGCGGCGTCTACCTCGCCCGCCCCGCACCGGGTGAGCCGCCGGTCGTCCTCAAAGAGGCGCGGCCCCACGCGGGCCTGGACCAGCGGGGGGTTGACGCCGTGACGCGGCTGCGCCACGAGCACGGCGTTCTGACCCGCCTGGCCGGCATACCCGGCGTACCCCGCGTCCCCATCGTCCCCGCGATGCCGGCTGCAACCCCCGGCGCCGTTCCCGGCCACCAGGGCCTGTTCACCGTGTGGGAGCACGAATTCCTCGCGCAGGAGTACGTCGAGGGCGAATCCCTCAGCCAGTGGCTGACCGGTCGCTACCCTCTGATCCACCCCGCCCCCGACCCCGGTGCCGTGGCCGCGTACACCCGCGAGGCCATCACCCTGCTGGAGCGGGTGGAGGACACGCTGGCCGCGATCCACGCCCGCGGGATCGTCTTCGGCGACCTCCATCCGCGCAACCTGATCGTCAGGCCCGACGGCGGGATCTGCTTCATCGACTTCGAACTGGCCAGCCCGCAGGACGCGTTCGTCCGCCCCGCCCTCGGCGCCGCAGGATTCACCGCCCCGGCCGGGCTCAGCGGGACCGCGATCGACCACTACGCCCTGGCCGCCATCCGCCTCTGGCTCTTCCTCCCCCTGGTCCAGCTGACCGCCCTCGACCCGGCCAAGGCAGGCGAACTCGCCGACGTCATCGAGCACCGCTTCCCCGTACCCGACGGCTATACGGCGCCCATCCGCACGATGATCTCCCATTCGGGCCCCCGCCCCGACCCGGCCCGCCCGCCCCGTCCCGGCATCGGCCGTAACAGGGCCGCCGCCCGCTCCCTGCTGACCGCCAACCCCGCCGGCTGGCCACAGCTGCGCGATTCCCTGGCGGCGGGCATCACGGCCATGGCCACCCCGGACCGCACGGACCGACTGTTCCCCGGCGACGTCGCCCAGTTCCGCCACGGAGGACTCGGCCTCGCCCACGGCGCGGCGGGAGTGCTCTACGCCCTGCACACCACGGGCGCGGCCGTCCGCGAAGAACACGTGCACTGGCTGGTCAGGGCGTCCCGTACGGGCGTCACCGCCCCGGGTCTGTACTTCGGCGGCCATGGCGTGGCCTACGTACTGGACCTGCTCGGCGAGCACGAGGCGGCCCTCGACCTGCTCGTGAGCCTGGAGGCAGCGCGGGAGGACACCACCGGCGCGTCCCTGGCCACCGGCGCCCCCGGCATCGGCCTCACCCTGCTGCACTTCGCCGGTGCCACGGGGGATCACCGGATGCTGGCCGACGCCCAAGCCCTGGTCCTGGAGGCCGCCGACACCCTGGACAAGCGCGGCCGCGACGACGCACGCCGACCGGCCGGGCTCCTGGCCGGAGCCAGTGGCGCCGCCCTCGCCCTGATCCGCCTCTACGAGCACACGGCCGACGACACCCTCCTCGAACGGGCCGCCGCCCTCCTCGACCTCGACCTCGACCGCTGCCTCACGGTGGCCGACGGCACCACCCAGGTCGTCGACGGCCGTCGCGTCCTCCCGTACATCGAGACCGGCAGTGCGGGCATCGGCCTCGTTCTGCACGCCCTCCTCGCCCACCGTCCCGCGAGCACGGCCTCGTCCTACGAGGAGGGCATCCGCAGGGCGGCGGAGCCGGAGTTCATCATCCAGCCGGGACTCTTCAACGGCAGGGCCGGGCTGATCGGTTACCTGGCGCTCACGGCCGCCCGCGCCGACGCCCGGGCCGACGGCCCCGGACACACCGCTGCCCTCCTCGACCGCCACCGGGCCTTGTTGACCCTGCACCACGTCACCTACGCGGGTCACCTCGCCTTCCCGGGCGACCAACTCCTGCGCCTCTCCGCCGACCTGGCGACCGGATCCGCCGGAGTACTGCTCGCCCTGGGCACAGCCCTGCACACCACCCCCTTCCTCCCCTGGACGGCGTGACGGGCGCCGCGAGCGCCCCCACAGACCCCGGCCGCAGGCCGGGTGCACGACCGGATCCACCGGATCCGGGCATCCACCGCTCACTCAAGGAGAACAGTCATGGCCATCCTCGACCTCCAGACCCTGGAACTCCCCGAGACGGACGCCCACCCGATCGACGACACCCTCGCGAGCGTCAGCTCGCTGAGCGCCCTCAACTGCGGCACCAGCACGGTCAGCACGCTCGTCTGCCTCTGACCGGCACCGCCGTCGCTCCCCGCAGGGACGGCAACCGCAACACCGCATGAAGCCGGCCGGGCCGTAGCCGCACCACGGCCCGACCGACCCCCGGGCCGAAGCGCACGCCGCTTCGGCCCGGGCCCGCATGCCGGCCCGCACCGACCACCGTCCCGCACCAGCAGGAGGGGCCTCACGTGGCCGACCAGACCGCAGACCCCGCACTCCCGCCGCCGCCCCCGCCCCTGCCTCCACCACTGTCGCCTTCGCCCCCGCCCACGCCCTCGCCTTCTTCGGAACCGAAGTCGCAGCCACGACGGCCACCGCAGATCCCCACGACAGCACCGGACATCGTGAGCCTGCGCCGGGAGCTGACCGCCGACCCCGTGCGGCTGGTCGCGGCCCTCCTGCTCGCCCTCACCGCCACCGCGGCCACTCTCGCCCTTCCCCTGTTCGTCCAGGAAGTGGTCACCGACCTCATGGCCGGCCGGCCGCCGCGCGCCCACGCCGCGCTGATGTGCGCGGCCGCCGCCGTCGGAGCCCTGGCACAAGCCCTCTCGGGCTTCCTCCTCGCCCGGATCGGCGAACGCCTCGCATGTCGGATCCGCGTCCGGATCATGGAGCACAGCCTTCGGCTGACCCTGGGCGTGGTGAAGGCCCGCGGGACGGGCGAACTCGCCGCCCGCATCACCTCCGACGCCCTCCTGCTACGTCAAGTCGTCGACGTCGCCACCCAACTACCCCTGGCAGCCCTCACCGTGGTGGCCACACTGGTCGTGATGGTATGGATCGACTGGGTCCTCACCCTCGTCACCGTCGGGGCCCTCGCCGTGCTGACGCTGCTCGTCCTGCTGGTGCTCCGCCAGATGAAGGAGAACGTCGGCAAGCAGCAGAACGCAGTCGGCCGCATCGCCCAGCGCTTCACCGCGGACCTGGACGCGCTGACGACGATCAAAGCCCACCGGGCCGAGGCCGCCGCGGCCGAAGCCCTGGCGGCGGACGCCGAACGGCTTCGGGCCATCTCCCTGGAGGGCGCACGGCTCGCCGCGCTGATCCCGGCCGCCCTTTCCCTGGGCAACCAACTTGCGATGATCGCGGTGATCCTCACGGGCGGCGCCCGGCTGGCCGCGGGCGACCTGCGGATCGCGGCGTTCACGGCCTTCCTCCTCTACCTCCTCCAGACCATCCCCTACGTCAGCACGCTGGCCACCGGCTCCGGCAGGCTCCAAGCGGGCCTGGCCGCCCGGGACCGCTGCAATGAACTGCTGAGCCTGCCCCCGGAGACGGATTCGCGCGACTCCTCCCGAACCGCCCCGGCAAGCCTCCCGGGCGCCCCGGCCGTGATGTTCCGCTCCGTGTCCTACACCCACCCCGGCTCGCGCGACGCCGCCCTGCGGGCCGTCTCCTTCGCGACCGCCCGCACCGGACTGACCGCTGTGGTGGGACCCTCGGGCGCGGGGAAGACCACCGTGCTCGCCCTCATCGACCGCTTCGTCAGGCCCTCCGCCGGCTCCGTCTGCGTCCTCGGCCACGACACCGCGCACTGGCCCTTGGACGCCCTCCGAGCCCGTATCGCCTACGTGGACCAGGGGTTCACCCTGTTGGAGGCCACAGCCCGAGAGAACCTCCAGCTCGGCCGATCCCGACCGGCCACCGACCCCGAACTCGACACGGCCCTCGAAGCCGTGGGCCTCGCACAGGACATCACACGGCTCCCGCAGGGCCTGGACACGCTGCTCGGCCGGGAGTCCGACCTGTCCGGCGGCCAGCGCCAGCGGATGGCCCTGGCCCGCGCCCTGCTCTCCGACGCGGACATCGTCCTCCTCGACGAACCCACCAGCCAGCTCGACGGCCTCAACGAGGAACGGCTGCGCGCCGTGATCGCGGACCTCGCGGCCAGCCGCGCAGTCATCGTCGTCGCACACCGGCTGTCCACCGTGCGCGACGCCCGTCACGTCATCATGATGAACGCCGGTACGGTCCTCGACGCCGCGGACCACGACACCCTCCTCCACCGCTGCGCCCCCTACCGGGCCCTGGTGGCGAGCCAGAGCGGGCCGTCCCCGGCAGCGCCCGCCGCCCACCCCGCGCCGCGCGACAGCGACTCGGCGCACGGCAGCCCGTGAACCGACGCAGGACGGCACCCCTCAGTTACACCGGGCAGAGGAAAGCATGCCCGGCCTTCCGCCCACATCGGCTCGCCCCAGACGGGAGCGTCGCCGTACCCGGCTCACGTCTGGCACTGCTTCGTCACGGCTCCGCTCCAGTTGCTCCACGCCCCGCCGGCCGGCCTCACGTGCACCCGGATTTCGGCGGTGGCGTTGACGGGGCCGCAGACGCGGTCGGTGTTGCCGATCTCGAACGGGCCGATCGTGGACCTGCGCTGGACGGCCGTGCGGCCGTTGCCGAGCTTGACCCAGTGGCCGCCTTCGCGGATCCGGAAATACGCTTCGTAGTCGACGTAGGTGGCGTGGGCGCGGGAGTTGGTGATGACGGCGTGGGCGGTGATGTTCCGCATGAAGACGCGGCCGTCCTTCCACCGTTCGGCGGAGATGCAGCCCTGTGCGCCGATGTTCTGGGTCGAGACGGCTCCTCCGCAGGCAATGGCGGCGGCGTGGGCATCTGCCGGCAGTGCCAGCGCGGTCAGCAGGGCTGCTCCTGCTGTGGCGGCGAGTCGCTTCAGTTTCATGGGTTTCCTCCCGGTCTGGGTGT
This sequence comes from Streptomyces sp. NPDC051582, assembly GCF_040681715.1. NCBI lineage: Bacteria > Bacillati > Actinomycetota > Actinomycetes > Kitasatosporales > Streptomycetaceae > Streptomyces > Streptomyces sp. NPDC051582. The sequence continues at coordinate 6,541 of NZ_JBFAZJ010000027.1, forward strand.
GCCGAAGACCAGACTGCCAGTCAGACCATGGGCAGGTACTCGGTCCACGCCCTCGCAGCGGTCAGCTTCCCGGACATCCACGGCTCCGAATCGTCGGGGGTGATTTCCCTCCGGACGTTGACGGAGGCCGCCGTGAATGCGCCCAGGCCCTCCTTCGTCGGGGCTGAGGCACCGGCTCGGTTCGGCAAGGCCTGAACGGCTACGGCACCACAGGGATGCGCACCTCATTGCGGATGGTCGCGGTCTTGGCCGCGAAGGCCTCAAGGTCGAATTCGGCCGGGCGTTGTTTGGTGAAGTCCACGCTCTGGGTCACGTCGACAACGGCCGATCCCTCCGCCCAGGAGCAGTCCGGGCCCCAGGTCGTTCCGAATTCATCGGTCTCTTGAACGATTCGACATGAGACGGGCTCCGAGGACCCTTGGGGGACGATCGTACGGGGCCCGATGATCACGATGGCTGCGTGGGGAAGGTGTGCCGGCGGTCGAGGACCTTGAGGAACTCATCGCGAGCCGTGACCGGGCTGAGCACGGTTCCGGGCCGTTCATCGGCGGGCTTCCACCTTCTCCACTACCGCCACAGCCGGCCAGCGCAGCCGTGACCATCGTCGCCACTGCTGCGGACCTCAGTTGCTGCTTCACGTGTCTCCCCCCACCACAGACAGTCCGACGTGATCACTTTGCCCGGGCGTAGCACGCCTCTGGGACCGGCTGTCGAGACAGTGAGGGCCCACCGTCCCGAGAAACGCGCGCTCTCCTGCTCCAGGACCGGTTCCCGCACTTGGCGGCGGCGCCTCCCGGCGGGTCGGCGAGCACCTGGCGGCCGCCGGGCACGGACACCCGTGGACCGGCGTACGGTTCGGCGCGTCCCGGGGGAGCACGAGGACCTGGACGCGGTCCTGGCCCGCCCCGAGCTCGTGGCCGAGATCGGCGCGGACCGCGATCGGCCATGCGGGCGTCTTCCGCCTCCCGCCGCGCTTCCAACGGCTATGCCTCGACGTGACCGTGGACGATGTCCCCCGGTTGGCGGGGCTGACTGCGGACTGGCGCAGCAGGCTCAGTCGCGGGAGGCAAGTAACGGCGAAGGGCGGGCCCCGATGGGGGCCGGCCCTTCGTGTGCGGCACGCGCGCGGCAACGCGGTGCTGCTGAGTCCCTTGCGTGACGTCACCACTTCAGGGGGCCGCCGGTCTACCCGACGGATCTATCCCCACGGTGCCGGGGACTTGTTCCTGGGGCAAGTACAGCTGGGACGGCGGCGGACGAACGAGGGCGTTTGCACCCGTGACGGGGCACCATTGGGGGCTGCTTTGAGGTGGTTCGTGAATCACGTGGCGGACGCGGCGGTGAGGGGGCGGGCATTGCCGCAGGCCAGTGGCGGTGCTTGAGAAATCATGCCCTGTGGACACTCGTGGACGAATTCCCGGCACTTGCGCGAGTGGGTGGTCGGCGGGCCCGCCCGGCGGGTGCGAGCGCCATCGGGTGTCCCGGGGGTGCGTGCCATGCTGTGGGGGCCGGGTCGGCGACGGCAATCGTCCCCGGAAATACGCCACTTGGCGTTACGTCACCACCGTGAGAGGGAGCGGTCCCGCGGCCTCTCACGCACGTCAGGGGGCCACTGTGCGGGCCCCGGGAATGGGAAGCCATGTCGACGTACCAGAAGACGGGCCGCGGCCCAGGCGGGCACGTACGGGACGAAGAGGGCCGGCCGGTGGCCCCGACGATGCCGCAGGCGGTGATCATCAGCACGATCGTCAGCGCGGTCCTCGCCCTGGCGGTGGTGCTACGGCTGAACGGGATCCCGATGGCCGAGACCCTCCAGATGCTGGGCGGCGCCGGTGGGATCGGTGTCGGCGTGGTCCTCGCCGTGACACCCGGCGGCCGCGGCCGCGTGGCCGCCATGGCCCGCGCCGCCCTGTATGCGGCCCGCTGAGAAGGGGGACGACCATGGGACGCCCTGAACTCCCCGTGGACCACACCGTTCCCGAACGCGCCGAACTCGCGACAGCCCTGCGACGATGCCGCGCCAAGGCAGGCCTGAGCTACGACGAACTCGCCGACACGACCGGGCTGTCTGCGGGCACCTTCAAGCGCGCCGCGTCGGGCAAGACCGTTCCGACCGAGGAGACGCTCAGGGCGTTCTCCTGCACGTGCGGGGTGGATCCGAATGGGAAGCGCAGACTGGGCACGCTCTGGCTGGCTGCCCGGATCGCCGACCGGGGCCGGCTTGCGCAGCTGTGCAAGCCGGCGCTGCCGCGGTTCACGAACGGCCGCCGGGAGCTGAGCGCGGCACTGGAGTACTTCTACGAAGCGGCCGGCGCACCGCCGCTGCGCCGCCTCACGGAACTCGCGGGCGGCAGGCACCTGCTGCCGGTCAGCTCGGCCGCCCGGATCGTCAAGCGACAGGCGTTGCCCGCCAGCCGTCAGCAGATGATCGCCTTTCTGACAGCCTGCGGTCTCACCGAGTGGGCTCGTGAGATATGGGGCGAAGCCTTCGAGGAGATCACCCAGAGCCACGACCACGCAGAGGCCGGCCCGTTGACAAGGACGGCCGAACTCGTTCGCCGCACCACGCCCCAGTCCCCGCTGATGAACCGCGGAGGAGGATCCGCACGGTACGTCAACCCCGAGCTCTGGCCACTGATTCATTCCAGCACCACCCCGAGCCGGGTGGGCCGGGCAGCCTGACGCTCGTACACGGCGTTGCCCAAGCGATGCACCGGCCGGGGAGACGGCCGTTCGGCTGGGACGTCGCTTTGGCGCGCGCCTCGCGGAGCCCGCGAGCTTCGCAAGATCGGCAATGAGCTCGACGTCGCCATGGCGCCCGGCCGACCCAGCCGCGGACCACCGGAGGGAGAACAAGCTGAGTGCGTGTATCCAGGTGCTCGGGCTGTGGCCTCGCAAGGTGCCCGGGAAATATGAGGCGCGCCGCGCGCGCGTCTCGTACGATCGGCCCGCACCGATCCGTCGAGCATCTTCAAGGACTTTGTGAATCACTCCGATCTCCGCTCCAAGGCTCCCTCACTGGCGGCGGGTATGGCAGCCTCCGATCACAGCCCGGACATTCAGCTGTCCCAGACGCGCCACCGCGCCATGGTTGTGGCGAGCTGGCATATCGCGCCTGGCTCAACCGTCCTGGAACTGGGCTGCGGCCAGGGGGACATGACCGCCGTCCTTGCAGAGGCTGTCGGACCCGAGGGGCGCGTGGTCGCTGTCGACGTGGCTGCACCTTCCTACGGGGCGCCGGTCACGCTCGGGGAATCGGCGGCCCGGCTCGCCGCGGGCCCCCTCGGGCCTCGCATCGACTTCCGGTTCGGCACCGATGTCCTCGACCCATCAGTGGACTTCCCCGCAAATACTTTTGACCACGTGGTGCTCGCGCATTGCTCCTGGTACTTCGCATCGTTGGCACAACTGCGCGACACACTGGCCCGGGTACGGCCGTGGGCACGACGGCTGTGCTTCACCGAGTGGGATTTGACGCCCGCAACTGGCGATCAGCTGGCGCACCTTCTTGCCGTGCTGGTCCAGGGACAGTGCGAGGCCGCAGGATCACGTGGTCAGGGCAACGTCCGCACGCCGTTCTCCCGCGAAGGGCTGCTGCGGCTCTTGCCTGGGGCCGGCTGGACGGCCGACGGCAGCCGGCCGGTCGATACCGAGGGGCTCCAGGACGGCGACTGGGAAATCGCTGCTTGTCTCAGCCTGGCCGGAACGCAGGAGCGACTGGCAGTGCTGCCCGAGCCGGTGCGACAGCTCGTTCTGAGCCAGGCGGATGTTCTGCGGACCATCGCCAAACCGCAGGGCAATCGCGCACTTGCCGCCTACTCGGTCACCGCGCGCTGACGATCTTCCCGGCGGTAGGCCGGCCAGAGCGTGCAGAGAGGGAGTACGGGACGCGGCGGGCCACCGGCCCCAAGGGAGACACCGGCCCCAAGGGAGACACCGGCCCCAAGGGAGACACCGGCCCCGCCGGTCAGCAATGTGAACGCGGCGAGCCCGGCCCGCTCAGGGCCCTGCGGGGTTCCGCTGACCGGCCGGAGTCGTGGCGGAACCATCCGCTTGCCCGGTAGCCGCCGCGTCGGCCGGTGCCGGAGCCTTCCGCGCCACCAACGCGTGCAGCAGGGCCGCCGCCAGGACCAGTACGGCGATCCCGCCCAGCAGTGCCCGCGGCGGCGCGGCCGCGGCGAAGCCCACGAGGGCGGCCCCCAGCGAGGCTGCGGTCAGTTTGAGTCCCGCCCCGAGGGTGAACACCTGGGTCCGTACGGCGTCGGGGGCGTACTCGGAGCGGATCCGAAGGGTGGCTGTCAGCAGTGGCCCGTCGCACACGCCCGCGGCGGCGAACAGCGCAGCCGCGACGGCGAGGGACGGGGCGAACGCGGCCGCCGCCAGGGCGATCCCCGTGCCTGCCATGGCCCATCGCGCCAGCACCCCCGGCTCCACGGCCGTGATGCGGCCCAGCGTCAGGGAGCCGGCCAGTGCACCCACCGCGAAGGCCGTCATCAGCACGCCCCCGGCGCCCGGGCTGCCGAGCCTGGAGGCCAGCAGCACCGAGGTGGTGGTGAGCGTGCCGATGCCGACGAAGGCCAGCGTCGTGGCCGAGGTGATCGCCCGCAGCTCCCGGATCCGCCACAGGGCGGACAGCCCGGCACCCAGACCGGCCGGGGCGGTGCCCGGCTCGGCGCGGTCGGGCCGCGGTGCCTCGTACGGGAGGGTCGCGGCGAGTGCCGCCGCCAGCGCGCCGGCCAGTGCCAGCACCGCCATGGCGGAGGCGGCCGAGCCCAGCGCGACGGCCAGGCCCACCACGGCCGGAGCGGTGACCGCCGCGGCGTTGTAGGTGGACGCGTCCCACGCGTACGCGCGCTCCCGCCCGGCCCCCGCCGGCACGAGAGCGGCGACCAGGCTGGACATCCCACCCGTCACCATCGGCCCGCAGCTGCCGCCCAGCAGTGCGACCGCGAGCACCAGCGGCGCCGGAGCCCGTCCCAGCAGCACGGACAAAGCCGCCACCGCACAACCGAACCCGGCCAGCGCGCCCACGTGGAGCAGCCTCGGCCGCCGGGTCCGCGCCGCGAGCGCTCCGGCGAGCGGAGCCGCGAGTACGTGCGGCGCCAGCCAGGCGGTCAGGACGAAGGCCCCGTGCGCGGCACTCCCCGTGCGCTCCAGCGCGAGCAGAACCAGCGCGAGGCTCATGCCCTCGGAGGCGAACCGCGCGGCCAGTGCGGCGGCCAAGTACCGCCCGAACGCGTGCATCCCCCGGCCCCCCAGCGATGTGTGACGTGATACCGGCACAAGACGTTACGCGAGGTGTCCGTGGCGCGGCCGACCGGTCCTCGATGCCGGGGTGGTAGATCGGCGCTGCCGGGCGCAGGCCGGAGGCTGCGGCGCCTCCGATGACTACCGCGCTGATCACGGGTAACCGGGCATCTCTCCGGTCCCGTGAGCGTCCGTGACGGGCTGAACCGGCGGGCGAACGGCGGCAGGCCGCGCGGGGGCGACCGTAGGCGAGCCGCTGGCGCGCAGAGGCCGGCCGCCAGGCCCGCCGGAGACGGCCAGGACGAATGGGGCGCAACGTGGACTGCGGCACATCCGGCTGCGAGGGCCCTGGGCGCGAGGCGGCGGCTGAGCAGACTATCTTGCTCGGATGAGTCTCCTCGATGATGTGGCCGAGCGCGACGGCTGGCGCTGCTGGGTGTGCGACGAACCGGTCGACCCCGACAAGTCGGTGAACGACCCGTTGGGGCCCAGCGTTGACAGCCGGACCGCAGACCGGAAGGCGAAGGTCGCCGAGCGGCTCGCGCACCGCGGGTGCAACACGCGCAAGGGCGCGGTCAAAGTGGTCATCGCCTGGCCGGACCGCCTGTACGTGGCCGAACCCGCGCCGCTGATCGCCGTTGCGGCGCGGCTGGAGCGCAAGGGGGGCCGCGAGATCGTGGGCCGTTGCCCGACCAAGCGGGACGCCCAGGAAGCGGCGGACTGGCTGATGGACCGCTTCTCCCGACTGGTACCGGGGCTGCCGGTGACCGTCGACATCGAGCCGGGCGGCGGCCAGTTCCTCGTCATCCTGGCCACCAGCCGCCGCTGACCACCGGGATTTTCGGCGCCGCCGAAGCACCGCGGGCGTCGGGCCGGGATGCTTCAGGGCAAGCGCGACGATGCCTCCGCCGATCACCATCGGCGGAGGCATGGGGATGACTGCGACGGCGATTCGGCTGCGCCGTGCAGCCTCCCGGGTCCCGTTCGGACACCCCCTACGGCAGGCACAGGGGGCATCCGCCCCGGACGGAGGCGGGCACCTGGATGCCGCTGTGTGCGCTGTGCACCGCCGCCGTGCTGGTGGCGCTGGTCGTGCTGCTGGTGTGGGAGGCGGCCGAGGCGATGGACGCGGTGCCTGGATCTGCTGTGCACCGACCCCTCAACACAACCCCTCCCCGCCCGTCCGCCGCGTCCTCCTTTCGGACCGCGCCGGGATGAACGGGGCGGTGCCGCGCCCCCAGCCCGACTGGAGCAGTCGGCGGGGATCCCGCCCTTGGCCTCGCTGACCTCGGCCCGGCGCATACTCATCGTCGGACCGCGTCCGGACCGACCGCCGAGCTCGGAAGCCCCCTGCTGAGGATGTGGTCGATCCGCACCACAGGGAAGGCCGCCCTCCGGCCGGACCCTTGGCCATGGCGCTGCCCGTGATCGGGTACTTCGACCAGAGCCCGTCGGCGCTGACGCCCGCCGCGTGGTGCGGGTAGGCGGCTGCCAGGCCGCGCTCGTACTCGGGCAGTACTCGCGGGTCCAGCTCCTCCAGTACGACGAGGTCGGCGCCGGAGTCGAGCAGCATCTTGACCGTGCCTGGCACATGGGTGTTCGCAGCGTTGCGAGGGGGATGGCCGCCAGCACCGCCAGCACCGCCAGCACCGCCAGCACCGCCGGCCCCGCGATGACGCGGCCGCGTCGCCAGGTCGCGGGTCTCGACGCGCGGGGGCCAGACCGGCCGCCGCGCCTCGCCGTTCGATGGCCTCGTACCGGTCACCGGAGCGGTGGCCCTACGAGGCGCTATGCCGTAGCCCGGCGAAGGGCACACCGGAGTGGACACGGGTGGACACGAGTGAAAGGCAGTCGTTCGTTTTCGCTCTGGAAAGTGGACAGCGTTCCGTCAGAGTCTCGGTCTGTCCGAACGACGCACCGCAGAGACGGTCGATCGTGGGGCCGGGGAGCACTCCCGGCACGGAGAAGCGCGGATCCGCGCTTCAGGGGATCTGAGACTCTGAAGAAGGAAGACCATGGCAACGATCGCACCGGCCGGTGTGCACGCTCACGCTACACCGGAGAGCACGCCCGAAAAGAGCGGCGACCATGGCCACGCGCCCATGGCGCACCGGCAGATCATGAAGGCGCTCTCGGGTCTGCTGGTGGGCCTGTTCGCCGCGCTCCTCTCCTCGACCATCGTGACCAACGCGCTGCCGACGATCATCAAGGACCTCGGCGGCGGCCAGTCCGCCTACACCTGGGTCGTCACGGCGGCGCTGCTCTCGCTGACCGCCTCCGTCCCCCTGTGGGGCAAGCTCGCCGACCTGGTCAGCAAGAAGGCACTGGTCCAACTGTCCCTGGTCGTCTACATCATCGGCTCGATCATCGCCGGTCTGGCACAGAGCCCGGCGATGTTGATCAGTGCCCGTGTGGTGCAGGGCGTGGGCGCGGGCGGACTGACCGCCCTGGTCCAAGTGATCATGGCAGTGATGATCTCCCCGCGTGAGCGGGGCCGCTACTCCGGCTACACCGGCGCGACCTTCGCCGTCGCCACCTCCGGCGGTCCGCTGCTCGGGGGCGTCATCACCGACGCCGACTGGCTCGGCTGGCGCTACTGCCTGTTCGTCGGCATCCCCTTCGCGCTGATCGCGCTGGCCGTCCTGCAGAAGACGCTCCACCTGCCCGCCGCCAAGCGGAAGGTCAAGGTCGACTGGACCGGCGCGTTCCTCATCACCGCGGCCGCCTCGCTGCTGCTGATATGGGTGACCTTCGCAGGCGACAAGTACCGGTGGCTGTCCTGGCAGAGCTACACCATGGTCGGCGGCACCGTCCTGCTCGCGCTGCTGTTCGTGGTCACCGAGACCCGCGCCGCCGAGCCGATCATCCCGCCGCACCTGTTCCGCAACCGCACCATCACGCTGGCCTCGCTCGGCTCGCTGTTCGTCGGCGTCGGCATGTTCTGCGGCACGGTCTTCTTCTCCCAGTACTTCCAGCTCGCCCGTGACGAGTCACCGACCATGTCCGGCATCATGACCATCCCGATGATCGCCGGTACGTTCGTCTCCTCCACGGTCTCCGGTCGGCTCATCACCTCCACCGGCCGCTGGAAGGGCTGGCTGGTCTCCGGCGGCGTCTTCCTCACCGCGGGCATCGGCCTGCTCGGACTGATGCGCTACGACACCCCCTACTGGCAGCTCGCCCTCTACATGACCCTGCTCGGGATCGGCGTGGGCATGATGATGCAGAACCTCGTCCTGTCCGCCCAGAACCAGGTCGGTCCGGCCGACCTCGGCGCCGCCTCCTCGGTGATCACCTTCTTCCGCTCCCTCGGCGGCGCGGTCGGCATCGGAGTCCTCGGCTCCCTGATGTCCACCCGCATCGCCCACTACGCCTCCGCCACCATCGGCGACCTGGCCCCCGGCGCACAGGCCGCAGCCGCCCACGCCTCCGGCAGCGGCTCGCTGCCCGACATGAACCGGCTCTCCCTCCCGGTCCGCACCTGGCTTGAGAGCGCGTACGGCCACGGCATCGCCGACGTCTTCCTCTACGCCGCCCCCTCCGCGCTCCTCGCCTTCCTGCTGTGCCTCTTCATCGAGGAAGCCCCGCTGCGGACGTCCGTCGCGCCGGCCCAGCCCGCCGAGCAGCAGGCCGTGTGACCGCTCCGCCCGGTCGTGCGCTTGCGGGTACCGCGGCCGCGACTGCGCACCGCCCTCCGGCCGCGTGCCGATCCGCCACGGTGCACACCGAACCAACCCGTAGAACCCGCCTGTTCATCTGTCATGCGGGGCCCGCCCGGGCCGCGCCGCACCATCTGAGAGGTACCCCGTGAACCACATCCACTCCGAGTCACCGTCCGAAATCCTGGCACGGCTGCGTGCCACCTTCCGCACCGGCCGGACGAAGCCCCTTGAGTGGCGCACGGCGCAGTTGCGCGCACTGCGGACGATGCTCACCGAGGGGGGCGCCGATCTGGCCGCCGCTCTGCATGCCGATCTCGGCAAGCCTTCCGGCGACGCATACCGCACGGAGATCGATTTCACGATCCGGGAGATCGACCACACGCTCGACCACCTTGAGGCGTGGCTGGCTCCCGAAGCGGTGGCGGCCCCGCGGCACCTGGGGCCGGACGCATCGGCCTGGACCCAGTACGACCCGCTGGGAGTCGTACTGGTCATCGCCCCCTGGAACTACCCCGCCGGGCTGCTGCTCGCCCCCATGGTCGGCGCGCTGGCCTCCGGGAACGCCGTCGTGGCCAAGCCGAGCGAGCTGGCCCCCGCCACGGCCGCGGCGCTGGCCAGGCTGCTGCCGGCCTACCTCGACACCCATGCGGTGGCCGTCGTCGAGGGCGGGATCCCCGAGACCACCGCGCTCCTGGCCGAGCACTTCGACCACATCTTCTACACCGGCAACGGCACGGTCGGCCGCATCGTCATGCGGGCCGCCGCCGAACACCTCACCTCCGTCACCCTGGAACTGGGCGGCAAGTCGCCGGTCTTCGTCGACCGCGGCACCGATCTCGACGTGGTCGCCGAACGGCTGGCCCGCGGCAAGTTCCTCAACGCCGGACAGACCTGCGTCGCGCCGGACTACGTGCTGACCGATCCGCTGACCGCCGCCGCCCTCGAACCCGCCCTCAGACGCGCCATCGAGGGGCTCTACGGAACCGAACCCGCGACGTCCGGGGAGTACGGGCGGATCGTCAACGAGCGGCATTTCGACCGCCTCACGGGCCTGCTCGACTCCGGGCGCGTCGTGGTGGGAGGAGGCACCGACCGGACGACCAGGTTCATCGCCCCGACCGTCCTGGCCGACGTCGACCCCGCCGCCCCGGTCATGCAGGAGGAGATCTTCGGCCCCATCCTGCCGATCGTCACCGTGAGCGGCCTCGACGAGGCGATCGGCTTCGTCAACGACCGGGACAAGCCGCTCGCCCTGTACGTGTTCACCGAGTCCGAGGACACACGGCACCGCATCGCCGACGAGACCTCCTCCGGCGGCCTCGGCTACGGCCTGCCCGTGGCCCACCTCACGGTCCTTGAACTGCCGTTCGGCGGCGTGGGCGAGAGCGGCATAGGCAGCTACCACGGCCGGTACTCCATCGAAACCTTCAGCCACCGCAAGGCCGTACTCGCCAAACCGCTGGCCTGAGAGGACGCTCGGTCGGCGTCGCGCACGGATCGCCGTACGCGACGCCGACCCCATCCAAGCGCTCACCGCGCACGACATCAGATGAAGGAGACTCGAATGAAGATCGAAGCCGCGGTGCTGCGCGGTGCGCGCGACCCCTACGTGATCGAGCCGGTCGAGCTGGCGCCTCCCGGCCACGGCCAGGTGCTGGTACGGATCGTGGGCGCCGGTTTCTGCCACACCGACATGCTGCCGAGGACGCCCGGGTTCATGGCCCGGCCGCCCGTCATCACCGGACACGAAGGCGCCGGGATAGTGGAGGAGGTGGGCCCCGGTGTCACCGGAATCGCCCCCGGCGCTCATGTCGTGCTCTCCTTCGACTCCTGCGGAGCGTGCCGGAACTGCCTCGGTGCCCACCCGGCGTACTGCGAGGACTTCTACCGCCTCAACCTCACCGGCTCCGGCCTCGACGGTGCCGGCCCGGTCATCGACCACCACGGGCGCCCCGTGGCGGCCCGCTGGTTCGGCCAGTCGTCGTTCGCGACCCATGCGCTGGCCGGCGCACGCAACGTCGTCGAGGTGGACAAGGACCTGCCGCTGGAGCTGCTCGGCCCGTTGGGCTGCGCGGTCCAGACGGGCGCGGGTTCGGTTCTCCTCGCCCTGCGGGTCGGCGCGGGCTCCAGCCTCGTCGTCTTCGGGGCGGGCGGGGTGGGCCTGTCCGCGATCATGGCTGCCCGGGTCGCCGGGGCCACCACGATCGTGGCGGTGGACCTGCACGAGAACCGGCTGTCGCTGGCCCGCGAACTCGGCGCCACCGCCACGGTGCACGGCGGCGACGACGACATCGTGGCGCAGCTGCGCGAACTCACCGGGGGAGGGACCCAGTACGCCCTGGACACCACCGGGGTCCCCGGCGTCATCAACACGGCCATCGAGGCCCTCCGGCCCACGGGTACCGTCGGTCTGGTCGGCGCCCCGTCCCAGCCCCTGACCCTTCCTCCCGCGGCCCTGGCACAGGGCAAGAACGTGAAGGGGATCCTGGAGGGTGACGCCGTGCCCCAGCTGTTCATACCGCAGCTGCTGGAGCTGTGGCGGGACGGGCGCTTCCCCTTCGACCGGCTCGTGCGGACCTACCCGCTCAGCGCGATCAACGACGCAGAGCGGGACGCGGCGGCAGGCACGACCATCAAGCCCGTGTTGCTGCCGGGCAGCTGAGCCCGGCGGCGAGCGGGAACCGGGTCCGTGACGGATCTCGTGAGCCATCGCCGCATTTCAGAGGCGCACCCGTGTTGTTCTGCCAGCGGTGAACACCGGCCCGGCCGAGCCCGACGATCGCTACGGTCCGGTCGCATGACGATGACGACGCGCACGGTCGAGTACCAGGCCGACGGTCGGACGATGATCGGACACCTCGCCGTCCCGTCCGGTGTCGACCGCCGGCCCGCGGTGCTGCTCGGGCCGGAGGGCATGGGGCTCAGTGACGTCGAGCGCCGTCGGGCCGATGCTCTTGCCGAACTGGGATACGTAGCGCTGGCCTTCGACCTTCACGGCGGGCGCTATCTGAGTGACCCCGAGGAGATGCTGGCCCGTTGCCTGCCGCTGCTCGCTGATCCCGGCCGGATGCGGGGCATCGGCCACGCGGCGCTCGACGTGCTGCGCGCCGAACCGCGGACCGACCCCGACCGGATCGCCGCCGTCGGCTACGGCACCGGGGGCGCCATCGCGCTGGAACTCGGGCGCGACGGAGTCAACCTGCGGGCGATCGGGACGGTCAACGCAACCACCACGGGCCGACCGGGAGAGGCGGCACGCATCCGCTGCCCGGTGTGGGCCGGGGTCGGATCGGAAGACCCGATCATGCCGCCCGCGCAACGGGACGCGTTCGCCGCCGAGATGCAGGCCGCAGGCGTCGACTGGCGCCTCGTGGTCTACGGCGGCGCCTTGCACGCCTTCCACCACCCGCCGGTCGACCACGTCGTGGTACCCGGCGTCGGCTACCACCCACGGCACGCGCAGCGAGCCTGGCACGACGTCGTCGACCTGCTCGCCGAGTGCGTTCCCGTAACGGAATGACCTGGCCGGCAATTTCGCGATTCCGGGCCGCGCACCAGGCCGATCGACCGCCATCCCTCAGCGCCGGTCCGCGCCTTCCCGCTCCATCCACTGCGTGACGGCCGCCAGGCCCCGGATCGGTGCCCGCTGCGGTCAGCGCGTCAGCGCGTCAGCCCGTCAGCGCGTCGCCCCGGGCAGGGCCGTGAAGGTCGCGCTGGCCGAGCGCGAGGACACCGCCCCTTCCACTGCGAGTTCTCCGTCAATGGAGATCGTGCACTGGAGCCAGCCGTCGGGATGCTCGGGGTTGGACGTGATGATCGTGAGCATGGGCATCGCGTCGATGCTCGACATCACGACGTCCTGCTTCCACGGCGTGACGCCGGCCTCGACCCGCTTCTCCTCTCCTTTGAGAGGGTCGCCGACGGCATAGGTCACCTCGAAGGAGCCGGTGCCGGTCACCTCGTAAGTGACCTTGGTCCCGCGTTTGCGCCGGAAGGGGAGGAACTTGCTGATCATGTGCGGCCTCTGGGAAAGCGGACTGGCGGAACTCTCGGCCATCCTCGCACGTGCTGCCGGGACGCCCGCGGAAGCACCGGGCGCCGCACCACTTGAAGAGGCGGCTCCAGCGCTCAAGAAGACCCATCGGGCCCCGAGACGACTGCGCCCGCCGCGTTGTTGTGCAGACCCTCACGATTGCCGGAACCACGGTGCTTCGGCTGGAGGACCAGGCCGTTTCACGGCGGCACGGACCCGCCGTCCCTGCGGACACCCCCTAGCCTGCTCGGATGACCGGACCGACCGTCACCGCAGTCGAACTACTGCACGCATTGCCCGCTTTGGCGCCGTACGCGCGCACCGCGACCCTCCTCAGGCCCTCCGCCGGGAGCCCCGGTCCGTACGAGAGCTCGGTCGGCGGGCCTCCGTTGTGGCCCGTGGACGAGCCCTGGCCGCGGTGTCGGCAGCCGCACCTGGTGTATGTGCGGGAGAAGCTGACCGACGCCGAGCGGGAGGCGTGGCAAGGCATCGCGCGAAACCGCAGACAACGCCGCCGGCACGATGGCGCGCACGTACTGACTGCCGAAGAGGCCGCGACCCAGTCCCGGATCATGGACGGCGGATCGCTGGACCTGATCGCCTGGGAACGGGTCCGGCTGGTGCCGCGGCCGGTGCCCGGGGACGGGCTGCCCATGGTCCCCGTGCTCCAGCTCCACGCCCGGGACGCGCCCGCCCTGCGCCGGCCGCCCGGGACCGATCTGCTCCAGCTCCTGTGGTGCCCGCAGGACCACGCCGAACCTGAGGGACAGCCCCGGTACTGGGGCCCCGTGGTGGAGCTGCGCCACCGGGCCTCGGCGGAGACCGGCACCACGGCCGCGGGACCGCCCGTACCGGGAGGAGCCAAGGAGGTGTACCTGCCCGCGCCGTGCCGCCTCGAACCCGTCGAGGCGCTGGACCTGCCGGAGCAGGACGAACTGCCCGAGGAGCTGTACGAGTCCGTCGAGCAGTGGGCCGCGGGGCGTGGGACCGACTACAACCGGGTGCTCGGCTGCCTGCCCGGCTGGAAGGCCGGCGGCTGGCCCAGCTGGCACCTCACCGACTTCACGCCGCTGGACTGCCGGTGCGGGGCCCGGATGCGGCTGCTGCTCACGCTGGACAGTGGCGGGGACCCGGGACTCAACGTGGGACGGTACGGAGAACTCCGGGTCTTCAGCTGTCCCGAGGACCCGGACCACCCGATGCGCCTGAACATCCAGTGAAGGAGCGACGGGGCCGGGGCATCAGGCGCCGTGAGCGGGTTCTCGCATCTCGTTACGGCGATGGCGCCGATCTGGCGGCCACGGGGACGCCCGTGCCGGATCTCCACCCCCTTCTCCACCCTCGGGTCCAGGCGCGGAGAGCGGCGCCGCAGCAGTCTGGAGGACATGACAACAACCGAGTGGGTCACCGACATCGCCCTCGTCCTGATCGTCTTCCGGCAGCTGCGGGAGGGCCGTCTCGACCACAAGACCTTCCTGCTCCCGTTGGCGATCGTGGCCTTCGTGGGGTACTCGTACCTCGACTCCGTCCCGACCGCCGGCAACGACCTCGTCCTGATCGGGGCCCTGACGTTGGTGGGCGCCGCGCTGGGCATCGCCGGCGGGATCTACACCCGCATCCGCACCCTCGACGGAGATCTCCTGATCAAGGCGGGCGTCGTGTCGGCGGTCCTCTGGATCGCGGGCATGGGGGCCCGGATGGGCTTCCAGACCTGGGTGGAACACGGCGGCGGCGCCGACGACGTCGCCCGCTTCAGCCTCGCGCACCACATCACCAGCGGGCAGGCGTGGGTCACGGCCTTCGTCCTCATGGCAATCACCGAGGTCGTGACCCGGGTGGCCACGATCTACGTACGCAGCCGGGCGGTGCGGACGGCCCCGACCCGGACCGTGCTCGGCACCACGGTCTGACCGTGCCGTATCTTCGGCCTGTGCCCGCAGACCACAGGGATCCGCACCCCGGCGACGACACCGCCCGGGGTGCGGGCACGCGTCCCGTACCGGGGCACGACCCGGGCGTGCAATGGGTGGTCTCCCTCGCGGTCATCTTCGTGGGAGTCCTGACGATCCGGCCCATGGGGCTGAGCGGCCGGGGCCTGGCCGTGGCCGTCCTGGTCGTGGTCAACTCCGCCGCACTGCTGGCCCGTCGGCTGCCCGAGCACAAGGTCCCGCCACGCGTCGCCATGGTCTGGCTCACGCTCGGGGTCGGCGCGGCGGCCGCCTTGATCGGCCTGAGCAGCAGCGGAACGGGCTACCTCTTCGCCTTCATCCTCGCCGGCCACATCGGATACCGGCTGGACACCCGGCGGGCCCTCGTCTTGGCCGGGTTCTGCAGCCTGCTCTGCGGTGCCGTGCTGTACCTGTGCCTGGGACCGGGGCACGAGGTGCTGCCGTGGGTGTTCGGCCTCACCACCGGCGCCCCGGTCCTGATCGGCATCGTCAACCGCAGTCAGCGGCAGGCCGTACGGGCGGCGATCGACGCCGCCGAGTCGGCCGAACGCGCCGCCCGCGCCGAGGCGCGCACCGCCGCGCTGACCGAACGGGGCCGGATCGCCCGGGACGTGCACGACGTCCTGGCGCACTCCCTCGCCGGGATCAACATGCAGTTGGAGCTGGCGGACGCGCTGATCGACACGGGGGACCTGGAGAAGGTCCGAGAGGCCCACGCCAAGGCCCACGGCCTCGTCAAGGAGAGTCTGAAGCAGGCGCAGTGGACCGTGCACGCCCTGCGGGAGGACGCGCTGCCACTGCGGGAGACCCTCGCCTCGATGCTCGCGTCCTCGGGACACCGGGACGCACTCACCGTCACCGGGGCCGTGCGCGAGGTGGCCGCCGAGGTGGTCCGGAGCCTGCTGCGGATCGCCCAGGAAGCCCTGACCAACGCGGCCCGGCACGCGCCCGGGGGAGCCGTCTCGGTCGAGCTGGCGTTCGCCCCGGCATCGACCGCGCTGATAGTCCGCAACCGTCCCGCCACCCGCCCGGCGGTGCCGGGCGAGGGCAGTGGGATGGGACTGATAGGCATGCGTGAACGCGTCGCCATCCTGAGGGGGACGCTCACGGCGGGCCTGGTCACCGAGGGTCCGCACCAAGGCGACTGGCAAGTGGAGGCAGTGATCCCGCAATGACCGGAGACGCGGCGCAGGAGCAGCAGTTGAAGGTGGTCGTCGCCGACGACCAGGCCGCCGTCCGCGAGCCCCTCGCCGCGGTCCTCGCCCTGGCCGAGGGCATCGAGGTCGTCGCGGCCGCGGCGAACGGCGCCGAGGTGCTGGCGGCCGTCGCCGCCGGCCCGGTGGACGTGGTGCTGATGGACTTGAGGATGCCCGTCATGGACGGCATCGAGGCGACCCGCCGGCTGACCGGGGAGCACCCGGAGGTCGCGGTGGTCGTCCTGACCACCTTCGCCGACGACGACTCGATTCTCGGCGCGCTGGGCGCGGGAGCCCGCGGCTACCTGACCAAGAACGCCGGACGCCGGGACATCACCCGCGCGATCCGGGCCGCGGCCGCCGGTCAGTCCGTACTCGACCGCGAGGTCCAGGACCGCCTCCTCGCCACCGCCAGGACCAAGGAGCCCTCGCCCGACGGACCCCTGCCCGAGGACCTCACCCCCCGCGAACGCGAGGTCCTCGCGCTGATCGGCGAGGGCCTGCCCAACCGGGGCATCGCCGAGCGGCTCTTCATCAGCGAGGCCACGGTCAAGACCCACATCAACAACCTGTTCTCCAAGGCCGGGATCCGTGACCGCGCGGACGCCGTCCGCCGCGCGATCAGCTCGGGCCTGGCCTGACCCGTCACCCGTCCCGTCGCGGAGAAAAGCGGTGCAGCGGTCGAACGCCGGCGGCTTCGTACCCTTGAGCACCACATGGGACACGGTTTGAGTACGAACGCCTCGGTGGCACGGTCCCAGGGGGTGTCCGCGAAGTCCCGCCTGTCCTGCGGGCGGACGCCGCCACTTCGCGGACACCCCCTAGCTGCGCGCCGCCACGTCGGCCAGTGCGCGGATCTCGCTAGCGATGGTGTGCCAGACCGGTTCGGGCAGTTCGTGACCGACCTCCGGTAGCAGCAGCTTGCGGGCGTTCGGGATCCGGGACGCGATCGCCGTCGCGGCCGCCGGCTTGATCAGGGGGTCGTCCGCGCCGTGCAGGACCAGTGTCGGCCGCTGGATCCCGCTGATCGGCCCGCTGTGCCACTGGGCGCCGATCTGGCGGCTCTGCGCCTGCTGATCGTGCACGCCCGCGTCGGCGGTGCGCTCGGCGGCCTTCCTTGCCGCGTGCTCGTCGAAGGGGCGGGCCGGCGAGGCGAGTAGCCGGGAGACCTCGACACTGGCGGCGATCGCGCCCTCCCGGGTATCGGGGAACTTCAGCTTGGCGAACTTCGCGAGGGTTCCGATCCGGATGAAGCGGATGGTCTTCAGCCCCGCGACATCGCCGGGAACCGCGGACATGGTCGTCACGGTCCGCACCCGGTCCGGGTGCCGCAGGGCCACGCGTTGGGCGATGGCGCCGCCGAGAGAGACGCCCAGCAGGTGCGCGGATTCCCAGCCCAGCGCGTCCATGACGGCGATCGCGTCGTCCGCCGTGTCCTCGGCCGTGTAGGCCTCGCCGCGCTTGCGGAACAGCGCCGAGATGGGGCTCCGGGTGGCAACGGGCGGCAGGTGGGTCGACTCGCCGCCGTCGCGCTGGTCGTAGCGGGCGACGGCGAAGCCCGCCCCGGCGAGCAAGTGGCACAGGCCGTCCGGGATCCGGAGCCGGTTGACGCCGAGACCGGTCATCAGCAGCAGCGGCTCCCCGTCCGCCCCCTCGGTGTGCCGGTCGTACGCGAGCTTGACCGGCCCGTTCTCGGCGAAGCGGACCGGGGTCCACGGGGGCGCGGCGGATTCGGACATGGCGACCTCCCAATAAACTGCGATCGATGTTCGCAGTTTTAGTATAGGAGACGCTCGCAGGCAGCGGCACGAAAGCGGCACGAAAGCGGCACGACAGCGGATGAGAGCAGGTGCACGAGTGGCCCAGGAGCCCGTAATCGTCTGGACCCGGCCGGAGCGCGGCGCACGCGGGCCCGCCGCCGTGCACACCCGCGCGGAGTTGGCCGAGGTCGCCGTCCGGCTGGCGGACCGGGGCGGCCTCGCGGCCGTGTCCATGCGCCAGGTCGGTGCGGAGCTGGACACCGGCCAGGCGTCGCTGTACCGCTACCTCGGATCCCGCGACGACCTCCTCGACCTGATGACGGACGCGGTCGCGGGCGAGATCGACCTGGACGTCCCGCTCACCGGTGACCCGGTCGAGGACCTGGTCGCCCTCGCGGTCCGGGCGAAGGGCACGCGGCTGCGGCACCCGTGGCTCGTCGACGTACCCCCGGAGCCACTCCGGATCGGTCCGAACGGGATGGACTTCCTGGAGTACGCGCTCCAGGCGCTCGCCCCCGCCGGGCTGCCCGGCCGGACCGGCATGGAGATCGTCGCCCTGCTGAACGCCCTGACCGAGCAGTTCTCCCGAGCCGAGCTGCGGACCGACCGCGCACTCACCGGCCGCCAGGGGGCGCAGGCCGCGTACATCGGCGAGACGGCGGCCCGGGGCGGGCACCCGCACGTCGCTGCGGCCATGGCCGAGCGGTCGGAAGCGGACCCGGCGGCGGACGAACAGCCGCGGTTCGAGCGGATCATGCGGCGGGCACTCACCGGCCTCATCACGCAGGGGACCGGCTCCTGAGCCTGTCCTACCTCCCAGCGCGGCTCTGAGGCGGCCACTTGTGGGATCGGCGGGCCCGGGGGCCGGCAAACGCCTCGGCCGGCGCCGTGCAGCTCCGGAGAGGCGGCTACCCGGCCGCCCTCCGCGGTGGCGAACGCCCTCGGAACTCAATCCATCAGAAGAATTCTGGAATCCTGAACGGCGCAGCCACTGCATTGAGCGATGCACACTTTGCCGAATGCCCGAAGCCGAGCCGGACCAGAAAGACGGAGATCGAAATAATTGCCAAGCCGCCGATCAGCAGCACCCCATAGAGCGGCTCGACAAGTACGGACAATCCGATCGCCATGATTGCCCAGACGGCTATTCCGAACCAGCAGTCTCGCAAGACGTTCTTAAGTCCTGCCGAATATTCCACCACCCCACTTTTGACAAGATATTCGATGATGATGTGATCCTGGGTGGCGCATCGCGCCCGATCCGTCATGACTCCCCCCAAAGGACGCCCATGAAACCCGGCACGAAGGGGGCATGGTCTTTTCGCACCTGCCCCCTTCGTGACACCTGTCAGCCTGATCTGACTACCATAGGCTCTTTACATAGCTCACTGTGGTGGAGATCCATTCGCTTTTCTCAACACCGTAGAGGAGGGGCGGGGAGCCCCCCCACCTCGAAGCCCATACAGCCATCCTGGTGTTTGCTCCGAGGGCGATGGCTCCGGCAGGGCCCCTACCCCACAGTGCTCCGGCTATGATTCCTTGCCCTTCGGCCTTGGCTGTCGGCAGCACGAATTGCGCAGC
This sequence comes from Streptomyces sp. NPDC051582, assembly GCF_040681715.1. NCBI lineage: Bacteria > Bacillati > Actinomycetota > Actinomycetes > Kitasatosporales > Streptomycetaceae > Streptomyces > Streptomyces sp. NPDC051582. The sequence continues at coordinate 25,969 of NZ_JBFAZJ010000027.1, forward strand.
GCCCTCCCTGCGTTCTTCATCGGTGCCCACAGCCAAGTGTGCTCCGAGCCCCGCAGTGAACAGGACCGCCGCACCAACGATAAACACGGCCGCTCCGCAGTACACACTGGCGATGCAGGCCCCGGTGGCAGTGGCTGCAACGGCACCGATCACGATGTTTACGCCCTCGTGGCGCCACCAGTCTTTGTCGGTAACCGTGTTCAGTGCTTTCTTGTACCACGGCTGGGGCTTGGGTTTCGGCCTGTATGCCTCATCAGAGGCCCAGGCCTTGGGTCGCTCGGCCGTGGCCGAGTAGTAGGTGTACTGACTTGAGTCGCCCCAGCCGTAGACCGTGGTTTTGCTGAGACCGTTTTCCGCGCGGCCGTACTGTTGGGTCTCCGCGTAACCCCAGCCCTTCTTGGAGTCGTACAGCCATTGCGCGTTGTGCTCTCGCAGATACGCCGAGTCGTTGCCGTCGGTGATGATCGGCCGCAGGCCGTCGGGGTCGATCATCGTGGCGGGATTGTTGTTGCCGTAGCTGTAGCCGTCCAGCTGCTGGGGGTCCGACGTGTCCATCAGCGGGTCGACGCTGATGAAGCGGCCGATGGCCGGATCGTACTCACGGGCGCCCAGGTGGGTGAGGCCGGTGTCGTCCTTGGTGCCGCCGACGAAGCCCTTGTCGCCGTCCCAACCGGTGGCTGCGGTGCCTCGTTCACCACCGAAGACGCCGGTCTTGCGGCGGGTCGCCACCTGGGTGGCGGCGTCGATCTGGGTGGTGGCCGTTCCGTGTGCGTCGCCCATGAGGAAGGCGATTCCGTGGGCGGTGCGCATGGCGACCGTCTTGCCGCCGTAGGTGTAGTAGCGGGTGGCGGTCTTGGTGGCTCCGTCGGGCTTGAGGAGGAGTTCGTTGCCGCTGGGCAGGTAGAGGGTGGTGCCGGTGGAGTCCTTGCGGAGCAGCCGCTGACCGCCGGCGTCGTAGGTGTAGTCGGTGACCGCGGGGCCCTGGGTGAGCTTGGCCAGGTGGCCTTCGGGGTCCCAGGTCAGGTCCTGCTGGGCCGCGGTGCCGACCTTGCGGGTCTTGGTGTTGCCGGCGGCGTCGTAGGTGTAGCTGTCGGCACTGGTGCCGTTGACGGTGACGCCGGGCAGGTAGTGCGTGCCGGGCGGAGCGGCCTGGTACCTGCGGATGGTGTCGCCGGCGGTCTGGTGCTGGGTTTCGGTGGTGCGGTTGCCGACCGGGTCGTAACCGTAGGACGTCCAGTAGGCGTCCGGCCCTCCGACGGTGGCCGCAGCGCCCGTGGTCGGGGTGACGGCGCACTGGTCAGTGGCGGTCCAGGCCTCGGTGATACGGCGCAGCGCGTCCGTGACGAAGCACTGGGTGTCGGTGACCGCGGCGGCGTCCTGGCCGGTGGTGGTGGACATGGAGGTCACGTTGCCGGCGTCGTCGTAGACGTACTTGGTGTCGTCGAGGCGGCGCAGGGTCGCACCGGCGTCCTGATCGGCGAACTGCTCGGTGAGGGCGTTGGTGTGTTCGTCGTACTTGTAGCTCGCGTAGGCCTTCTTGCCGAATGCGCCGTACACCTCGCGGAAGGTGCGGCCGTAGTGGTCGTAGGAGGTGTCGGAGACGATCGGGTCGGTACCCGCGGACAAGCTGACGGGCAGCGCCGAGTTGTTGGTGTACAGGGGGGTGAGGTTCTCTTCCGGCAGGTCTCCCAGGGCCGGCTGGGAGACGGACTTGACCTCTCCCGTGGGGTAGTAGCCGGTCGTCCACTTGTACGTGCCCGCCAGAGCGCCTGCGCCATCCGGGATCGTGACCTGGCTGATGCCCTGCTTGTACAGGGCGGTGTAGTAGGTGACCGCGCTGGTGTACGCCTCGCCGTTGACGTAGCGGGTGGAGGTGGCGGGCTGCCCCAGACCGCCGGTGGCGGTGTCGTAGGTCCACCCTGACAGAGTGGTCGCCCCCTGCTTGAGAGCGGTTTTCCGACCCAGGTCGTCGTAGTCGGTGTGGAGGGTGATGCCGCGGGAGTCGGTCACGTCCGTGGCGCGACCGCCGGCGTCGTAGGCGGTGGTGGAGGTGCCCTTGTCCGGGTCATCGGAGCGGATCTGGCGTCCGGCCACGTCGTAGCCGTAGGCCCACTGAGCCCCTGAGGGGTCCTTGACCTGTGTGAGCTGGGCGTGGTCGTTGTACGTGTATGCCGTGGACTGTGAGGTGGTGCGGGCGGAGTCGGTGTACTCCTTCAGCTGCGTGGTGCGGCCCAGGGCGTCGGTGACGGTGGTCTTCGCCGTGCCGCCGGTCGGCGGGATGACGGTGGTGGTGTCACCGGTGTAGCTGGTGGTGGTCCGTTTGGTTTCGTCGCCGAACTTCTTCGCGATGACGTCGGTGGTGCGGCCCGCGCCGTCGAACAACGTGTCGGTGGAGGCGGGGTACGCGGTCTGCTGGCCGGTGACCAGTACCGGCTCGGCCTTACCGTCCGCGTAGTAGGTGCCCGAGTTGCGCCAGGCCTGTCCGCGGGTGTCGTAGAACGTCTCGGTCACGAGCCGGCCGGCGTCGTCAGGAGAGGGCGCCTGGGTCTGGCGGGCCCGTAGCAAGCCGTCGTAGAACGCGTAGGACGTCTGATAGGAGTTCCTGTAGTTCAGTACGGCGGACGTCACCACGATCGGGCCGTCATTGCGCACCTGGTAGTCGAAGGTGCGGCTGGGGGTGTCGGGGTACGTGGCGGCGGAACGTGCCGGCGTCCAGATCTTCACGGTGCGGCCCAGCGCGTCGTATTGGGTGGTGGTCACGCGGCCGTTGGCGTCGGTCTCTGTCGTGGGCAGGCCGCGCAACGGGTCCAGCGCGGTCGTGGCCTTGTGCCCCAGGGGGTTGATGACGGTGAGCCGAGTCGGTGCCTCGCCGGTGGCCGGGACGAAATCCGTGCTGGTGATCTTCCCGTAGGCATCCGCCGCGGCCAGGGCTCTGCCGTAAACGTCGTAGCAGGGAAGGTTCTTGGCCACCCCGCAGGTGCTGGTGGCGGGAACGGTGGAGACGGTGTCGTAGCCGTCGCCCTTGCCGTTGATCTTCTCGGTGCGCGTGACATCACCCTTGGACGGTGCGGCGCCGAAGGCGCCGTTGTCGTATGAGGTGCGGGTGTCGCTGATGACGTCCTTGGGCCGGGAAGGAGGGGTGCCGCAGGGCACCGCAACGGTCTCGGTCCGGGAGACCTTGTTGAGCAGCCACAGGCCGGTGTTGCGGGCGTAGCTGGTGGTGGTGCATTTCTCGTCGCCGGTCTTGGCGGTGTCGCCGGTCTCGGAAAGAGAACTGGTCATGCCGTAGGCGTCGAACTCCCGGTGCAGGGCAGTGGCGCGGGTGCCGCCACTGACGGTGGTACGGGTCTGCTCGTCGGAGGTGCCCGTCTGGTGGGCGACCAGGTCCGGCAGGCCGGTGCGCGCGCGGGTGGCGGTTGCGGCCGAGCGCCAGGGGGTGGAGGACGTCGCGGAGACGAGCTTGCCGGTGTCGTCCCCGTTGTACGTGGCAGTCTCGCGGACCATGCCCGTGAACTGCTCCCGGTCGGTGACCGCGGTGCCTGCGGAGTCCGCGACCGCCGCGCCGTCGATGCCGCGGAAGTACCGCGTCTCGGTCAACGTGCGCGGGTCGGTGCCGGATCCGGTGCGGGTTTGCACCAGTCCGTATCCCCGCGACACGGAGTAGGTGCGGTCGGTGTCCTTGGTGAACTCGTCGGTGGACTTCGCCCACGCGGCGCCGCCCAGATACTTGTATGAGGTCACTTTGTCGGGGGAGAGCGCGATGTTGTCCCCCTCCACCACCTGCTGGGCGGTATAGGCGTTGAACCAGTCCACCTGCGCGGTGGTCCCTTCGAAGGCCCACTTCACGGGGTAGCAGGAGGTGGTGTTCGACGCGTCCGCGGAGGGGAGGCTGGTGGCGGTGCAGCCGGGCTCGGAGTAGGTGACCCCGACGGTGGCCCCGGTCTCGGTGGTGATCTGGTACACGCGCAGCCGGACGAACGGCGCCAGGCCATCGCCCAGTTTGTCGACGCGGTTGGCCAGCTGTTCGCCTGCGAAGGTCACCGGCGGGAGCGTGACAGTGCCGCCGTCCTTGCCGGTGCGGGTGATGGACTTGAGCCACAGCGGGGTGGAGATGCCGTCACCGGAGGCGGGGAAGTCCTGCGCGAGGGACCAGGAGTCCACGTCCTTGCCGGCACCCGCTGTCAGGATCCTGGTGGTGATGGTGGTCAGCCGCTTACGGGTCCAGAAAGTGGGCGACGACTGGCCCGTGCACTCCGCGCCGTCCTTGCAGTACTGATCGAAGGGCGTGTCGGGCCAGTTCTTGGCATTGGTGGCATCGAAGGTGCCGCACGAGGTGAGGCAGCGTTCGTCCACGCCGAAGGCGACCTGGCCCATGGCCTTGGCCGCGTAGACGCTGGTGGTGCGCAGGCCGTAATCGATGTGGTCGAGGTAGCCGCCGCGGACGTAGGGCGTGGCGGTGCCCTTGCCGGTGATCTCCGAGAAGTTCCGGGCGTAGTTGTTGGACTCGGTCTTCCAGTAGTACGCCATGGCGTTGGCGTGCGGATCCACGACGTAGTCCAGTTGCCAGCGCCAGGCCTGCTGGCACCAGGCGGCGGCGAAGGAGGCGTTGTAGCACGGCTCGCCCGCCTGGTTGCCGAACACCGGAACCGTCCAGGCGGAGTTCGTCACCGGGGTGGTGCCGTCCTTCCAGCCGGGCAAGCGGTTGAGGCCGAAGAAGTACTGGGTGCCATCGGTCGTGGTGACCTTCCAGTGCTCGCCGTCATCGTCCCCGTTGACCGCGCCGGTGAGCTTCTCGATCTTCTCGCCGGAGTCGTCGGCCGCGTGCCAGCCCGTGGCCGCGTCGTGCACCAGCTCGGTGCTCTTGCCGCCCAGCGAGAGGGTGGCGTTGTCGTTGAACCAGCACTGGTCGCCGACTTTGGCCGTGTTCGTGCCGCCGGTCTTGTCGTCGTCGCAGGCCTTGTAGCGGCGCTCGATGAAGCCCGGTTCATAGGACCAGCCGTCGCCCAGCCAGCCCGGCTGGTTGTTGGACGCGGCGGTCTTGCCGTCCACGCTCTGCGAGTTGTAGCCCAGCGACACCGACGGCTGTAGTCCACCCGGCACCGCAGGAACCGTCAGGGGATACGACCAGGTGAACGCCCCTGACGAGCCGCCCCCCGTCCATGACCCCGACGGTTGCAGAGGCGTGGCCTTGTAAGTGCCGGAGCCGCCCGAGGCGCTGGAGGTGACGGCCAGCACCGTGGCCTGCGACGCGACCGCAGTCGAACGCGCCGTGTTCGGCGGCGCGTTCGGCTCCGTGTTCGGGGCGGTCGTGACCTGGGCGGTCACCGTCCCGGACTTGGTGTTGTTGGTCGTCACGAGCGGACGGGCGACCCGGCACTCGGCTTTGCCCGGAGTGGTCAGGGCGCAGGCGGGCAACTGGACCAGTTGCAGACGCGCCGCCCAGTCACCGCCGTAGGCGCCGCGGAAGGCGGAGTAGTCGACCTGCACCTGAACCGGACCGGGCGCGGAAGCGCCGCTGCTCCGGGAGACCGACAGCAACAGCCCGTCCACGCCGGCCTTGTCCGCCTGCGCATGACCGGCAACCGTCACCCGGAATCCCGCCGGTTCCCCGGCGGTGGCTGTGCGCGCCGATGCAGGACCGGGCAGCAGCGTTACGGGCAAGGACCCCGCCCGCTGCGGAGCCAACGCCGCCAGCAGCGGGCTGCCACGCTTTCCCAGGACCGGCGAGGGCGGGGCAGCCAGGTCCACCTCGGCCGAACCCGCCGCGGGCCACTTCACCTTCGGGGCGCCCTTCCAGGCGTGCGCGGCAGCGTCGTCCTTGTGCTTGGCGCCCCCGGCGGCGACCGGCGTCACCGGCACCGCCTTCGGCTGCTGCATCCCCGGTAGGGACGGCCCTCTCGGAGCGGCGGCCACCGCCGCTGCCGGGACCACCCCCATCACCACGGCGAGTGTCAGTGACACCGCTAAACCGCGCAGACCGAATCTGATCACGCCCCACCCCTCGCCCATCCGGCAATTAGCTGGGGAACAGTAGCAGGGTGCGACAATCCGTGAACATAGTTACTTTCACCCTACACATTAAAATCGTGGGTGGTGGGATGTGGATATTTCAACGAATGCATCGTATCGAGAATCATTGCGTCAACGATGGGTCATCCGCGCGTTTATGCAGGTCAACGTGGTGTAAGGGGGTAGTTCAAATCGACATGCACTCTCCCATAACGCCCACCGTCCGTGACCGAAGAGTGTCGCTTCGGGCGCCTCGGAACAGTCGGTCCAGTCACGGAAAAGCGGAGGCATCTATTCCAATGCGATGCCCTATAGAGTCTCGTCCAGCATTTTCTACAATCAAAGGATGTGTTGATGTCCGCAAGAATGCGCAGCCGCCCGTCCAGGCGTAGTTTGGTGCGGTCGATAGCGGTGGCGGCGGCGGGGAGCGTCGCGGTGACCGGCCTTCTGGTGCCGGTCTCCGCTGCCGCCACCCCGGTGTCCGCTGCCGTCCTGCCGGCCTCCGCCAAAGCGGCCACGGCAGCCGATGACGGTTCGGTCTCCGAGGAGGATCAGGCGCTGGCGCTGGCGGCGTCCACGGGTCAGCCCGCCGAGGTCGTCTCGGCGCGTACGGAGTTGTCGGATGAGTGGGCGAACGTGGACGGGACGTTCTCCGTCAAGCGCTACGGCTCCCCCGTCCGGCTCTTTCGGGCCGGTGGGTGGGTGGAGACCGACCCCACCCTGGTGTTCGCGTCCGACGGCAGTGTGGTCCCCAAGGCCGCCACGGTGGCCGTCACCTTCTCCGGCGGTGGCACCGGACCGCTGCTGTCCGGCGTCAAGGACGGCCGCACGCTGACGTTATCGTGGCCCACCGCGCTGCCCAAGCCGACGCTGGCCGCGAACATCGCCACGTACGCCGAGGTTCTGCCGGGCGTCGACATGCAGCTCAAGGCCGAGGTCGAGGGCTTCTCCCAGCTGTTGGTCGTCAAAACCGCGGCGGCCGCCGCCAACCCCCAACTGGCCACCCTGAACTACAAGATGGCCACCTCGGGCCTGGCGGTCTCCACCGATGCGGGCACCGGCGCCATCTCCGCGGTCAACCCCGCCGGGCAGAGCGTGTTCACCAGCTCCGCGCCGCTGATGTGGGACTCCACCAGCGCCGTCAGCACCCCCGGGGCAGCCAAGAGCGCCCTCGCCGCCAAAGCCGCAACGCAGGAAGCCGCTCCGCCGTCGCCGGGCGATGCGTTCGAGCCCGCACCGGGCGCCAAGGACGCCCAGATGCCGGCCTCGGTCAGTGGCGACACCCTGTCGATCACCCCGGACCAGGCCCTGCTGACCGGAGCCGGCACGCAGTATCCGGTGTTCATCGACCCGTCCTGGGCGTGGGGCAACCGCCAGAACTGGTCACGCGCGTACCGCAATTACCCGAACACGGCGTTCTGGAACTCCAACGAGGTCGCCCGCGTCGGGCACGAGAACGACACCAACGGCCTGTCCCGCTCCTTCTTCCAGATGGACACCGCCAACATCAAGGGCGCCGGCGTCATCTCCTCGACGTTCCGGATCAAGAACGTGTGGTCCTGGTCCTGTGGCAGCCGCCCCGTCGAGCTGTGGCAGACCGGCCCCATCTCGAAGAAGACCACGTGGAACAACCAGCCCGCCAAGATCGCCAAGCTCTCCACCGTCAACGACGCCAAGGGCTGGCGCGACAGCAACGGCAGCGACAGCGCCTGCCCGGCAGGCAACCTGGAGTTCGACGCCACCACCAAGGTCAAGGAAGCCGCGACCCACAACTGGTCCAGCGTCACCCTGGGCATGTACGCCTCCGATGAGAACGACACCTACGCGTGGAAGAAGTTCGACCCCAAGACCGCCGTGCTGGAAACCAAGTACAACCACCCGCCCAAAACCCCCTACAGCCTGGGCACGAATCCCAAGACCGACTGCGCCACCGGCGGCCTGATCGGCAACACCCAGGTCACCGTGCATGCCACCATCGACGACCCGGACGCCGGCAACCTCACCGCCCAGTTCCAGCTGTACAAGACCGGCACCGCCGCGGCCGTCGTGGACCAGTCCGTTCCGGCGCTGAAGGGCCGCGTCGCCACCCTGGCCCTGCCCGAGGCGAACACCCCCACCGGCGACTACACCTGGAAGGTCCGCGCCAAGGACAACCAGGGCGAATACTCCGCCTGGACCGAGGTCTGCAAGTTCTCCCTCGACCGCACCCGACCCGCCAAGCCCCCCGTCATCAACTCCACCGCCTTCCCCAACGGTGACAGCGGATGGCCCGCCGCCGGCACCGGCAAGGCCCGCACCAGAGCCGACTTCACCCTCGCCGCCAACGGCGTCACCGACGCCGTCCAGTACGGCTGGTACACCGACTACGACCCCCAGGTGAACTACACCAACGTCACCGCCGGGGCCACCGCGACCGTGCAGGTCACCCCGCCCGGCTTCGGACCGCACTTCGTCTACGCCTTCAGCATCGACAAGGCCGGCAACCGCTCCGACACCGCCATCTACACCTACTACGCCGGCCGCTCCACCGCCCGCGACATCCCCGGAGACCTCAACGGCGACGGCAACAACGACATCTGGAACGTCGACTCCAACGGCACCCTGCTCACCTACGCCGGCCAGGGCAACAAACAGTTCTCCTCCGCCACCAACGGCGGTCAGTCCTTCGATGGCGCCCAGGCCGTCTCCCGCGGCGACTGGGGCCAGGACGGTTACAACGACCTCCTGACCCTCCAGTACGACCCCGCAGACAACATCAAAAAACTGTGGGTGTACCCCAACAACGGATCCGGCACCGCCACCACCACCGGCACCGACGGCGGCCAACAACAACTCGTCGTCGCCTGTCCCGTCGCCGGACCCGGCAACGACGAAAATCCCGACGGATGCGCCACCGGCGACGACCACTGGCGTGACGCCGACCAGATCATCGCCCCGGGAGACCTCAACGGAGACGGCACGCCCGACATCCTGGTCAAGCAGGGCAGTCTGCTGTGGGCCTACTACGGCGACCGCGCCAGCAAGACCCTGGACAAGTTCGGCGCCCCGGTCCTCGTCGGCGGCAACGACTGGAACCTCTTCACCGTTGTCGCACCCGGCGACCTCAACGGGGACGGCATCGCCGACCTGTGGCTGCGCAACAACGCCACGGGCGACATCTTCCGCACCTACGGCAAACAAGGCTCCGACGGCAAGCTCGACCCCACCACCTGGGGCAACACCGCAAGCCGTGTGCAGGTCGGTGGCGGTGTCACCGCGGCCGGCTTTCCCGCCATCGGCTCAAGCGGTGACGTCACCGGCGACGGCATCCCCGACCTGTGGGCCCGCAAGACCGACAACATCATGATCGGCTGGCCCGGCGAGAAGACCGCCGCAGACTTCACCAGCTTCGGAACCAACTTCCCCATCGACGGCATCACCGGCGGATCGCGCATCCCCTCGGGCACCACGCTCACCTCCGGCCAGACCTTCACCTCCCGCTCGGCGAAGCTGACCATGCAGCCTGACGGCAACCTGGTCATCACCAACGCCTCCTCCCTGCCCGGCACCTTCGTCTGGTCCACCAACACCGGAGGCAACACCGGCGCCAAGGCCGTCATGCAAGCCGACGGCAACCTGGTGGTCTACAAGGCCGACGGCAGCACCAAGGCCTGGGAATCGAAAACCAACGCACCCGGCGGATACGCCCTGCTGCAGGACCGCGGCAACCTGATCGTGTACAACGTCAAGGGCGGGTCGCTGTGGTCCAGCGGCACCCACGTCCGGCACGACTACAACGGCGACGGCCGCAGCGACATGGCCGCCCTCTACAGCCACCCCGATGGCAGCTACGAGCTGTACTCGTTCCAAGCCAACTCCGACGGCACCTTCCCGGCCCCCTACAAGGGTTACGTCGCACCCGCGGGCAGCGCCTGGGCGACGAACATGAAGTACGCCACCGGCGACTACAACGGCGACGGACGCGGCGACGTCGCCATCCTCTACGGCTACGACAACGGCAGCCTGCGGCTGTTCACCGCGCTCGGCAACGCGAGCGGCGGCTTCAACGCGCCCGTGCCCTCCTGGTACCGGGCGGCAGGCAGCTGGTGGTTCAGTCAGGTATCGCTGCAGTCCGGGGACTTCAACGGCGACGGCCGCGACGACCTGGCCGCCTGGTACGACTACACCGACGGCCACGACACCCTGTTCACCTTCACCGCCAACCCCCAAGGCGGCTTCAACGAACCCTTCGCCTCCTGGACGGCCACGCCCGGGAACTGGGAACTGAAGCAGGCGAAACTCGCCATCGGTGACTTCAACGGCGACGGACGCGACGACCTGGCGGCCCTCTACGGCTACGGCGACATGAACACCGTCAAAATGCACACCTTCCTCACCAGCCCCACCGGCGGCTTCGCCTACGCCGGCACGTCGTGGACCAGCACCACCTGGGGCAACTGGAACCAGGCCCACATCCAAGCCGGCGACTTCAACGGCGACGGCAAGGACGACATCGCCGCCTGGTACGACTACAGCAACGGCAGTGACAGCCTGAACACCTTCATCAGCCTCGGCACCACCACCGGAGCCTTCCAGGCTCCCTACTCCGCCTGGTCCACACCCGCCGGAAACTACTGGTACGGCTCCATGCCCCAAGTGGTCGCAGGCGACTACAGCGGCGACGGACGCGACGACATCGGCGTCATGTACGGCTACGGCACCGGCACCTCCCGCATGTTCACCTGGACCGCCAAGAACACCGGCAACACCGCCGACAACGGACACTTCAACGACTCCGTCGGCAGCTGGTCCTCCGCAACCGGCTGGCCAACCGGCTCCTGGGCCAACAAGGACGTCCACTTCTTCAACACCCACAGCTGACCCGAGCCCGTGTGGCCCCGGCGCCCCAGAGCGCCGGGGCCACGCGGGCGTTGTGGCCCCGGGCGCGCCGCGCCATACGTGCCGCGCTCCGCGCCGGGACCGTCAGGACCGGTCGGCATCCCTCGCGCCCCTGGCACTCGGGGCGCGGCGGGCAGATCGCGCGGTGTTCCCGCCAGGCTATGAAGGGGCGGCGGGCGATTGTGTCCTCCGTTCGTACGGCGAGCGGGAGGAGGGCGGTCGCTCACCTCGCCGGATCACCCTGCGTGATCCCCGGTGAGTGCAAGACCCGCCGCATGATGGCGCCCAGCCGGCATGCGGCCAGACCACGGCGCGCGCTGCGCGAAGTCGCGCCCCCTCCACCGGGTGGCTACGGCCAGCCGAGCTCGCTGTACGGGCGGCCCTTCCCGATCGCCTCGATCGCGGTGCGGGTGTACGGCACGACGGGCTCGGGCAGCTGGTCTGGGGCGTACCACGCCCATTCCAGGCAGCGGTCGGTCTCCCGTACCTCCGGGATCCCGGTCCAGGTGCGGGCCCGGAAGACGAGTCCGAGACGGGGCTGGTCGCTGTTCCCGTCGCGCATGTGCACCGTGTGCACCAGCTCAAGATCTTCCGGAGCGAGCGTCAGGCCGGCCTCCTCCGCGGCCTCGCGGACCAGGCAGGCGCGGGCGCCTTCCAGCTCGCAGTGACCTGCCAGGAAATGCCAGGTCAGGGGCGCGAAGGCCGACTCCGGGTGGCGCAGACCGAGAAGGATCCTGCCGTCCTCCCGCTCCAGGTAGAGGTGTACACCGAGGATGTTCAGTCGAGCACGGGAGCCCCCGAGGTGCCGCGACGGCGCCGCGGAGTGGGGTGGGGCGACGGCGGCGGTCTGTTCGTGGAGGGCGATGACTTCGGCCGTCCAGGGGCACATGGTCAGCCACTGGGTCCTTTCCGCGTCGAAGAAGCGGAACATGATGCCCTCTGGACACGGCAGGGCATCGGCGTCGCCGTCCCAGTGCCCCAGGTACACGCGGATCTGGCCGGAGCTCCCGTCCGGGCCGTGGGCGTTCACCACGGTGAACGGCTCCAACGGCACCTCCAGGCCGGTCTCCTCCATCAGCTCCCGGGCGACGGCGGCGCGTGAGGACTCGTCCCCCTCCCGGTTGCCGCCCGGGATCGACCAGGTGCCCGGGTCGCAGATGTGCGGCTTGTTGGCATCTCGGAGGTGAAGCAGGTACTGGCCGCGGGAGTTGACCAGCAGGGCTGCGGTTCCCTGAGGTTCCACGGTTGCGGGGTTCATCCAAGCTCCTGAGGGGTGGGGTCTGGTGGGGTCGTCTGCCCGTGTTGGTCGCAAGCGTGTGCGTGGAATCCGCCGGCCGCCGGGCGGGCCGGTACGGGGCGTTGGGCATCTGGCGCAGAGCGGGCAAGGGCGAGCGGGCCGGGACGATGAGCGGTACCGCGAGGAGGGCCGCACCGACGGCCGGCGCGGGCCGTACACCGGTCCAGGTTCCCGGCACGCCGGCGAGGACGGCGCCCGCGGGGCGTGCCACGGAGGCCAGACCGGTGGACACGGCCTGCATCCGGGCCTGCACGGCCGGCTCCGTGATGATCTGTCTGGTCGAGCGCTGGGCCGTGCCCGCTGCCCCCGCGCAGGCGAGCCGGACGAAGGGGCCGGGTGCGGACCAGGGGCTTCGCCCGCCGGCCCGGCGCGGTGAGGGGGAGATCGTGAAGGTCACGCCCTCCGGCCAGGACCGGGCCGCCCCGGCGCGCGGTCGTCATGCGGGCTCCTGGGCAACGGCTTCCGGGGCGGCGGCCGGGCGCGGGCCGGGGACGGCGTCGGTGAACGCGGCGGCCTGCACCTGGTAGGCGTCCCGGAACTCGCCCGTGCCGCCGCTCCCCATCAGCTCGGAGAACGTTCCCGACTCGGCGACCTGGCCGTCCTTCATGACGTGGATGACGTCGGCGTGGCGTACGGAGTGCAGGCGGTGGGTGATGAGCACGACGGTCTGCCCGGTCTCGGCGAGGGCGCGGATCTGGTCGAACACGTTCTGCTCGGCGACCGCGTCGAGGGCACTGGTGGGCTCGTCTACCACCAGGATCCCGGCGCGTTTGTACCAGGCGCGGCTGATCCCGACCATCTGCCATTCCCCGCCCGAGGCCTCCTGCCCGCCCTTGAAGCCGCGCCCCAGGAGGGTGCCGATTCCGCGCGGGAGGCGGGAGATGAACCGGTCGGCGCCGGAGAAGTCGGCGGCCTCGATCACGGCGTCGTCGTCGATGGGGCCGGTGGGGCGGCCGATGCCGATGTTGACGCGGACGGTGAAGGGCCACCGGAAGAACGACTGGGACATGAGGGCGATGCGGGCGAAGATCTGCCCGCGGTCGGCCTTGGACGCGTCCACGTCGTCCCACCAGATCGTGCCGCCGCCGGCGTCGGGCAGATAGAGGCCCGCGAGGAGTTTGATGAGCGTGGACTTGCCCGATCCGTTCGCCCCGACGAGAGCGATCACCTTGCCCATGGGGAAGGACAGCGACACCTCCCGCAGGGTGGGCTCCGGCGTCTCGCCGTCGCTGCCGGGGTAGGTGAAGGAGACCTTCTCGAAGCGGACTTCCCGCACCTGCTCGGGCAGGTCCTCGCCGGCGTCCGGGATCGCCCGGGTCCTGGCCTCCGCACACAGCCGCTCGAAATCGGCGACGAAGAGGGACTCCTGGTGGAGGTCGGCCATCTGCACGACGAGGCTGTCCAGGCTGGAGGATCCGGTCCGGATGGCCAGGACCGCCGTCCCGGCGACCGCGAGGTCCATCCGCCCGCTCCACAGCAACAGCCCCAGCGCCCCGTACGTCAGGAGGGTCGCCATGCCGGAGGCTCCGTCGGCGATCAGCCCGATCCGGGCGGCGTTGCGGGCCAGCCGGGTCTGCTCGCGCTCGCTGGTCTCGGCCATCTCCCGGAAGTGGTCCAGGAGGAAGCCGCCGACCTCGTGGACACGGACCTCGGCGGCGGCCTCCCGCTGGGTCAGCAGCTGGCCGAGGAGGTGCCCGGCCCGGGCGTGCTGCACGAAGGTGTGGAAGGAGATGTAGCGCTGCTTGGAGATGGTCAGCGACCGCCAGGCGCTCGGCACCGTCATCAAGACCAGCAGGGGCAGCAGCGCCGGGTGGAGCACGGTCAGGACCCCGCCCGCGGCGATGAGGGAGATGCCGGAGTTCAGGGTGTTGGTGCAGTAGCGGATCATGCGGCGGGCGGAGTCCGCGCCGTAGCGGGCGGCGTCCAGGAGCCGGTGGAACTCGTCGTCCTCGATCGCCGAGAGCTCCACCCGGTAGACGAGGGCGAGGTACTGCTCCGTGGCGACCCGCTGGACCTTCGGCTCCAGCTCACCGGTCGCGGCCGTCGAGGCGGACCGCAGCAGCGAGCCCAGCAGCGCGACCACCGCGACCAGGGCGAGCGCCGGCACGGCCCGGGCGAGCCGCTCGTTGGTCACCCCGCCCGCGAGGAGGTGGCCCAGGACGCTGTTGACCGCGGCCAGCCCGATCGCCTGGGTGATGCCGCGCCCGACCTCGGCGCCGAGCATGATGCGCAGGGCGCGGGCGTCCGCAAGCCGGGCGAGGCTCAGCCCGGTGCCGATCATCCCGGGTAAGGCCCTGGCCATGGTCCACAGGCCGAGTTTCAACCAAACACCCTCATGGCGGTCCCAGCCGACGTCGTACGCCAACTCCCCTCCGAACAGGAGCCGCTCCGAGTCCGACACCGCCGACGCCCCGGCGTTCTTGCCGACCTTGCTGCTCACTTCGTCCCCCTCGCGTCCCGGAATGCTGCTGTGCTCGTACTGCCGTGGCCCGGGCCGGCTGCCACCGGCCGGGGGCCGTACCCGGACCCGTACCCGGAGCTGGACCCCGCCGCACCGTCCTCGCGCGTCACCGTCCCGGCCCCGGGCATGGCGACAGCGGCGTACAGAGTTCCGCCGACGTACTGGTTGAGGGCGGCGTGGGTCAGCGGCCGGCAGTCGGCCGGAGGGCCGCCCGGGTCCACCCACACCACCTCGCCGTACTCCAGGGCCGGGGTCGTGCGGGGCTCACCGCACCAGCGCTGCGTGGCGAAGACGACGCAGAGTCGGCCGGCGCCGCCCTCGCTGCGGTAGTGCAGGAGGCCGCTGAGTTCGAGGTCCTGTACGCCCACCTGGATTCCCAGGGTTTGGGAGGCCTCCCGGCAGGCGGCCTCGGCCACCCATTCCGCCGGCTGAAGCCGTCCGCCCACCAGTGTCAGCCGGCCCTGGTCGGGGCAGCGGGTGCGACGGACGAGCGCCACCCTGCCGTCGGGGCGCAGCGCAAGCAGCACCACCTTCGTCAGAGGCCGGTATCCCGGGCCCGCCTGTTCGATTCGGGCAGCAGTCGAGCGGGTGCGGTGGGCTGTCGGCACTGATCCTCCCTGGAATGACGTGGAACCGAGCGTTGGTCGAACAACCCCCCACGCCCGGGTGCCGTAACGGACGCAGAGGGGGGAATTTCTCGAACGGAGGTCCGATGTCGGCTGCTGGGCAAGTCCTCTGGGGATGGCCGCGTCTGAACTCACACGTTCGAGTGCAGCAGGATCGTTGGCACCCGATCAGGGTCTTGCGCGATGCGTGTTCGAGCGGACTCCGGGCGTGGTGCGGTCTGGGTGCTGCCGCGGTTGGCGGCGGGTGACCCGGTGGTGCTGCTCGGCGGGGGTCGCCGGCAAGGACGGCGGTGCCGTCGTCGGCGCGGACCAGGCGCTCGGCATCGAGCAGGCCCGACGGTGGCCGCGGTCGGCTCCTCGGGGTCGGCGGAGACGGTGCCGTCGTAGGGTCCCTGGAACAGCACGGCAGCGTCCCGACTGCTGAGGACGTCGCGCTGGAGCGGCCGGCAGTGCGCATCTTGCGGGTGCCGCCACGGCTCGGTGTGGTTGGCGGGACGGACCCAGTTCATCTGCCGGCGAGGTGGGGGTACGCCCAGGCGCGTTCGATGGTGTCGCTGACGCGGTCGAGGTCCCAGCCGAGGGATCCGGCGAGGAAGCCGGCGTTGATCGGGCGGCGGCTGGCGTGGGCGAGCGCGTTGAGGGCAGCGAGGGCATCCGTTGGGGACAAGCCGCCCGGGCCGGTCACAGGGCGGCACCCCGACGCGACACGCTTGCGTGAGAACGGGTTTTGAGAAAAAACGGCTCCGGATCGGCGCAGACTCGGTAGAGCCCCAGATCGCAGGCCCGAGAGCGGCCGGTCGATCAGCGGGGCAGGATGCGCATGACTGCCTCGCGTTCGCCGCTGAGCCGCAGGCCTTGCTGTACCGCGGCGCTCAGATCGAGGTCGCCGAGCAGGGTGGCGGCCAGCAGGTGCGGCGGTCCGGTCAGTGACGCGGTGGGGTGGTCGACCCGGCCGGCGTGTGTGTGCACCGAGCCGTCCTTGACTTCGATGACCAGGTCTTCGTTGCCGTCGGCGTGCAGTTGCAGGGCGATTGCCGGCTGGTCGGGGCGGTGGTCGGTCAGTGCCCGGGCGGGCACGTCCAGCCAGTGGGTGCGGAAGGTGTCGTTGCCGCCCGGCTCACGCAACAGCGGCACGCCCCACCGGCTCAGCTCCTGCAGCACCGGCTCCAGCTCGCGGCCACGCTCGGTCAGGGAGAACAGGGCGGTGGCCACCGGCGGCGGGGCGGCCTCGCGGCGGATCAGGCCGGCTTCCTCAAGTTCGCGGAGCCGGTCGACCAGCAGGTTGCTGGCGATCCCGGGCAGCCCGTTGCGCAGGTCGGTGTGCCGGCAAGGACCCAGGGCGAGCAGTTCACGGACGATCAGCAGGGTCCATCGGTCGCCGACGGTGTCCAGTGCTTTCGCGATGCCGCAGTACTGCCCGTAGGTGCGCATGCCACCACTCTACATCGTGGTGTTGAGATTCAAAACTCTCTTGTTGACTTTCTCAACAAAGTCGGTCTAGCGTCGCTGCCCATGACTCCCACCCTTTCCGTACGTCGGCTGGCCTGGGCCGGCGTCGAGATCCGTCTCGGCGACACCCGCCTGCTGATCGACCCGCTCGAAAACGTCGCTCCGCTGGCGCCGGTGATGGGGCCGCCGCACCGGCCGGTCGACCCGGTCGACACCCCGCCCGGCACCCACGCCCTCATCACCCACCTGCACCCCGACCACTACGACCACGACCTGATCGCCCGGATCGCGGCCACCGGCACGATCGGCTGCCACACCCCGAGCGCGGCGGCGCTGCACGAGGTGGGCATCACCCCCGTCGCCCAGGACCTGGGCCGGTCACGCCGCATCGGAGAGCTGACCGTCACCCCGGTGACCTCGCTGGACTGGCGCGGCAACGACTGTGACCAGGTCGCCTGGGTCGTCGAAGGCGCCGGCCGGCGGGTCATCCACTGCGGCGACACCCAGTGGCACGGCAGCTGGTGGCAGATCGCCCGCGACCACGGCCCGTTCGACGTCGCGTTCGTCCCGGTCAACGGCGTCATCGCCCACTTCGAGGGCTACGCGGCCAACGTCCCGGCGACCATGACCCCCGAGCAGGGCGTCGAGGCCGCCGTCGCACTCGGCGCCGGCACCGTCTGCGCCATGCACTACGGCCTGTTCCACAACCCGCCGTTCTACACCGAACAACCCGACATCGAGCAGCGCTTCCAGCACGCCGCCGATGAGCGCGGCATCACCGCGGCCATCATCGCCGACGGCCAGCACGTCCTCTGACCAGCAGAAACAAGGAGCAACACATGAAGATCGTCCTGTTCGGTGCCAGCGGCAACATCGGCCGGCCCACCACCGAGGAACTACTGCGTCGCGGCCACACCGTCACCGCGGTCACCCGAGCCGGTCACATCGACGGACTGGGGCACAAGGCCCTGAGCGTGACCACCGGTGACGTCACAGACGCCGCCGCGGTCGCCGGCCTCGCCGCCTCCCACGACGCCGTACTGTCGGCCGTCGGCCCCCGGATCGGCCAGGAGGACGACCGCGCCACGATCGTCGGTGCCGCCCGTGCGCTGATCGACGGACTCCGCCGAGCCGGTGTCACCCGCCTGGTCACCATCGGCGGTGCCGGTAGCCTACGCACGCCGACCGGCGCCCGGGTCATGGACGACCCGGACTTCCCCGCACTGTGGAAGGCCAACGCCGAGGCCCAGTCCGAAGCGCTCGACCTCTACCGCGGCGTGCACGACCTCGACTGGACGTACGTGTCGCCCGCCGCAGTCATCGGAGCGGGCGAGCGGACCGGGGCCTATCGCAGCGCCGGGGACACCCTGCTCACCGACGACGACGGCAACAGCCGCATCTCGTACGCCGACTACGCGATCGCTTTGGCCGACACGATCGAGAGCGGCACCGCGATCCGCCGCCGCATCACCGTGGCGTACTGAGCCATGAGCAACGACGCCGCCGGCCGGCAAACCCGATTCATCGTCCTGCTCGCAGCGCTCGTGGCCCTGGGACCCCTGTCCATCGACGGCTACCTGCCCGGACTGCCGGACCTCGCAGGCGACCTGCGCGCCAGCGCCGCGGCCACCCAGCTCACCATCACCGCCTGCCTGGCCGGGCTGGCCATCGGGCAGCTGATCGCCGGGCCGCTGAGCGACACCTACGGCCGGCGGCGTCCGTTGCTGGCGGGCCTCGCCCTCTACACGATAGCCAGCGCGCTCTGCGCGGTGGCGCCCGACGTCCGGACCTTCGTCGGCCTACGCCTGGTCCAGGGCATCGGCGGGGCGTTCGGCATCGTCATCGCCAACGCCATGGTCCGCGACCGCACCTCCGGAACCCGCACCGCACGTCTCTTCTCCGCACTGACCTTGATCACCGGTCTGGCGCCGGTGTTCGCGCCGGTCCTCGGCGGCCAGCTACTGCGCGTCACGGCCTGGCCGGGGATCTTCGTGGGCCTGGCCGTACTCGGCGCCGTGATGCTGGCGGCCTCCGCCGCAGGACTGCCGGAGACCCGGTCCTCCGCGTCGCGCCAGCCGCTGCCGGCTGTCGTCGGGCAGCTGCTCAGCGACCGGGTCTTCACCGGGTACGTCCTGGCCAACGGTCTGGTCTTCGCGGCGATGTTCGCCTACATTTCCGGCTCGCCGTTCGTCCTGCAGGAAATCCACGGCCTGTCACCGCAGCAGTACAGCGCCGTGTTCGCCGTCAACGCCGCCGGACTCATCGCGGCCGCACAGATCAGCGGCCGGCTGGTGGCCCGGGCCGGCGCCCGCGTGCTGCTGCTCGCCGGTCTGCTGGGCGCGACAGCCGGTGGCACCACGGTCCTGGGCGCGGTGCTGGCACGGGCACCCCTGCCCGCGCTCCTGATCGGCCTGTTCGTCCTGGTCTCCAGCGTGGGCCTCGTCATGCCGAACGCCGCGGCCCAGGCCCTGGCCGACCACGGCGGACACGCCGGGTCGGCCGCCGCCCTGCTCGGCTTCAGCCAGTTCATGTTCGGCGGGGCACTTGCTCCGCTGGCCGGCGCGGGTGGCGCCACCGACGCCTTGCCGATGGGAATCATCGTCGCCGTGCTGCCGGCGCTCGCTCTGCTCACACTCTGCGTCCTCACCCGGTCGATGCCCGGTGAGCGCACTCGCAGGCCGGCTCGCCCAGGACCTGCCGGGCGCCGGCGACCGCGCCGGCACATCGATCGCAGACGAGCCGGCACCCAGTGAATGGGACGAGTAGGCCTTGTCGGTCAGGACATCTCGGGCGTGATCCTGGGACGGCCGATCCGCCGGGTACTCGTAATCGGGCCATGACACGGGTGAAGGCGGTGCCTCACCGGCTTGGCCGGAATTGATGGGAACGCGAGCGGGCGGCAGCGGCCGTCCGCGGCGAGGTGGGTCTTCGCGGTCAGTCCGCCCGGGAGTGTCCGAGGGCATGGATGGCCGGCTCGCCGGCCGGGGCCCCTTTTGACGGGCCCCGGCGGCGTGCTGGTGGGCACGGACGATCGTGGGATCGACCGCGACGACCCACGCGAGGTCGCCCTCGGCGTCGGCCTGGGTGAGCAGAGCGGTGAAGACGCGCTCCCAGGTGCCGTCGGCGGCCCTCTTCCGCAGGCGGTTGTGGGCGCCCTTCCACGAGCCGAAGTGCTCGGGCAGGTCCATCCACGGTGTCCCGGTGCCGTACTCGAACGCGATCGCGTCGATCACCTGCCGGTGATCACGCCACCGCCCCCCCGCCGAGGGCCGGCGCGCTGCTGGTCCGGGGTCCGTGTTCCGACGAGCGGCCAGGATGCCGGCCGCAGGCCGCCGGGCCTGATCCGGTCACAGCATCGACTCCGCGCCCGCGGGGATCTTCCGCCATACCGGGTTGACGGACGTCACGTTGCTGGCCGCCTTCGCGTACCGCAGGGACCTTCCGCGCAGCCGTCTCACCCTCGCCGGCCGCCCCACGACACGGCGGACAGCACCACGGTTCAACCTGCGGCGCCCCCCCGAGGGCCTGCCGCTGCGGCTCCTGTCCCCGCCCCCTCTCCCGAACTCCGACAGCAGCGCTTGTCCCACACCACCCCCGACTCGGACGGCGCGGCGGCCTGCGCCCCCCGCCACGCCGTACTCATCGAGGATGCGATCCTCATCGCGGTCAATCTGCACGGCGGGGGAGTGCTTCTCCCACTGCGGCGACGTACCCGGCGCCCCGGCCGGGCGCAGGAGTGCAGACTTCCGTCACCCGGTTCCGGGACTTCCGCAGCCCCTCACTGGACCAGGACGGTGTGCGGATGACCTCCACTCGCCGGGCAGGCGTACAGCTGGAGGTGGTTGGCGTCCAGCACCGTGATGTCAGGAGGATTGGACCAGCTGTCGTCGGATGCACCGGTGACCCGGTCCTCGTTCGGGATCCAGCTCGTGCTGTTGCGGTGCCATTCCGACGAGGAGACGGTCAGCAGCGGCGTCATCGCCGTACCGCAGGCCACGCAGAACCGCGGCACGGGGTCGGTCAGTCCCCAGGGGGCCCAGCCACCGACCTTCCAGCCAGGAGCGTGGGACAGCGCCTTGTCATAGAGCTCCAGGGGTTCGGGATCGTCAACCGGAATGCCCGCCGCCCGCCAGGGCGCGGGGTCTGCGATCTGCTGCTTCACCTCCTCGGGGAGTTCCAGGGAATCGGGGTACTCGGTGACCTCCTCCGGCGCGAGCACGCAGGGCTCGGGCACGTAGAGGTCCTCGTCCGCGTCGAACGGCTCGGGCGGCGGGGCCAGCACGTCGGTGACGTCCGCGGCGGTCCGCCAGGACAACTCGATCGGAATGCTTGAGTCCGGCGCGTGCTCCGAAGGGCACCACAGGACCTGCAACAGGTCGGTCCGCCCGGGCGGCCGCAGCAGGGGTATGTCCCGCGCGTACAACTGGGCCACGGGCACCAGGGGGTGGAGGCCGTCATGCTCGATGCGGCAGTACCGCCAGGGTTCCTGCGCAGGCCACAGCAGCGGCCCGCCGATCGAGCTGTCGTGCACGGTGGGAGAGCCGGGACGCGGGTGCAACCGGACCGCTGGGCGGGCCAGCGGGGCCAGCACGGGAAAGACCGAGGCGATGTCGACGGGTCGCGGCGGAGTGGTACGTGTGCGATTCATAACGACGATCTTGCCGCCACCCTCTGACAGCGAGCCAACCCAACGGGCCCGGCCCCGTACTTCCTGAGTGCGCCGCGCCCCCTGATGACGCAGGGTGCGAAGCGGCACGACCGCCTATGCGCAGCTGACGCCGTGCAGGCACCAGAGTTCAGAGAAGTCACCGGCGGAGCTGCCGGCCACCGGCGCGGCGAGTACCGGGACATCCCGGCGGGCAGGCGGACCGCGCCCGAACGGACGCGCCCCAGCGGGTCGTGCGCGAACTGCGCCCGGCCGGGAGGCGGTTGCGGTATCGGCCCCGCCTTGGCTGCCGGGCACGTACCGGGCGTGGCCGCCGCCTCCTCGCGTTGGGCTAGCCTCACGCCATGTCACCAGCAAGGAATCGCACCCGCAGCCACGACCACGCCGAGATACGCGCCGCGGTGCTCGCACAGCTCGACCACGTACGTCGGGCGGTGCTGACGCTGACCCCCGTGGAGCTGGAAGCCCCCACCCGTCTCGGCGACTGGACCGTCCGCGACCTTGCCGTCCACATCGCGCTGGCCGCCGCCGCGACGACCGGATCGGCCGCGCTCCCGGAGCCGCCCGAGCAGGAGTTCGCCCTGCTGGACTGGCCGGTGCGCACCGCCGAATTCGCCGAGGCGTTCGACAGGGCCACGCGCGAGGCCGTGGACGCCCTCGAAGCCTCCGTGGGTCCGGGCGGCACCACCGAGGCGCTCGGCGAGCTGTACCGCAGGACGGCCGCAGAACTCGCGGACGTCCTCGACGCCAACACCGGCGACCGGCTGCTCGCCACCCGCTGCGGCGGCATGAGGCTTGATGACCACCTCGTCACGCGCGCCGTGGAGCTGATCGTCCACACCGACGACCTGATGGTCGCGACGGGCCGTGACATCCCTCTCGAACGGCCGACGGTGGCCGCCTGCGCACGGCTCCTCGCGGACACCCTCGCGCTGAAGGCCCCGGGCGGCTCGGTCGAGGTGCGGATCCCGCCGTACGCGGTGGTGCAGTGCGTGGAGGACCCCCGGCACACCCGGGACACCCCGCCCCACGTGGTCGAAACCGACCCGGTCACCTGGATCCGGCTGGCGACGGGACGCACCGGCTGGGGCGAGGCCCTCGACGCGTCCCGAGTGAGCACGAGCGGGGAACGCGCCGACATCTCCGGACTGCTGCCCCTGCTCTCCTGAGTTGCCCTCCGGCTTCCGGACGGGCGAGCCAGAGCCGGGTGTGGGCGCGGACGATCGGTTGCCGGCGCTGGAGAGCGATACGGGCGCCCTGCCCGTACTGCTGCGCTCATGTTCCGTCGGGCGTGTCCGGGCCCCACGGCGCCGCTGGAGCTGGTGGCGACCGGGTGCCGGTGTGCGGAGGCACCGGCCCGCACGCGGCACCCGGGGGGAAGGGTGCCGGTGCGGCGCAAGCGCAGCCGGTCGGGGAGAACGGCCGCGGCCGCGGTGACTGCGCTCGGGAACGAGATGCGGGCCGCGCTCGCGGGGCCCAGGCCGGACCTCGACGGTAGCGTGGCGCGACAGCGATGCCGTCGATGCGCGGACGCGTTGCGCTCGGGTCAGAGCATCTCGAAGTCGGCGTAGTCGAATCCGGGGGCGACGACGCAAGTCACCAGGACGGCCTCGTCTCCTGCCGGGGCGGCCGTCTGCCAGACTCCGGCCGGTACCAGGAACTGTGGCTGCTGCCCGTTCTCCACATCGGGACCCAGCACCGCGGTGTCCGCCTCCGCGGGTGCGGTGGCGTTGCCCCCGAGCCGGAGGGTGAGGGCTCCGCCGCGGTGCCAAAGCCACATCTCGTCGGAGCGTACGCGGTGCCAGCGGGAGACTTCGCCGGGGTGCAGGAGGTAGTAGATGCCGGTCGCACACGATCGGCTTCCGTCGCGGCTGCCGCGGGCGGCTTGTGGGCCGGTCTGCCAGGTGCGCCGGAACCAGCCGCCCTCGGGGTGCGGTTCGAGTGCCAGCGATGCCACCAGGGGGGAGATAGCGTCCATCCGTTCATGCTGCCCTACCGTGACGGTCCGGGACGTTCGTCGACCGAGCCGATGCCGAAACCCTGCACCCGTCGGCACCGGTCCCGGAACGGAGGACCGGCCTTCGGCAGAGGGCGGGACGTGGTGGCCGGGACGCGTGACAGCGTGCCGGTCCGGGGACTCGCGGAGGTCGGCCCCGGGGCCCGCGCACGGTTGCGTGACCGCACGGAGCGGCTGGAGGACCGGTACGACGACCGGTGCGAGGGAGCCGGGGGCGGCGGGGCGCGTGGGGGCTCGGAGGCGGTAGTGAGTGGCTGGAAAGAGCTGGTGGGGCTGCGTCGAAAGGGCCAGATCGAGGCGTTCCGGCCACGCGGCCGGATGGGCGCGGGAAGGGTGGTTCACCGCATCACCGCCCTAGCGGAACCGGACCCCGGAGGCCCCATGGACCCCACCCCGTTCCACACCCAACCACCCTTATCCCGCGGGGAGTTCGCGATCGAGTTGACGCGTCTGCGGGAGAAGGCCGACCTGACCGTCCGCGCGGTCGCCTCCCGCGTCGGCGCACCGGGCGCGCACAGCACCATCGGCGGCTGGTTCGCCGGTCAGAACCTGCCGTCGTTGGGTTCCCTGCCCCTGTTCCGCCAGGTGCTGCACGTCTGCGGGGTGACCGACGCGGCCGAAATTGAGCGCTGGCTGGAACGGCTCGCCGAGCTGCGGCGGTCCGGGGTGCTGCGCGTCGCGGGAGGAGCGTCGCCCTACCGGGGGCTGGCGGGCTTCGAGGAACGCCACGCCGACTGGTTCTTCGGCCGGGACGACCTGCGGGCGGTCATCGTGGACCGGATCCTCGCCGAAGAGGGCGCCGACGTACCCCAACTGCTCGTCGGAGCCTCCGGTTCCGGGAAGTCCTCGCTCCTGCGGGCAGGCGTGCTGCCCGTCCTCCGCGGTGAGCACGGTTGCACACCGCTCCTGCTCACCCCCGGCCGCGACCCGATGCGCGCCCTGGCGTCCGCCCTGTCCGCGGAGGACGCGCTGGCCGTGGGTGACGCACTGGCCGCGGGTGACGCACCGGCCGTGGAGTGGGCGGACCTGGTGGGCGATCCCCTCGAACTCGCCGCACGCGTCGCGGCGGTGGCCCGGCGCGAAGGCGTACGCATCGTCGTGGCGGTCGACCAGCTGGAGGAGGTGTTCACCGCGTGCCCCGACCCCGCCGCACGGGAGGGGTTCCTGCGGTGCCTCGCGGCCCTCCCCGCCCCCGACGTGCGCGTCACGGGCTGCCTGCGCGCCGACTTCTACGGCCAGGCCCTCGACCAGCCTTCCCTTGCGGCAGCCCTGCAGAAGGGCCAGACCGTCGTGGGCGCGCTCAGCGACGACGAGATCCGCGCCGTGGTCGGCGGCCCAGCCGCCAAGGCCCGGCTCGTCCTGGACGAGGGGTTCATCGACGTACTTCTCGCCGACTTGCGGGACTCCGGCCCCGGGGCCCTGCCCCTCCTGTCGCACGCGCTGCTGTCGACCTGGGAACGCGGCCGCGGCACTGCCCTGACCATCGCCGATTACCGCGCGGGCGGCGGGATGTCCGCGGCCGTCTCCGAGACGGCGGAGGAGGTGTACGCGGGACTGTCGGAGGCCGAGTGCGCACGCGCGCGGCAGCTGTTCCTGCGGATGGTCGCGGTGGGCGACGGGGTGCCCGACGCGCGCAGGCTGCTGCCGCTGCCCCCGCCCATGGTGCACCCCGACCGGGCCGGAGACGTGTACGCGGTCCTGGAGCGCTTCGTCGACCGCCGCCTGGTCACGCTCGACGGCGACGGCGCCAGGATCACCCACGAGGCGCTGCTCACCGCTTGGCCGAGGCTGCGCGGCTGGATCGACGCCGACCGGGCCGGACAGATCGTCCGGCAGGACCTGACGCGTGACGCCGACCGGTGGCTCGCGGACGGCCGCGACCCCTCGCTGCTCTACCGGGGCACCCGCCTGGCAGTGACCTCCGGCTGGGTCCGGGACAGCGGCCGCGCCCCGGAACTCGACGCACGGGAGAGCGAGTTCCTCGACGCGAGCCGGCTGGCGGAGGACGGCCGGGTCCGGCGCGAGCGGCGCGGCGCCCGCCGGCTGCGCCGGCTCCTGGTCCTTCTCTCGCTGTTGGTCGTCCTTTCCGGCCTGCTCACCGGTGTCGCCGTGGTCCAGCGCCGTGACGCGCAGAGACAACAGGCCGTCGCGCTGTCCCGGCTGGTGGCGGCGCGCGCCGAACGGCTGCGGGGCAGCGACCTCGCCCTCTCCGCGCAACTCGCTCTGGTGGCGTACCGGACGGCACCCACGGCCGAGGCCCGGGAGGCGCTGATGGACGCCTCGGCGCTGCCCGCCGTGACCCGGATACTCGCGTTCCGCGGCGTCGTACAGGCGGTGGCCCTCAGCCCGGACGGACACACCCTGGCCGCGGGCGGACTGGACCACCAGGTAGCGCTGTGGGACCTGCGCGATCCGCAGCGGCCGCGCCCCCTGGGGGCGGCGCCGGTCACGTTCGCCGACACGGTGTACGCGCTCGCCTTCAGTCCGGACGGCCGGCGGCTTGCCGCCGGGTCCGGGGACGGGACCGTACGGGTGTGGGAGCCGTTGGCCCCCGACCCGGCGGCGGCCGGGGCCCGGTCGTTCAAGGGGCCTGATTCGGCCGTGTACGGGGTGGCCTTCGCGCCGGACGGCAAGACGCTGGCCGCGGCGGGCGCCGACGGCGGGGTGTACCTGTGGCCGGACCCGGAGGTGGCGGCCCCGTCGGCGGGCGCCGGAGTCGGCTCCGCGAGCGGCTCCGCGAGCAACGCGGCCAGCAGTCCCGAGAGCAGCTCCGCCACCGGGACGCGCCTCACCGGCTTCAGCGGGGCGGTGCACACGGTCGCGTTCCGCTCCGGCCCCGGCCCCGGCGCGGCCCTGCTGGCCGCAGGGGGCGCGGACGGCTCCGTACGCCTGTGGGACCTCGCCGATCCCGGGCACCCGCTCGCGTACGGTCAGCCGCTGACCGGAGCGGCCGGACCGGTGTTCGGGCTGGCCTTCACGGCCGACGGCGCACGGCTCGTGGCCGGGAGCCAGGACCGGTCCACGCGGGTGTGGGACGTACCCGCCCCCGGCTCCGCCCCCGCCCCCGGCTCCGCCCCTGCCCCGCCCGCCGTGATCGGCGGGGCACCGGCCGCCCCCGACGGTCCCGCCAGCTACGTCAACGCCGTAGCCTGCAGCCCTGACGGGCAGTGGCTGGCGACGGGCAGCGCGGACAACCAGGTGCGCCTGTACGACGCCCGGACGCGCGTCCTCGCCGGCGTGTTCCCGCACCCGGGCCCGGTCACCTCGATCTCCTTCCATCCCGGCGGCCGGCAGATGGTGACGGCCGCCGCCGACGGGACCGTGCGCCTGTGGCAGCTGCCTCCCCGCCCGCTCCGCGGCTTCCAGGGGACGGTCAACGCGATCGGCTACGCGCCGGACGGGAAGCTGCTCGCCGTCGCGGGGCGCGACGTACAGCTGTGGGACGTCTCCGACCCCTGGGCCCCGCGCCCGGTCGGGCAGCCCCTGACCAATCCCACGGGGTACTCCGCGACGGTCTCCTTCAGCCCCGACGGCCGCACCCTCGCCGTGGGCGGCCGGGAGGGCAAGCTGTGGCTGTGGGACCTCTCCCGCCCCGACCGGGCCGCGCCCTACGGAGAAACCCTGACCGGCGGCACCGGAACCATCCAGTCCGCCGCCTTCGACGGGACGGGCCGGATCCTGGCCGTGGGAAGCGAGGGGCGGACCGTACGCGTGTGGAACACGGTGGACCCGGGGCACCCGCAGCTCTCGGCGGAACTGTCCGAGCCGACGAACTACGTCTATTCGGTGGCGTTCAGTCCGGACGGACGGTGGCTCGCCGCCGGCACGGTCGACAAGCAGGTGCTGCTGTGGCGGCTCCCACAGGGTGGCGGCCGGCCGGTGCTGGAATCGACGCTGCGGGGACCGGGCAGCTACGTCATGTCCGTCGCGTTCAGCCCCGACAGCCGGATCCTGGCGGCCGGTACCGCCGACCGGGACGTGTGGCTGTGGGACGTGAGCGGGGGCCACCCGCGCACCGCCGGGCCGACGCTGACGGGGCCGAGCAGCTACGTGTACGCCCTTGCGTTCGCCCCCGAGGGCGGCACCCTCGCCGCCGCCAGTACGGACGGCACCGTGTGGCTCTGGGACACCGCCGATCCGAGGCGGACGCGGCCCCGCACCGTACTGAGCGGCCTCGGCGGGAAGGCCTACGCCGTCGCGTACAGCCCGGACGGGCGCTCCCTCGCGGCCGGCGGCGCCGGCCCGGTCGCCCTGATCTGGTCCCGCGACGAGGAGGAGATCGCCCGAAGGCTGTGCGAGCGCGCGGGTTCGGTCATCACCGCTCAGGAGTGGGCCCAGCTCGTCCCCGGACTGCCGTACGCGCCGCCGTGCCGGTGAACGGGCCGGCGGCCGGGCTGTACGGAGTTGTACGGACCGCCGTACGGGCCTGGTCGACCTGCGCTTGGTTCCTTCCCCCGGCCGCCGTCGGGATGGCTCTCTGGTGGAGCGCCGCCGGATCGGCCGGGGCGCCGCACACCACCGCGAGTCTCCCGAGGAGAACGACGATGCGCATGACCTCCACCACCCTGCGGTCCCGAGCCGGACTGGCCGCCGCCGCGGCCGCCGTCGCCCTGACCGGTCTGCTCGCCGGCGCCGGCGGCGCCGACGCGGCCGGCAGTTACATCTCGTCCAACAGCGGCGGGGCGAACGAACGCACCTGCGCCAACACCGGGTGCGGTTCGCTCGGTTACCTGTCCAACGGGACCGGCGTCACGATGCTGTGCTGGACCGACACCCAGTGGGTCTACCCGCCGAGCTCGAACTACGCCTCGAACCGCTGGTTCCGCGTCTCCAGCTACGTGGGGACCGGCTACGTCCACTCGTCGCTGGTGGCCGGCCAGACCGGTGTCGGCCACTGCTGACGGTCCCACCGGCTCGGCTCCCGGCTCCCGGTCCCCGGCTGAGGCCGGGGGCCGGGAGCCGGCGCGTGCCGCTACCGGTCCGTGGCGGAGGTCTCCGCGATCTGGAGTGCCCGGGCGGCGACGTTCTCGTTCAGCGGGGAGCCCGTGAGGGGCGGTGCGCGCTCGGAACCTTGCACCACGAGATGACACTCGCCCCAAACAAACCAACTTTGACATATCCGATTACATGACGATTAATCAGTCTGGGGTGGATCGATGGAGATCCCCTATGCCTTCGACATGCTGCGCTGTCATATTCGTGCCAGATTGCCTCGCTCATCTCGTCGCACCCATGAGGGGAAGGCAGGAACATGGGCAAAATCAGGTATCGAGCCGCTGCGTCGGCCGTCGTGCTGGCCGCATTGGGGTCGCTCGCGACCGCGGGAGGCACGGCTCACGCGGAGGCGGGTCAGGACACCATCAGCATGCTGAAGCAGGAGAAGACCCAGTGGTGCTGGGTCGCCTCCGGGCTGACCATCGCCAAGTTCCAGGGCTTAGGCTCCACGCAGACGGATTTCTGCAACAGGGCCCAGCCCTACTACGGCTGCAACAACCAGCCCGCCACGCTCGACGACATGGCCAGGGGCTGGAGCAGCCTCGGCATGTCCCATACCGGCTCTGGCCTGAGCACCGCGGCCACGTTCAACCAGGTGTACACCGACGTCAAGGCGGCTCGGCCGATCGGTGCCCGCATCGGGTGGACCTCCGGAGGCGGCCACATGAACGTGGTCTACGGCTTCGACACGGCGAACAGCACGATCGCGGTGGCCGACCCGTGGCCGGACACCACCACGTACACGTGGTGGAACTACAACGACTACGTGAGCAACAGCTCGTCCAAGTGGACCCACTCCCGCATCGGCATCTCCCGCTAAGGCAGGCGACATGCGCGACACCGAAATGTCCGGCAAGCGGACGGGCTCTCGCTTCTCCCGCCTGTCCACCGTCATCGCACTGAGTGCATCCGCTCTGCTGTCCGTCGTCGGTCCGGCCCATGCGGCCCCGGCCAAGGACCCCCTCCCCGCCGACATCCCCGACTACCAGGCTGCCCTCGACGCGGTGAAGTCCACCCACGTCCGCAATGCCGTCTGCCGATTCCTGCGCACTCCGGTGCCCACCGGCAGCGCCGGCGAGCCGGTGCAGACGATCCCCGACATGGCCGAGCCCTGCCAGGACCTCCCGGTCTTCACGATCAAGGACCCGCTGGCGCGGAACGAGATCACCCCAGGGTTCGTCGCGGGCACCGCCAAGCCACTGCCCACCGAGGCCGTCAAGCTGACGCAGCTGGTCTCCTCGCTCAGCGCCACCGTCAACGGCCGCACCGCAACCGTCATGCTCGCCCCCACCGAAGGCGGCGGCTGGCACCTGGCAGGCATCCGCGACGGCGACAGCGACGCCGTGTACGCAAGCAAGGCCACCCTGGGCACGCTGGTCTTCACCGAGCCGCAGATCCGCGGCTGGTACCAGCTCAAGCTCACCACCGTCGAGCCCCTCAACGACCAGGCCAGGCAAGGACTCGGCGGCCAGGCCTCCGTCTCGCTCGGCGACTACCAGAAACTGGTCAAGGCCCGCTACGCAGACAAGCTGCCCGGCTCGGAGTACGCCACCAACGGCTACTCCAGCGGCTACGGCCCAGTGAACAAGGCGGAGGACGCCTCGCCCTCCACACTGCTCCTTGCCGGCGGTTCCAGTGCGGCACTCGCCCTCGTGGGCGGAGCCGCCGTCCTCCGACGGCGCCGGCGCGCAAGCACCTGCTGAACCGGACTCGTACGCCCCGCTCCGTCCCGGCAGCCGGCCGGGCCGGAGCCGAACCGGCACCGCCCGCTACGCCTCGCCGGGAGCGCGCAGCTCTCCCGTCCGGGCCACGCGGGAGTACCAGTGCGCACTCGATTTGGGTGTGCGCTCCAGGGTGTCGTAGTCGACGTGGATGGCACCGAACCGCTTGGCATAGCCGTAGGACCACTCGAAGTTGTCGAGGAGCGACCAGAGGAAGTAGCCGCGCACGTCCGCCCCGTCCGTGATCGCCCGGTGCACCGCATCGAGGTGGGCGTGGACGTATGCGGCGCGCTCCGGGTCGTGGACCGTGCCGTCGGGGCCGATCTCGTCCTCGTACGCCGCTCCGTTCTCGCTGACCACGAGCGGAAGCCCGGGGTACCGGGCGGCGGTCCGGGTCAGCAGGTCGTACAGGGCGTCGGCGTCTACCGGCCAGTTCATCGACGTACGTTCACCCGGCGCGCGGTAGAAGGCCACGCCCTCCGCTCCGGGCCACGGCGAGTGCTCGCTGATGCCGTGCCCGTCGTCCTGCGGCACCGCGTCGCCCTCCGCCGCGTGCGCGACGACCGTCGGGGTGTAGTAGTTGACGGCCAGCAGGTCCAAGGGCTGGTGCGCCGTGGCGGCATCCCCGTCCCGGACGAAGGACCAGTCGGTCAGGTGCGCGGTGTCCGCGAACAGGTCCTCGGGGTAGGCGCCCTCCAGCATCGGTCCGAGCCAGATCCGGTTGCCGACGGCGTCGATGCGCCGGGCCGCCTCCCGATCGTCTGCCGAGGACGTCAACGGGCGTACCTCGTGGAGGTTGAGGGAGACCGTGACCTGACGGTCCGCGGGCAGCGCCGCCCGCAGGGCCTGGACGGCGAGGCCGTGACCGAGGTTGAGGTGATGGGCGGCTCGCAGGGCGGCGACCGGGTTCGTACGGCCGGGGGCGTGGACGCCGGAGGCGTAGCCGAGGAACGCGCTGCACCAGGGCTCGTTGAGGGTGATCCAGTGCTTCACCCGGTCTCCGAGGGCGTCGGCCACCAGGCCCGCGTACTCGGCGAACCGCCCTGCGGTCGCGCGCTCGGGCCAGCCGCCCGCGTCCTCCAGGTCCTGGGGGAGGTCCCAGTGGTAGAGGGTGAGGGCGGGTGAGACGCCGGCGGCGAGCAGTTCGTCGACGAGCCGGCGGTAGAAGTCCAGGCCCTGCTGTACGGCGGGGCCGCGGCCGGTGGGCTGAACGCGGGACCAGGAAACGGAGAACCGGTAGGCGCCCAGGCCGAGTTCCGACATGAGCCGGACGTCCTCGGGGAACCGGTGGTAGTGGTCCACGGCCACGTCACCGGTATGGCCCGCGAAGACCTTGCCGGGGGTGTGGGAGAAGGTGTCCCAGATGGACGGGGTCCGGCCGCCCTCCCGGGCGGCGCCCTCGATCTGGTAGGCGGCGGTGGCCGTGCCCCACAGGAAGTCGGGCGGGAACGTGCGGGTGGCCGTGAGCGGCCGGTTCTCGGACGCGGACATAGGAGAGCGCTCCCAACGCAGTTTCGGATGAGGGTGAGGCCGTGAGGCCGTGAGGCCGTGCCGGATGACGCGGTGGCGGACGGCAGGGTGTGCGAACAGACCGGGGGTCGGCCGTGGGCCGTCCTCGACGGGTGCCGTCGGCGTCAGTTCTTGACGGCGCCGGCGGTGATGCCGCCCACGATGTGCTTGCCGAGGACGGCGAAGACCAGCAGCAGCGGCAGGGTGGATATGAGTGCCCCGGTCAGCACGACGGCCTGATCGACCGTGTGGTTACCCGCGCCGAGGCCGGCCAGGGCGACCTGGAGGGTGGGGTTCCCGTCGGGGGTCAGTGCGATGAACGGCCAGAAGAAGTCGTTCCACGCCTGCACGAAGACGAGCATCCCGAGGACCGCCATCGCGGGTCGTGCCACCGGGAAGACCACGTGCCAGATGATGCGCATGCTGTGCGCGCCGTCCATCCGCGCAGCCTCCACCAGCTCCACGGGCAGGGCCTCGATGAGGTACTGGCGCATGAAGAACACGCCGAATGCGGCGACCAGCGAAGGCAGTACGACCGACTGGAGCTGATCGACCCAGCCGAGGTCGGTGATGATCTGGTAGAGCGGGATCACACTGAGCTGCGGCGGGATCGTCATGGTGGCCACCACGAGCGCCAGCAGCGCGCCCTTGCCCCTGAAGGCCAGTTTGGCGAACGCGAAGCCGGCCAGGGTGGAGAACAGGACGGTGGACAGGGCCACGAGCCCCGCCACGATCGTCGTGTTGACCAGCGCGTTGCCCATGTCGACCTGGTTCCAGGCGAAGGAGAGGTTGTCGAACAGCCGGGGGCCCGGCAGGAGCGGGGCCGGAGCCTTGACGACGCGCTCGCCCGAATGGGAGGCGGCGACCAGGTTCCAGTACAGGGGGAAGAGGGAGGCCAGGGCGGCGAGGCCGAGAAGGACGTAGGTCAGCGGGCCGGCGTGGTGCTGGCGGCCGGCCGATGGGCGGAGGCGCCTGGGGCGCGGCGCCCGGGCAGCGGTCGTGTCGAGCGTGCGGCTCATGGGTTCAGCTCCCCGCCTTCGTGCGCATGCGGCCGGCGCGGCCGCGGCCACCGCCACCGCCACGGCCACCGCCACCGCCACGGCTGTGGTTCGAGCGGGAGACCAGAGCCTGGAAGCCGCCGATGAGCAGGAGGAGCAGGAGCATGACCCAGGCGATGGCGGACGCCTGCCCCAGCGCGCCGGTCACCCAGCCCTTCTCGTACATGAGCAGGCTCAGCGTCTGGAACTGGTTGCCGCTGCCCCCGCTGATGCCGACGCTGCCGCCGAAGAGCATCGGCTCGCCGAAGAGCTGGGTGGCCCCGATGGTCGAGACGATGACGGTGAACAGGATCGTCGGCCGGATCGAGGGAACGGTCACGCTGAGGAACTGGCGCCAGCGCGAAGCCCCGTCCAGTGCCGCGGCCTCGTACAGGTCCTGCGGTACGGCCTGCATCGCGGCCAGGTAGATGAGTGCGTTGTAGCCGGTCCAGCGCCACGTCACGATCACCGAAATCGCGATCTGAGCGGGCCACTTGGAGGATTCCCAGGCGACCGGCTCGAAGCCGACCCGGCCCAGCACGGTGTTGATCAGACCGTAGTCGGTGTTGAACAGCTGCGCGAAGACGAGCGTCGCCGCCGCGATCGAGGTGGCGTACGGGGCGAGCACCGCCACGCGGAAGAAGCCGCGGCCACGGAGTTGGTAGTTGAGCAGGTGGGCCAGGCCGAGGGCCATCAGCAGCTGGGGCACGGTGGAGATGACGCCGATGGTGAAGGTGTTGGCGAGGGCGTTCCAGAAGAACTCGCTGCCTGCCAGGGAGGTGTAGTTCTCCAGTCCCTTCCACCGCGCGCTGCCGCCGAGTTCCACCCGGTGGAGCGAGAGCCAGCCCGTGTAGATCAGGGGGAAGAGCCCGAAGGCCGCGAAGGTGAGGAAGAAGGGGGCGAGGAAGACGTAGGGGACCGCCTTCAGGTCCAGGCGGTAGAGCGTGCTGCGCAGTCCGCTCCGGCCGGAGGGCCGGGGCTCGCGGGAGCCGGCGCCGGGGGGCGATGGCTGTACGGCGGGTGGCGGGGAGCCGCCACTGGTCGCCCGTACGGAGGTGGCCACGGGGGCGTCCTTCCAGGTCGATGCGTGCGGTGGAGCGGTGGAGCGGCGGAGCAGTGGAGCGGTGCTGCGGCGGTGCGGCGCTGCGGCGCTGCGGAGGGCGGAACCCGCCGCCACCCGCGGGGAGGCGGCGGCAGGCGTGCAGGGCTGGCCCGCCGGATGCCCCGCTACTTGTCGATCTTGTCGGCGACCAGCTTCCTGACGTTCTCCCAGGCCTTGGCCGGGTCGGTGCCGCGCTGCTCGATGTCGAGGATGCCGTTGTCGGTGAGGAAGGTCTTCACCTGTCCGTCCCAGCGGCTGATCGGGGCGGGCGTGATGCCGGCCGCAGCTTCCGAGTAGATCTTGCCGACCGGGGTGTCACCGAAGTACGGCAGCTTCGCGCCCTGCACCGCCGGAGAGCTCAGGGTGTCCTTGGAGGAGGGGATGTTGCCGTTCACGCCGAAGACCTTGGCGTGCTGGGCCGGAGCGGTGAGCCAGGCGGCGAGTTCGGCCGCCTCCTTGGCGTGCTTGCCCGACTTCGGGACGGCGAGGAAGGAGCCGCCCCAGTTCCCGGCCACGGGCGGTGCGGCGATGTCCCACTTGCCCTGGTTCTCCGGGCCCGCCTGCTCCTTGATGATCCCCGTCATCCAGCTCGGGCAGGCCACGGTGGCGAACTTCGCGTTCTTGAAGGCTGCGTTCCAGGTGCCCTTCTCGTCGAACTGGCGAAGCTTCGCGGTCAGTTCACTCGTGGCCGCCGAGACGGCGGTCTCCCAGGCCTTCTTCACGCCCGGACTGTTCTCGTAGTCCAGCTCGCCCTTGGCGTTGGCGTACTGCACCGGCTCGCTGGAGATCACGGCGTTGAACAGGCCGCTCGCGGAGTCGTGGAAGGAGGTCCCCTCCGGGGCGTTCTTCTTGTACGCCTCCCCGGTCTGGATGAACTTCGCCCAGTCGCCCGCCCAGAGCTTGGCGACCTCGGCGCGATCGGTCGGCAGTCCGGCCTTGGCGAAGAGGTCCTTGTTGTAGCAGATGGCCATCGGGCCGATGTCCGTGCCGAGGCCGATCACCTTGCCGTCGCCCGTCGTGGCCTGTTTGACCTTCCAGTCGAGGAACGCGCCGAGGTCCGCGCCGCCCGTCTTGCCGAGGTCGGCCCACTTGTCGGCCATGGCGGGCCCGGTCGCCTCCGCGATGTAGCCGACCTCCAGGGCCTGGATGTCCGCGAGGCCGCTGTCGCGGGAGAGGCGCAGCTTGAGCGTGTCCCAGTACTTCTGGCCGTCCGCGACGTTCGACTCTTCGATCTTGATGTTCGGGTGGGCCTTCGTGTATTCGGCGTAGAGCTTGGCCCCGGTCGCGTCGTCGTAGCCGAAGGAGCCGAAGGTGCCGATCCGCAGGGTGATCTGCCCGCCGTCGGCTGCGCCGTCACCCTTGCCCTCGTCGACGCCGGCAACGCAGCCGGTGAGCAGGGCCGTACCGATCGCCGCGACGGCGACGGCAGTGACCGCGTTGATCGCGGTGCGGCGCCCGCGTCCGTGACTGCTGCTGGAAGTACGCATTCCACTCTCCTCGTCCAGGGTGCTGCTCGTTGTGCGCCGTGGGGTCCGGCGGGCTGTTTGCGGCTCGCTCAGGAGCCCGTCCGAACCTGATGTGAAAGCCGTTGTTGTCGCATCCCCGCGTGGGAGCGCTCCCACTTCGTTGCCGGAAGGTTGTTGCCTGGCGGGTGTGAGTGTCAAGACGTGAACGCGAATTCATTACGCGGAAGCCTCGACGTCGGGCGGCTTTCTGCTTGGGGTGCACCGCCCCATGTCAGAATGTGGACGTAACCGTGGCGGCCAGAGAGGGGTCTGGAGTAGTGTGGGAGCGCTCCCACTTCCGGGCGGCGTAACGTGTCCTCGGCTACGAGGCGGGTGCATCGTTCTGCTTTGCTGATCGGCAGGCCGGCCCCGCGCCGGTGCGGGGTGCGACGGCAGACGAGGGGAGTCCAAGAGCGTGAGCGGACGGCAGAGCGGCGGCAGGCCCACTCTGGACGAGGTCGCGGCCCTGGCCGGTGTCGGCCGGGGCACGGTCTCCCGGGTCATCAACGGTGCGCCGCGGGTGAGCGAGCGAGCCAAGGACGCCGTGGCCCGGGCTGTCGCAGAGCTGGGGTACGTGCCCAATCAGGCGGCCAGGGCACTGGCCGGCAGTCGGACCGACGCGGTGGCCCTGGTCATTCCGGAGACCGAGGCCCGGCTGTTCTCGGAGCCGTACTTCCTCGATCTGATCCGCGGGGTCAGCGCCGAGCTGGCCGAGGCGGACAGGCAGTTGCTGCTCACACTCGTCCGGACCGAGGCCGAGCGGCAACGGTTCGAGCACTACCTGGCGGCCCGGCGGGTCGACGGCGTACTGCTGGCATCGGTCCACGGGGACGACCCGCTGCCCGACCGGATCGCGCGGCTGGGCCTGCCGGTGGTCATGAACGGGCGGCGTTCGGAGGCCGAGCCGGTGGCCTACGTGGACTCCGACAACATCGGTGCGGGCCGGGCGGCCGTCGCCCACCTCGCGGGGCGCGGCCGGTCCAGGATCGCGACCATCAGCGGGCCTCTGGACATGTACGTGGCCCGCGCCCGCCTGGGCGGCTACCGCGCGGGTCTCGCCGAGGCCGGAATCCAGCCCGACGAGTCGCTCGTGGCGACCGCGGACTTCACCGAGGCGGGCGGCCGGCTGGCGATGCGCGAGCTCCTGGAGCGCGCCCCCGGCCTGGACGCCGTCTTCGTCGCCTCCGACGTGATGGCGGCCGGCGCGCGCGGGGTGCTGCGCGAGGCCGGCCGGCGGGTCCCCGAGGACGTCGCCCTCGTGGGGGTCGACGACTCCACGGTGGCCCGATTGATGGACCCGCCCCTGACCAGCGTGCGCCAGCCCATCGAGGAGATGGGCCGCACGATGACCCGGCTCCTGCTCCAGAAGATCGCGGAGGAGTCCGGAGCCGACGCAGCCCCGGGGCAGGGCACGGGCGAGGAGCCGCGCCGGCTGCTCCCGACGGAGCTGGTCGTACGGGATTCCTCCTGAGCCGCTTCGGCGGCTCGCCGACCGTCCGCCACCGAGTGCGCCGAGGCCCGGAGCCTTGCGGAAGGGACGGTTTGCGCGCGCCGGCCCGCCTCTGGGAACTGCGCCATCACGAGCGGCGGCTGAACCAGGCCTTGGCGCGCAGTTCCGCGTGGTCGCTGCCGTGCGGCCCGTCGTGCCGCTCGCTCGGCGGCCGCCGCCCGTGGCTCGCGCACCAGCTCTGCGATCCGGTCGGAAGGGACCGTACTCCGTGCCGTACATGACTGGGCGTGCGCCCAGTTGGCGCGATCATGGAGTCTGTCGATCGAACGGGAACCTCGATCGCGCGATTGCGGGCCTTGCCCGCCTTGAGGGCAGGACCTGGCGGTATGCGGGGAAAATCCCGGGGGAGTGGATGGCCGCGCGCTGCTACGGTCGGGTGCCATGAGCTGGCTTCCCGATGACTTCGTCCACCCCGTCCTGGTACCGCTGCCGGGCGGTGGCCATCACCTGCGGCCGATCCGGGAGGTGGACACCCCGCTCGACTATCCGGCTGTGATGGGTTCGCGCGAGCGGCTGTGGACCATCTTCGGCCCGGCCTGGGGCTGGCCGGCGGCCACCATGACCTACGAGGCGGACCAGGCCGACCTGTTGCGGCAC
Organism: Streptomyces sp. NPDC051582; assembly: GCF_040681715.1. Classification (NCBI taxonomy): domain Bacteria; kingdom Bacillati; phylum Actinomycetota; class Actinomycetes; order Kitasatosporales; family Streptomycetaceae; genus Streptomyces; species Streptomyces sp. NPDC051582. The sequence goes on from NZ_JBFAZJ010000027.1 coordinate 63,348, forward strand.
GAGAAGGAGATCGCCGCGCACCAGTCCTTCAACTACGCGCTGTTCGACGCGGCGGAGACGGCTCTGCTCGGCTGTGTCTACATCGACCCGCCGGAGAGGGCCGGCGCGGACGGCGAGATCTGCTGGTGGGTGGTGGACGAGCTGGTGGGCAGCAAGGTCGAGCAGGCCCTCGACGAGCTGGTGCCGCAGTGGATCGCCGCCGACTGGCCGTTCGAGCAGCCGCGCTTCCTCGGCCGTGAGACCTCTTGGGCGGACTGGCTCGCCCTGCCGCAGCATTCCGACACGCGATGATCCGGTGGCCGATGGTCACGCGGATGAGCCGGCGTCAGGCGCGGCCTCGGGCCATCGACCGGCACTGAACGCCCCCGACGCCGCCAGGAGGAGCCGATGGGTCCCCTTCGATGGGGTGCCGTAGCGTCAAAGACATGATCTCGCAGCCGACCTGCCAGTCCGCAGGCCCCTACGACGCAGCCTACTTGCCGCGGCTGCGGATGTCCCTGCGGGCTGCGCGCGAGCCGGTTGTGGAACCGGTGTCGAAGTTCGGTGGGCAGCCGGTCTGGCTGGACGACCCGGCCTGGCCGGTGCATCCGCGTTCGGGCGATCATCTCGTGTTCATCGGCCAGTTCCGGGTGCCGGGCGACGAGGTGCGCCTGGCATACCTGTTCCTGCACGAGCAGGGCATGGTCATGGGCGGCGACACTCCGCAGGACGGCGAAGCCGTCGTTCTGGTCCAGCCGGGCGGGCGGATCCCGTCCTTCGCGTCGGTCGGGGCCCCCACCACTCGGGGTCGAACACTATGGCGGTGGGGCCCGAACTATACGGAGGCTCCCGTTGAATGGCTCACGGACCTGGCTCCGATGCCACCGGAACTCGATGAGGCGGCGAACCAGGCCGCGGCCTGCTCCCGGTACCTGCGGGGCGTGGGGCCAGCCGTGGAATTCCCGAGCCCTCCTGGCTGTTCCTCTGTCAGTTCGCGGACCGAGGTGAGGCGAAGGAGGACCCGTTCTTCCTCAACTTCGGCTACGGAAGCGGCTTTCTCTTCCTCAGCATCGATCACCTTGAAGGCCGGTTCATGTGGGACTGCGGCTGAACACTTCCCTCGGGCGGGACGCGTGGAACCCGGTCAGCGCAGGCACGGCCGCGAGTGTCATGCCGTGCCCGCCACCGATCCGCCCCCACGAATGCCGCCTGCCAGGCGTGGGTTCCTGATACGGCCCGGGCCCCGGCTCCGGCCCCGGCCCCGGCGAACAACCGCAGAACGCTGCCGGCCCGCGCACTCCGCACTCGGAGCCTGAACCGCGGGGCTACCCTGCCTGCTTGACGCAGGTCCGGTCCTTCGCCGGCAGTTTGCCGGTGGCCAGGTACCGGTTGACCTGGTCGTCCACGCACGCGTTGCCGTAGCGCCCGAAGAGGGCGTGCCGGTTGGCGCCCTCAAGGGTGACCAGCCTGGAGCTCGGCAGCTGCTTGTGCAGCTCGACGCTTCCCTTGTACGTCGTACGCGGGTCACCGGTGGCGGCGACGATCAGTGCAGGGGCATCGCGCCGCACCCGGGTGGGCTCTTCGCGCGGCGCGTCCCAGAAGGCGCACGGGTTGATGTTGTTGGTCAGGGCGCCGAACAGCGGGTGCGCGATGCGGTTGCGCTCGATGTCCCGCCAGTAGAGCTCGGGATCGCGCGCGGCGGCCACGTCCCCGCAGATGACGGCGGACTGCGCCCCGGTGGGCTCGCCCTCACCGCGCAGCACGTACCGGAGCTCCGGTACGAGCGTCGGCGGCACCGTCGTCGGCCGGCCCTCCGCGGCCTCGGCCAGTACGGAAACCAGCTCGCCGAACGACGCCCGCGCCGGGGCGGTGTCGTCCGCGATGCCCGCGAAGAGGAGGAGCGGCACCTGGCTGTCGTCGATCCGGAAGGCATCGGCGCCGACGCCGATGGTCAGCGGACCGCGCGCGGCCGCCGCGACGATGCGGTCGACGGCGGCGAGCACCTCGGCGCGGCTGCGGCCGAGGCCGTAGGCGTCGTGGTGCTCCGCGGCCCAGGCGGCCCAGTCGGACAGCGCCTTCTCGTTCTCGCGCTCGGTGCCCTTCAGCAGCCGGGGGCGGTAGTCGCTCGGGTTGATCGCCCCGTCCAGCACCATCCGGTCGTGGCGGCCGGGGAACATCTGCGTGTAGACCGTGCCCAGGTAGGTGCCGTACGAGTAGCCCAGGAAGGAGATCTTCCGTTCACCGAGCGTGCCGCGGATGACGTCCATGTCGCGGGCCGTGTTGCGGGTGGTGATGTGGGGGAGCACCGCGGAGTCCGTGGCCCGGCACTTGTCGGCCAGGCTCTTCTGCAGGGCGACCTGGCGGTCGAAGCCCGCCCGGCCGGTGCCGGCGGACAACCAGGTCATGCCCACGGGCAAGCCGCAGTCCAGCGCGGTGCTGCGCCCGATGAAGCGCGGGTCGAAGCCGATGATGTCGTAGCGTGCGCCGACCTCCTTCATCGACGCACGGGCCTGCGGCGGGGACTGGAGCGCGGGGCCGCCCGGACCGCCGTTGTTGAGGAGGATCGCGCCGATCCGGTGGCGGGTGTCGGTGGCCTTGAGCCGGGAGATCGCCACGGTGATCGTGCGCCCCCGGGGGTCGGCGTAGTCCAGGGGCACGGTCACGTCGGCGCACTGCACGCCTGCCCGGTCCAGATCGCGGCCCGTGGTGTCGTCGGCGCCCTTGACGCAACTGCCCCAGCCGAGGTGCTGGCGGTAGTACCGGTCCAGTCCGGCCCCGGCGCCGTCCCGGGCGGCGGGGGTCTCGGCGGCCGTGGCAAGGACGGGGGAGGACGTGAGGCAGGCGGCGAGGGTGAGACCCACGGCCAAGGCGCGGCGTGCGGCGGGGCTGACAGTGGTCACGGGGTCTCCTTGAGCATCGTCCGCTTCGTGTGATCGCATGCCCCGAGGCTAGGAACCCGCACTGGTAGCGCACATCACCCGAGGGCACGAGGACCCTGGTCCTGTCCACGCCGGGTCAGGGACCTGCGTCCCGGTCCGGCCTCCTCCTCCGGGAGGAGACCGTCGGCGAGGCTGCGCTGAGGCGGTCCCCGCCGCACACCTGCCGTCCGTTCCCACGCGGCATCCGCCGGATCACCAGCAGCCGCCCCGCACTCGCCCGAGAAGGTGAACCTGGGCGCGCGTAGCCGCGCTGCCGGGGGCGATGCGGGGTCACCGGGGATGATCCTGGAGGGGTGCTCCACCTCAGGCCTCACATGCTGCTCTTCGTACTCGTGGTGCTCCTGTCCCTGCTCACCCTGAGCCCCGTGTACGCCGCAGATCCCCCTCGGGGCCACTCCTGCGAGCCCGACCGGCTCGCCGGTGCGAAGGTCACCACGTCGGCGGAGTTCGTCCACCGCGGCCAGGGCACCAGCGTGCTCACCAGCGTCGCGGACATCAAGATCCCGGCCGGCTGGGAGCGGACCCCCGACCTGCTCCTCGACACACACGCACCCCTCTACCGCGACGCGCTGCGCTGCCTCTTGGGAAAGGGGGCCACCGTCCAGGCGTACCTGCGCGGGGAGCCGTACGAGGACAGCGAATGGCGGTTGAAACCGCTTTCGGTGAAGCTCTCCGGCGCATGGGTCGCCGTCCACTACGAGGCCGTCAACTGGGTCCAGGGACTCGGCACCTACGACGTGGGCCTGTGGACCCTGACCGCAGGCGAGGACGAGTGGGAGATCCGGCTGAGAGCTCCCCCGAGCCTGGCCAAGGCGACGTGGGAGAACGTACGCGTACGGCTGGGCGGGCCCGCGGCCATGTCAGCATGGCCGCCGCCGACGTTCGGTGGGGACCGCACGGAACTGACCTGGCACAACAGGACGCAGATCGCCGTCCCCGGCGTACCCGACGTCGCATTCCGACCACCTGCGGCGCAACAGTGGGCGGCCTTGACCCAGACCGACGGGGATGCCTGGCAAACCCTGGGCGTCTCCGGCGCATCAGGGGCGTTCTCGGGGGTCGCGACCGCCCTGCTCGCCTTCGTCGCCGGCAGGCGTTTGCGCCGGGGCATGGGGCGCCGGCCTCTTCCGGCGGAGAAGGAGGCGCTGAGGGGGCTGTACGGGTGGTCCCTGATCCTGGCGCTGATCACCCTGGTTGCGTACATGGGCGACGACCTCTACCGGCTCCTTGATGGGCAGATCGGGTGGAAGGGCGAGTACGAGCCGACGGTCGACCTGTTTTCGGTGCTGTTCATCGGACTCGTCCTGTGCTTCTTCGGGCGCCTGAAGAGATGGCTGCTCGTCGTCGTGTGCGCACTCGCCGCCAGCACGGCCTTCCTGTGCGTAGCAGCCGAGATGTCCCGTTCCGGGCTGCTCCCCACCAGTGACGTCCAGATCGGCGGTACCGGTCTGGGGCTGACGGTGCTGCTCGACTCCCTGCCGGTCTTCCTGTGCTGCCTGGGCATGGTCGCCAGTGGTCAGCGCCTCCTGATCCTGGGCGGCAGGGGTCTGTCGCAATGGGCGCAGGTGGGGGTCGCGGCCGGTGCGACGGCCATGGCCATGCTCTGGGCGTTCGTCTCCCTGGACCGCAGCTGGGAGCGCAGGTCCTGGCTCAACGAGGCCGTGCCGGCCCCCTCCGGCTCGCCGTGGGTCACGACCTACGACACGTGGTGGTGGTGGTTCTCGGCGGACGCGCTGCCCGCGCTGGTGGACATCGCCCTCTTCCTGACGCCGTTGGCCCTGGTGGGGGCCTTGCGGGTGTGCAGGGCCGAACAGCACGAGGCCGATTCCTTCACGCCCAACGCGGCGGAGAAATCCGTGTTCGTGATCTTCTTCGCCATCGTCGTGGTGCCCAATTTCGCATGGTATTTCGGATTCTCCGGTTACATCACGACGCTGATCCTGGCCATCGCCGCGGCGTGGGCCCTGCTGGCCATGGGGCAGTCGAAGTCCGTGCTGGAACAGCCGACCGAAGGCAATTCCCCGCTGGGCAAGGTCATTTCACGGACCGACCGGTCGCAATGGATGCGCCTGGCGCGCCACTACCGGGAGTTGCAGGCCCGGCTGCACCACCCCGGTTCCGGATCGGCGGCCGAACAGTCCGCTTCACAGGAAGCCGTCGAACGGGAGATCGACCAGCTGGACCAGTGCCTGCCGGAAGGGGTCAGACCCATCGACCTGCCGTTCGCCATCGGCCCCATGGCCACGTGGTGGGGCAACGCCTGCCGGTGCGCGCTCATCGCCTGCGTCATCGGCCTCCCCGCCACCGGGCTGATGTACTGGATCGACTTCGTCCGCGGCGACTCCTGGGGCGTGATGGCGGAGAACCCCACGGGGTTCCTCCAGGCGGTCCTCGACGTCATCTACTGGCACGTGACCTGGGTGGGCGGAGGCTTCTTCCTGGGCGGGTTGTGGCGTGATCTTCCAGGCCGGCACGGGCCGACGAAGGCCGTCTACGTGTCCGTCGCCCTCGCCGTCCCGGTCGGCTTCCACCAGCTCATCGCCCAGATCACCGGCGCCGCCATGCAGGGCACGATCGCAGCCATCGCCGCCTTCGCGTCCGTGATGACCTGCACCGGCCTGGTCATGGACCTTCAGACCTTCCAGAGCGAACGGCGCTACTGGCCGTCCAACGCCGGCCTCGTCCTGTACGTCTACCAGATGCGCTTCGCCTCGGTGGCGTTCTGCCTGGCGCAGCTCGTAGCGCTGGCCACGATCTGGAAGGCGTTCAAAGAAGGAGGGCCGACCGCACCTCCTTCCCTCCGGTAGCGGCTCTCCGCACGCCGCCGTCACCACGGCGGCGGCCGCACCGCCGCCCACCGGAGTGCGCCGCCCCCGGCCTACTGCCCCGGAACCCTGCCCAGGGCGTCGCGCAGCGCTGCCCTGGAGGTGATGCCCAGCTTGGGGAAGACCCGGTAGAGGTGGGAGCTGACCGTCCGCGGTGACAGGTGCATCCGCACGCCGATCTCCTTGTTCGTCAGCCCGCCGGCCGCGAGGTCCGCTATCCGGCGCTCCTGCCAGGTCAGCGCGGGCAGTTCGGCCGCGCTCACGGCTGCTGCCCGCCCGCACGCGCGCAGCTCGGCCCTGGCCCGCTCGGTCCAGGTGGGGGCACCCAGCCGTTCGAACCCCTCCGCGGCCGCCGACAGCGCCGGTCGGGCCGCCTTCCATCCTTGCGCGTGCCGCAGCCGGACGCCGTGGGCGAGGCGGATGCGGGCGAGCTCGAACGGGAAGCGGGCGGCGTCCGGGTGCGTCGTCGCGCGGAGGTACAGGGCATCCGCCTGCGCGGAGTCCGGGGCAGTCATCGCCAGGGCGCCGTACGTCAACAGGGCCAGCCGCGGGGAGACGTCCGCCAGGCCGGCTTCCTCGGCGGCGAGGGCGTGCCTGCGCGCTTGCTCCGAGCGGCCGGTGTGCAAGGCCGCCTCGACGAGGTCGAGCAGAGTACGCGATGCCTGATGGATACAGGGCGCGAAGGTCCCGGGCGGCGTGATGCCGATCGCGTACAGGTAGGCGGCCTCGTGGTCGCCTTCCCCGAGCGCGGCGCCGGCACCGACGGCGTCGGCGATCTGCGTGAGGAACCCCACCCCGCGCGGACGTGCCCAGGCATCCACCCCGGCCTGCAGCTCGCGGGCTCGTTCGGTCTCGCCGCGCAGCGCCGCCAACAGCCCCAGATAGCCGCGCGTCTGATGGGCGAACAAGGCGTACCCGAGTGACGTCGTCAGCTCCAGGCAGCGCTGCCCGGTCCGCTGGGCCTCCTGCCATTCGCCGGCCGAGATCTGGTCGAGCATGATCAGGTGCAGCATGGTCATGCCGGTCGCCGCGGCGCCCGTCTCCACCTCGCGGTCCACGGTGCGCTGCAGGTGGGGCCGGAACCGGCTGAGCACGTCCAGGTGGTAGGCGGAGACGGAGAGCCGGGTGAGGTCCCACGGGTCGAGGTCGCACAGCGCGCTGAAGGTCTGCTCCAGCCGTTCGCGTGCGCCGGCGCCGCGACGCACCACGTCGCTCCACGTGTCCTCGTAGATGAGGGAGTTCTCGGGGACCCTGCCCTCCAGGGAGCGAAGCAGTTCGTGCGTACGCCGCCACAGGGCCTCGTCGCCGGCGTACTGGCTGATGGCCAGCAGCAGGTTCACCAGCCGGGCCGGTACCTCGTCCCGCTCGTCCACGGGGGCTTCCTCCCCGGCCTCGCGCAGCTCTTGCATCGCCGACAGGACCTGGCGGTGTGCGGCGCGGACGTCCCCCTCCTCGTACAGCGCGGCGTAGGCCGAGGTGATCACGGAGGCGGTGGACCCGTGGGTGCCGGAGGCGGTACCGGTGCGAACGAGGGTGCGCGCCCGGTCGAGGAGTCCGGCGTGGCCTGCCACGAAGGCCGCGTCGCTGAGCAGCCTGGTCCGCTCCTGCGCGGTCTCGCTCAGTTCGGCGGCGCGGGTCAGCCAGGCCACGGCGGTCACCGCCCCGCCTCTTCGGGTCGCGGACTCCGCCGCCGCCTCCAACGCTGCCGAGGCCTTCGCATCGGGGTCGACGGTGGCCGCTGCCAGATGGGTGGCGTGCCGTTCCACATCGTCCCGGTGCACCCGGGCGAGGGTCGCGTGAGCCGCGCGCCGCGCATTGGGGGTCGCCATCTGGACGACCGTCGAGCGCACCAGGGGGTGCCGGAAGACGACATCGCCACTGACCGGGTCGTGGTCCAGCAGGCCGCGGTCCGCGGCCTCGTCGACGTCCCGCATGCGGTAGCGCGTGCCCTGGGGGAGCCCGGTCGTCGTCCCGGCTCCCACGCCGTCCAGGGCTCCGCGCAGCAGCTCTGCCCGTACGGCGTCACCGAGGGACGCGATGCGCGTTCCGTACACGTGCTGCAGGCGCAGCGGCAGCTGGACGCCCGTGTACCCGAACAGCTCCTGCGGAGGGCGTCCCGCGCGTCCGGCCCTCACGTGCGGCGGGAGCTCAAGCAGGGCCAGCGGATTGCCCTGGGCCTCGTCCAGGACGAGTTGCCGGATGCGCGGGGCGAGAGCGGGGTGGCTCAGGTCCAGCAGTTCCCCGGAGGCCTTCTCGGAGAGGGCGGTCACCGCGAGCTCGGGCAGCGCGGCTGAATCGAATCCGGAGCGTACGTCCGAGCGCAGTCCGACGACGAGCTTCATCGAACTGCCCGCGAGCCGACGTGCGACGAACCCGCACACTTCGGTGCTGGAGGCGTCCAGCCACTGGCCGTCGTCGAGGATCAGCAGAAGGGGCTGCCGCGATGTCACGAGCGAAAGCAGGTCGAGAACGGCGATGCCGAGCGTCATGACCGAGGGCGGAGCGCCTTCGCTCCTGCCGAACACGGCGTCGAATGCGTTCCGGTGGGCCTCGTCGAGTTCGTCGACGAAGGAGAGGAGCGGATGGAGGAACTGGTGCAGACCGGCGAAGGGCAACTGCGACTCGGCCTCGACGCCCGTTGCCCTGATGACCCGGTGCCGCTGCGCCGCCGAGGCCGCGAGGTGGTCGAGGAGTGCGCTCTTGCCCACTCCCGATTCGCCTCGCAGGACGAGGGCCTGGCCCTCGGGGGCTGCCACGAGGGCGGACAGCACCTCTCGCTCGCCGTCACGACCGATCATCGACCGAGCGCTCAACTCCACCGTTCCTCTGCTCTGATCACCGCGGCCACGGCGACGTCGGCCGGACTGCATGATCAAGAGGGTAAATGCACGGGCGTGGTCGCGTCACACGGCCGTCGGCGGTCGTGGCCCGACGGGGCGTCAAGCTGCTGTCCGGGGCTGTTGCCGACGGGCTGGTACACCGTCTCGCGCAGCGCGATCGCCCCCGGACGCCACCGTCGGCGGCGGGCGTGACCGGCCTGGTCCCCCAGCTTCGGCGGCGCATGGGGGAACTTCTACCGACGCTTCGGGCAGGATGTGGGACCCTCGCAGCCGCTTCTACTACTGCGCCCGCCGCACCGCCGATGCCGCTCGCTCGCGCCTGCGCCGAGTCAGCCGGCCCGCCTCCATGCGCTGCTCCGCCAGTGCGGGCGGTGGGTGACGTCGTGCCGGACGTAGCAGTCGTCACATCCGGCCTCCCGCACCCACCGGTATCCGCGTCCCTCCAGGAACGTCCTGATGCGGGAGCGGACCGGCAGCCAGTTGTGCTCGATCGTCAGTACGCGGAAGGAATACCGGTCGAACGGGAAACTCGACAGGATGGCCAGTTCCGACCCCTCGGTGTCGAGGCTCCAGTAGTCGATGACGGGCGGAGCCCCGCAAGCGTCGAGGACCGAGCCGACGGTACGCGCGGTCCTGCGTACCGTGGGAGGGGCGCTGCCTTCTGCGACCCGCAGCAGACCCTTCGCGCACCGCAGGAGGGAGGGGTCGTATTCGTGGAGGATTCCCCCGACCGTCCCGGCTTCCAAGAAATCGACATGGCCTTCCCGGTCGTAGAGGCAGCAGTTCACGCAGATGCACCGGCGGTTCTCCACGAGGCGGGCGAAGAACTCCGTGTTCGGCTCGATGCAGATGCCCGTCCAGCCGAAGGACTGCTCAAGCAGGCGGGTGTTGCTCGCTTGCAGACCGTCCGAGGCCCCGGAGTCCAGGAAGAACCCCTCCCGCATCCCTCCGAGGACCTCGACGACGAATTCGTCCTGGCTGTACTGGGAGGTCACGGCCGATACCCGCGCGCGCGGCCGAACGCCCCGGAACGCCAGGCCGCGGGCGCGCCGTTGTGTGACGTTGCCGGGGAGGGCTGCCGGTGGTGGGTGTCGTTCTCCCGCTCGCCGTAGAGCATCGTGATGTTGATGCGCCGGTTCTCGTACCCCGGCCTGAAGGACAGGCCGTCCGTGCCGTGGAACAGGTCCGAGTTGAAGAGAATGGCGCGGTTCTGGCGATAGGGGATCTTGAAGGACTTTGCGTGCTGCTCCCGCAGATAGGGCCTGATGACGTCGGCACGGTTGTTGTACGTGGCGAAGTCCCAGTCGAGCGGGGCGTCGACGCCGTAGACGACGAGTCCGCCCGACTCCTCGTCCAGGTTGGCTTCGGTCGGGGTGATCCAGAAATTCAGGTTGACTGCGGCGAAATCCGCGTGCGTGTTGGAGTCTGCGGGGAAGTCGCTCTGGTTCTTGAACGCCCACAGCTGGCGGAGCGGGTAGCGCTTGCCGATCACCCGGGGCAGGGCGTCCCGGACCTCCTCGGCGACCTGGAGGAGCAACGGGCAGTTGAACCCGTCCCGGAAGAAGGCGCCGAGTCGCCCGTGCGCGTAGCGGTTTCCCGTCCACACGGTCGACTCCAGGCAGAAGCGCTGGAGTTCGTCGAGCGCATCGGGAGCCAGGAAGTCGTCGATGACCACGACGCCGGGCGGCTGGTCCAGGTACTGGTTCTCCACCTCCTGGGGCCTCCACGCGTCGGACAGGGCGCGCCGTACGCGGGGTGTGTCCCGTACGTGGACGAGTCGGCCGTACACGGGCTCGATGTCGCGCCACGCCGGGGCGGCAGGCGCCACGGGCCCGTCCGCACCGGCCGACTCCAGGTGGGAGGCCGTCTCCTCGTAGCTGCGGATGATGTCGATGAACTCGTTGCCGAGGAGGCCGCGCTGGTGCAGATAGCGGAACTGGTCGATGTCGTGGCGCAGCTTCGCAACCGTGAGGTGGACGTCCGGGGCGTCCGGGGCGTCCGGGCGGGGAGGCGGGGCGGACCGTGGGTACCAGGCGCTGCCCAGGCGGACCGCCGCATGGATCCGCGCGTACTCGCCGGCGACCGGGAGGTCTTGTTCGAGCAGGGCCAGCCAGGACTGGTGTTCCAGCCAGGCGAGGTCCTCGGCGTCGTAGGCCGCGTCGGTGCGCCACAGGGCGATGCACTCGTCGCTTCGGCCGTGCCGCGCGAGGGTCGTCGCGAGGTCCCGGCGCGCCTCGCGCCGGTCGGGGCCGAGGTCAGGGCCGGGGCCGGGGGCGGGCTGGAGGTCGGCGGGTGGTGGGAGGCTCGCGTCCGGGGCGGCGTTGTCCTCCATCTACTGACCCCCGACGCTTTCCAGCACCCCGCGGTCGCGCAGGCGGACGGAGTACTCGACGAGAGCCTCCAGAGCCGGGACGTAGTGACCGTCGAAGAGACTCACGGCGCTGCTGACTTGCGTGCCGCTGACCTGGGTGCCGAACTGGGTACCGGTGCTCGTCTCGGTGCCGGAGGCGAGGGGGCGGGTGCTGATGTGGGTGCCGCTCTTCTCGGTGCCGAAGGCGGTACCGGTGCTCGTCTCGGTGCCGGAGGCGAGGGGGCCGGTGCTGATGTGGGTGCCGCTCTTCTCCGTGCCGAAGGCGGTACCCGTGCTCGTCTCCGTACCGGACGCCCGCTCGCCACCGAAGATCCCGCAGTCGTCGACGATCTGCACCAGGGCTTCATCTACGGCGCCGGACAGGTCTTTCCCCTCCAGGGCGAACCTGAGCAGCGCGATGACGACATGGGCCGACTTCCGCTCCGCCACCGCTCGGCCCAGGTCCACCACGAACCGGTCCCGGGACACCGGGGTGTCGCGGCGCTCGACGACGTAGCCCCGCAGCCATGCCAGCACCTCCGCATCCGAGGCCACCGAGTAGATCAGCTGGTTGAAGACCGAGGCTTCCTGCGGAGAGAGCCTGCTGCCGCCCACGTACTCGGACAGGATCTGCGCAGGGTCCGTGACGAACTGTTCGCGGAGCAGGAGGTCCGCCGACATCGCCCGGAACAGGGCGTCAACTCGTCGGGCGATGCCGACCGTTCGCAGTGATGGAGGGGCCGGCCTTTGGTTCCCTTCTCCGACAAGAGCCACGCGCGTGCCTTTCTGCCTTGCGGAAATGCTTGCACTCCACCCGTAGCACAGCGGCATATGCCAGGTGGGGGAGGTGCCGGGTCGACGCGCGCAGCGGAGGTCCACTTGCGCCCCCAAAGGGCCAACCGCGGCCGTGGACTCTGCGTTCGCTGCGCCGGACTCGTCGTGGTGGGAGCGACGAGTACGTCTGCCCGGCCGACGGACCCGGCCCTGGTGAACGTCCGGCACCGGCACTTCACCACTGCGGAGACCGCGTTCGGCCAGCAGAAGACCGCGGTGTTCGCCACGGAAGCCGAGGCCATCGCGTTCGCGGCCAAGGCCCGCCAGGACTACGCCGACTGCTCGACCCGGCCCCGCAGCCGCCCGGCGTCACCGCGACCTACTGCGACCACGACACGGTGGACGTGGAGGAAGGCGCCACCCTCCAGGGGATGTGCACCTACGACTCCAACGCTTCGGAGCGCCCCGGCTCCAACCATCTGTGGGGCGTGGGCCGCGACGGTGACACGGTCACACTGGTCCTGCGGCAGAGCTACTGGGGCGATCCGCCCGTGGTCCCCTGGAAGAACACGCTGCGGACCGCGGTGAAGAAGCTGTACTGGGCGCGGGGAGGGGGCGCGCGAGGGCACACACAGGAGCGCGGGATGCCGCGGCTTGCGGACGTACGCGCCCCGCCACCCGGGGCCTCGATCAAGCCGACTGCCCGGGCGGGGTGCGGCAACGCGGGCACGGCTGCGCCGACGCCGGCGAGCGTACGACCACGCGGCCGGTGGGCGAATGTCTGGCTGTGGACGTCGCACGCGGCGGCCGGCCTCATCTACGAGGTCCGTACCCGTGACCATGCCGGCGGCCTCGCTGGTGCTGGCCGCCGGTGGGGGCGCCACTCGACAGTTCAGGCTTGATGACCCGCACCTGGTCCTGGCCGACGATTCTTCAGGACTGCTCCGTACAACGACCAGGACCTCGACCCGGTGCTGCGGGAGCCGGGCCGAGCACTGAATGAGTTCGTCCGGCAACATGCCAGCGAACTGGCTACCCGCTACCCGCTACCCGATGCCCGCTGCCCGGTACCGCTGTTCGAAGAGTCGGCCAACCACCTTTGGCCTCACCGGCCGGGATCGACTCCGCAAGCAGTCGATCCCGGCTTCCTCGGCACAGGAAGGTCAGGCCCGGTGCCTGAGCCAGAGGTTCACCCGCTGGACGCCGTTGCCGAAGTACCCCGGTGCGCAGTAGTAGTACTCCTGGGCATCTCGGGGGTGCACGCGGTCGAGGCCCGCGTTACCCACGTACTTCTCCTTGTTGCACCCGTTCCAGTTGGCGGCGCTTTCGCCCGTGTCGTAGATCCGCACCAGGTCGTTGACGTACGACGCGTTGGCCGCCGCGTAGGCCGTCCCGGTGCTCGCGGTCAGCGCTCCGGTGGCCGCGGCTCCCGCCAGCAGAAGGGCTGCCGATGCCCGTGTGATGCGCTTCATGAACAGAAATCTCCTTCGTCGTGTACACGGCTCCGGAGCCTCGCCCGCGGAGCAACTCCACCGTGCCATCGCGGTCACACGGGTGGCATCAGTCATTTGACTGCCGTCCGCGGCCCCACCTTTAGCCGGCACCGCACTACCTCATCCCGGCCAGGGTCGGCGCGCGTTCTGCCGGGTGCGCGCCTGAGCCCGGGAAGGCGGGAGCCGTTGCGGACGCTGCGGCCGCCGCTGCGGCGCCGGCGCGGGAGGCGGTCGATCCGTGGGCGCCACCGGCCAGGTGGACGCGAAGCCCTTCCGGGGCCCGCTGACCGACGGCCTGGAGGACGTGCCTGGAATCTGGACCGGATCTGGGCCTTGGAGCCCGGGCGAAGGCGCTCTGCTGCCGATCCCCGCCCCGCTCGGGCACTCTTACGGCGGGTCAGTAGTCACCGGGGTGCGCGGAGCGGGACACCCGGTTCACGGGGCTGAGCCCGCGGCAGTTCGGCAAGCTGGTGACGGACGACCGTGGTGGCTGCGCCCCTACGGCGAGATGGACGTCGAGCACGCCGGCGACCTCCGCGACAGACGTGGCATCGCCCACGGCTCCGGGTCGGGCAGAAGAGGGCTTTCTCTTGAGGCGGGATCGGAGGGCCGAGGACATGACGACGGATCCGGCCATGGCCCCGGAGCGGCTTGAAGTCCTGGACCGACGTGTTTGAGGTGGAGGGGCTTGGCCATACTGCGCGGGCGGTGTGTGCGCTTCGTCCCGCCTATGGCTCGTCATCCCAGAGGTTCTCGGGGATCGGCAACGGATCCGTGACCCAGCCCGCCGTCAGCACGAGCCGCGTGTGGCGATGCAGGGCGAGGAAGCCGAAGGGGCGATCGAAGGCGGCGCTGATCCTGGTGGTCACGTAGCGGAGGTCGGGCATGCTCCCGGCGAGCGCGCCGAACGCTGTCGCCGCGGCGGCCTCGAAACCCAACGCGCCGAACTTCGCCATGGTCTTCTGCTCGGCCGACCTGATGGCGAGCGGGAAGTCGCTGATGCCGGGGAAGTGCCCGCGCGAGGTGTCCCGTGCGGTCGTGAGTCCGAACAGGCGGTGCAGCACGAGCAGATCGTGGCTCGCCTCCATCTCGTACGCCGCTGTCGTCACCTCCAGCGACGGTGGCTCGGGCCGCATGCAGCTCATCTTCCCCACCCGCAGGCCGGGGCCCACATTCCCGTAGGGCAGCCGCGGTCCCGGGACGACCGGGCATCGGCCGGCGAGGATGTCGACTCCGGCTCCCAGCACTTGCCCCGGCCTCATGCCCTCATCGCCGAGGAGCAGGTGTACGTCCAGGGCATTGTTCCCCAACACCTTCAGCTCGGTGACGTATCCGCCAGGTGTGTTCGCCACCCCCACCCGGTCCAGCAACGTACTGGAGCGCCACAGGCCCAGCCGCGGCTTGGTGGCCCAGGGCTCGTACGCAGTCTCCAATTCCACCTCGCGGAAGGGGCTCAGCCACTGCGTGCGCATGGTCAGCGCGCTCGCCAGCACCATCTGCGTGTCCTCGGTCAGCGTGACCGGCATACGGTCGATCAGCCCACCGGTCCGCTTCACAGCCCAAGCGTCCAGCGCCTGGTGGTCGGCCACAGGCTCCCCGGTGAGCACTCCGTGGGCGGCGGCCGGCAGGCCCGCCTCCCACTCCTCCCTCAGCTCCAGCGTGCGCTTCGTCCACAGCCCCAGAGCCGTCTTCAGTCCCCGCATGGCACCCATCGCGGCGAGCAACTCGCCCGCCGCGTGGGCTGCTTGCGAGGCAGGGAGCCCGAGAGCCTCGGCCAGCTCGGCCCGCGCCGCGCCTTTGGCCCCGTCGGCCAGGTAGGCCAGAAGCGGCCACACCCCCGCTGCCGAGTACGCAGTGCCGCCTTCCAGGGCACCCGCCCACCGCGCGGACAACCCGTTCACCGCGCGGACCGTCGTCGTAGCGACTGCCATTCGTCCCCCGTCGTCAAGCGCGCTTGGGACGCGCCCAGTCGTAGCTGCGTTCAGTGTTGCAGCCACCCGCCCCAGGAGCCGGGCCGGTACGGAAGCGGTCGCATCCAACCCTCTGCGCCCCGGCCTGTGGGCGGGGCGCACCTGCGGCTTGAGGCTGAGGGGAGGGGAGGGGAGGGCGAAGTCTGGTCGCTCGTGCATGCCTTCGGCGTGGGCCGCGGCGAGTTGGGTGCGGGCCGTAACGCCTTGCCGCTGTCTCGGTTACCTGAGCAGGGCGCGGTCCGCAGTGTCCGTCCTGGGCCCCGGATTTGCGCCGCACCAGGCCCTGCCTCTCGTCTCTTGTTGTGTGCTGCCCCGTTCTCAGGAGCTCGATGTACCAGTTGCCGGCCCAGCCGCCGCCTTCCACCTCGTCCCAGGCCGGGGGCCGTCGCTGGCACCCCGGGTGGGCGGTGCCTGTCGTCATCGCCGTGGGCCTCGTGCTGCCTCCGGTCGCGGCCGCGCTCGCCTTCATGGCCCGGTGGGGGAAGACCGCCAAGGTCATGACCGTGATCGCGGCCTCTGTCTGGTTCATGGTCCTGGTCGCGGCGGACCCGCAGGCAAAGCAGCCGCGGGACGATGCGAAGCCAACGGCGGCGCCGACGGCGACCGCCACCGTCACCGCCTTTGTGACCCCCTCCCCGCTGCCGAGCCAGGCCGCCACCCCTCCTTCGACACCCACGCCGTCCCCCACCACAGCCAAGGCCACAGCCACAGCCACGGCTACAGCCCGGCCGGCCGCACCGGCGGCCGCACCCACTCCCGCTCCCGCTGCCCCGGCCGACAGGTCAGGCGAGACCACCTCCGACAAGCCGCGCTCCTTCGCACGCGACACTGCGTCAACCACCGAGCGTTCCGCCTCCGGCGCCTCGTCGACTTCCAGCGGCTCGTCTTCGACGACGTCCGGCAGCAGCGCCCACTACAAGAACTGTGCGGCCGCGCGGGCGGCGGGCGCCGCCCCGGTGCACCGAGGAGATCCCGGGTACGGCCCACACCTCGACCACGACGGTGATGGAGTGGCATGTGAGTGATCGCCCCAGTCCCGCCGGGTCTCCCGCACCGCCCTCCAGGTCCCCTCGCCCCTGCGGTGCATCCGGAGTCCGACCGGGCGGCAGCCGGCAGCAGCTGGAAGGAGGCGTACCGGCAGGCGGTCGAATCGGGCGGGTGCGAGGAGCCGGCGCGCTGGAGGACCTCGATCGGGTGACCCGATCCGACGCCAGCGACGGAATCCGAGCCGTCACCCCGACGCCCCCCGATCCTCCGGCTCGTGCTGGTTCATTCCGTCACGAGGGGTTCGATGTTGCCGACCGAGGTGGGCAGTTCCCGGCCGCCGGACTCGGGCCGGATGTACGCGCGTCGGGTCCAGCGCCGACCGGAGTGGGTGGCGATCTCTTCGACGACGACGGCCATCAGCTCGCCCTCGGTGCCGGAGGCGAGGTCGCGGACCCGCCGGCCCAGCAGCGGATGGTCTTCGTGTCCAAAGCCGAGGCCGGCGCCCTTCTTCATGCCGCGCCTCCATCCGTGACGCTCTCCCGCTCCTCGTCCTGGTCGCCGAGATGGCGGGCGGGGCCCCGGTCCGCGGGGGCCTGCAACTCGGGGGAGGGCGCGCCGAAATCCGGCTGCACGGGGCTCTCCCGGGCAGGTTCCGGGCCGTCGGTGGGTGTGCTCATCAGGGGCCTCCGTGCCACTTCTGGATCCCAACCCCATTGACGCTAGGTAGCGGGTGGGTGGCCGCTCAACCTTCTTGCGGGAAATTGCGGAGGTTCACCGGTGCGCTGCGGCGGCCCGCCGGATCAGAGTGCGGGCGCCGGCCCCGTAGGCGGCGTGGGCGGCAAGGTCAGCGAAGGCCCGCTCGTACGTGGCGATCTCACCGGGAGCGGTGATGGTCACCCGCGCCGAGAGCAGCTCGATGCCGACCTGGGCGTCGTCGTAGACGGTGAAGGACTCCATCGACCACAACGGGCGGGGCGCGTGGGCCGCGACGATACCCAGCGAGACCTGCGGCAGCCCCGCGAGCTCGACGAGGTGGTCCAGTTGGTCGGCGGTGGTCTGGGGGTCGGCGATGGGGGAGTGCAGGACGGACTCCTCGATGAGGAAGGCGAACTGGCGTCCCCGCTTATGCAGCACTCTGGACCGCCTCACGCGCGCGGCCGCAGCAGCCTCGACGTCGTCGGTCGTGCCGTGGAAGGTGCCGTACGCGGCGATGATGGCGGCTGCGTATGCGCGGGTCTGGAGCAGTCCGGGGACGACGTGAGAGCAGTACACGCGGAACTCACGGGTGCGCTCCAGCAGAGGAACGATCTCCTGTTGCAGGCTGGCCAGCCCGGCCCGGTTCAGGCGCTTCCACTCCACATACATGGAGTTCGCATGGCGGACGGCGGCGATCAGGTCCTCGGCCTGGCCGTCGGCGCCGCACGCCGCGCACCAGGCACGGATGTCGGCATCGGAGGGCACTGCCCGCGTGTTCTCGATCCGGGAGGTCTTCGCCGGGTGCCAGCCGCAGGCACGGGAGAGCTGGTGTCCGGCCAGGCCCGCGTCCAGGCGCAGGTGTCGCAGGCGCGCGGCGAGCGCGGTGCGGGCGGCCTGGGCACTGGACAGCGGCGAGGTCATCGGTTGCGTGCGCCGGCTAGGGCTTGTACTCCTCATACGGGACGGCCCGTTCCCACACGGCGGTGAATGCGGACGAGCACAGGGCGGCGACGACCGGGTCGTCGGACATCTCCCCGCCGGCCGAGGCTCCGTTGCCGGTGAAGTGGTTCCAGCGGACGAGCCGGCCGTCGATCAGCCAGAAGTCGTTCCCGGGGAGAGCGATGTCGGAGGCCTGGCGGCGGGGGAGGTAGCGGATCTCCTCGCCGGCCGCGATGTTCACCGCCGCTCCGGCGTGGCTGTAACGGGAGTAGTCCGACAGGGGCTCCGAGACGATGCGGGCCCGCCGCACGCTCACCCCGCGTGCCACGGTGCGATGCACCAGGCCGGTCCAGAACGCCCAGTACTCCGAATCCGGGTCCACGTTCCGCTTGCCGGTCTCCAGCCAGTGGGCAAAGCCCGCGGACTCCTCCGCCACCCCGTACCCGTCGCGCATCTCCAGATGGAGGGCGGAGTGGTGGGCGCTGTCCAGCAGGACGTCAAAGCCCGGCACGTCGCTCCGCGGCATCACAGGCCTCCCTCAGCATCGCCGCCATCCGCACGGGGATCCGCACGACGCCCTCGGTCTCGGGGATCCCCCCGTCTCCAGGCACTCCGTGAGCAGGGCTGCGTCGGCCTTCCATCCCTGGATGACCACCTCGGCCGAGGCTTCGTCGACCCACACCGTCGGGCACTGCCCGGTGTCGGAGTCGGGGTCGATACCGATGAACCGTAATGCCACGTCTGGCTCCCTGCATCGCTCTGCTTGCGGGAAATTGCGCTCATGCCCAGTGGAGCAGGAAAGAAGGGACGGCAGCCAGGAAACGGGGGGATCGGCCTCCTGAGCGGGCCCACGCGGGCAGGGAAACGCGCCGGCCTACGGCACTGGCCGATGTCCGGATCGCGTGCTGCCTTGGCGAAGCACCCGGCCCGTGCATGACGGCGTCTGTCCGGTCACGGCCGTAGATGCGGGCGCTCGGGCAGCCCGCCGCCGAGATCCTTCCGCTGCTACCCCGCGCCGCCGACGACACGCTGCTCGGTTTCACGGACGCGGACCTGCGCGAGCAGGTTCAGGGCATCAGCTCGGGCGAGCCGTACGTTCTGCGCGTCACGGTGGCTCAACCGGCTCGGCGCCCGGGCCGCAACCGCGGCAGGCCGGCTTTGTTCGCGAGAACCGAGAACCGAGAACCGAGAACCGGGCTCCGGCACAGATTTCGTGAGAGGCGCAGGAGTGGGGCAGGAGGCAGGCGGCGGCCTTGGTGGTGTCCTGATGTGGGGGCAATTACCTCCGGGGTAATCGCACCGCCCAACCTCCAACAGCTACGTTCATGGTCATTGCTCACTCCCCCCGGAACGAAGGAGCCCCGTGGTGCCCGCTTACGGATTCGCTCATCTCCGCAGCCGCCGGAATCACTCCGACGTCATCGAGTACCTGGAGCGCATCCAGGAAACCCTCGACCCCTTCGCAGGCCGCTTCGTCATCCACGGTCCGCCGGCCGAAGTCGTAGAGGGGACGTGGCCTGGCAGCATGGTGCTGATCGAGTTCCCTAGCCTGGCCGAAGCCCGTGCCTGGTACGCCTCTCCTTCCTACCGGTCCATTCTGCGTTTGCGTACCGACCACATCGACGGCGACTTGCTGCTGATCGAGGGCGTCAGGCCGAACTACGACCCGGCCGAGCGAGCTCGCAAGCTGCAAGCAGAAGCCGGCCAAGAGGGCCAGTCCGCCACGTAATCCTCCGCCCCTCGGGACACTATTGCGGAGCCGAACGTCTGGCGACAGAACGCCGTTGATCGCCCTCACGAAATGTGCGTCAGAGCCGAGAACCGACAGCAGATGTTCACCACTTCGGGAGTCACCCGGGTCAGTGGCCGGCCGATTTCTGCTGAGGCCCGCTGGCCACTGGACCGGTGAAGTATTCGGTTGTTCATAAAGAGCTGAACTTGCGACGGTCACCGCCGTGAACGTAGTTCTGGGAGACAAGTCCAGCTCACGCTCCCCACGCCTTGCAGTCGATGCGGTTCCCAGCGAGCGAGCGAGCGGCCGGCCGACCACGGCGACCCGCCGGGTGCCGGCGTCGATGACGACCTGGTCGTTGGGGAGTACCGGTGGTTCTTCGACCGCTCGGCGATGGTGTGGTCGCGGGTGGGGGCCAACCCGCCGTCCACGATGAGTACGGTGTCCTCGGCGAACCGCTTGCGGGGCTGGGCGCGAGCATCGGCCCGAGGTGGTCGATGATCCGATCCGCCGCCGACTTCGACACCCCGAGCAACGGGGCGAGCTGGCGCGTGGTCACGTTCGGGTCTCAGCCCGGTGAACGGGACTGTCCAGGACGGCTCTGACGCCGTGATCACCCAGCCGCGCGTCGATCATTTCAGTTGCCGATGGAGTTCGTTCTGGTCGATCCTGTCTACTTCACAAGCGAGGAGGACCACGTGGGCTTGACTCTGTTCCCAGGAGACGGAGACAACAGCAGCCCGGACGTCTCATGGTCCTGCGTGCGCTTCGACGCTTTCCGGGAACGGCTCGCACGGGCCGAGGGGTTCAGCCTCCCAGAGATGTGGGGCTTTGGGGGCGACCGGCCGTGGAGCGACATCTCCACCACCCTGGAGCCGCTCCTCGACCACCCGGATGCCGGTGGTGACGCTCTCTCTGTTGCCGACTGCGCTGCGATGCTGCCTCGCCTTCAAGCGGTCATCGGCGAATGGCAAGACGAGCCCGACGAACCACGCCTCCAGCGGCACATCCAGGACGCTCAACAGCTGACGGTCGTCCTGCGTTTCTGCGTCGACGAGAGCGTCGAACTCATCTTTCTCTGACCTTGAGCGTGCCCGGGCAGCCGACACCCCACCCCGGCCGCAGTTGCGGGACAGCCCTTCCGGAGCGTGATCCCTGATCATGTTCGTGTGGTGGGGAACGGGTCTCGTGCGGCCACCGTCAGCGCTGGTCTTCATCGATCGGCTCCTTGCCGCGCTCGTCCACCTCCGGCACGGCGCCACTCATGACGTGCCGGCCTGCCGCCTGCCGCCTGCCGCCTGCCGCCTGCCGCCTGCGGCGCGCACCGGGCCCACCGGCGAACGGGGTTCCCGCGTCGAGGCGGTACTGCCGGCGCCCGGTGTGTCCGGCCCGGGTGCTACCTGGGTGCGGGGAGAATCCGGTAGCCGAAATCGTCGATCTTCTCGATCCGTGCGGCCATGCCCAGTTTGCTCTGCAGCAAGGCGACATGGACCTGGAGGGAGCGCTGGCGGTCGAGTCCGCCATCGGGCCACAACGTGTCGAGGATCTGCTCCCGGGTTGCGACCTCGCCCGGGCGTCTGGCGAGCAGGGCGAGCAGGTCGTATTGCTTGCTGGTGAGTGCGATGACCGTTCCGCGCACGCGTACCTGCCGGGTGCGCAACTGGATGTGCAGGTTGCCCAGTTGCAGGTGATCGCTGTCCGCTCCGGCCTTTTGGGCGTGGAAGTGGCTGAGAATGCCGGCAGCGTGCCCGTAGCCCGCTCGGGCGGACGAGGAGCCTGCTGCTGCGGATGGCTCCGGTGCGCGGTAGAAGTAGCCGATGCCGCGCGCGGAGACGATGGACGCACGGCCCACGGCGGTTGCCTCCAGTTTCCTTCGCAGACGCGAGATGGTGGACTTGACCTTCTCCGTATCGCTGTCGGTGTCATCCCAGGCCCGGGCGAGCAGCTTCTCCGAGGACTGGACGACGCCGGTGTTGCGCACCAGAAGGTCGAGCACACGGAATTCCGTGCGCGTCAGCTGCAGTGGGGTAGCGGCCACCGAGGCTTCCGAGGACTGGGAGACGAGCCGTATCAGGCCGTCGTCCCAGACGCCTTCTGCCCACTGCTCATGGGAGGAACGCCGACGCAGCACCCGGTCCATGCGGGCGAGGAGTTCCGCGAGGCCGACGGGTTTGACGATGTAGTCGTCCGCGCCTTGGATCCACCCCTGCAGGAGCGTCCCGACGTCGGCTCGGGCGGTGACGACGATGACGGGTACGTCACTGACCGTCCGCAGATGGGTCAGGACCCTTGCGCCGTCGATGTCGGGGAGTCCGAGGTCGAGCAGGACCAGGTCGGGACGCTCCTTGTTCGCCGTACGCAGACCGGCGGATCCGGAGGCTTCGTGCAGGATCGTGTAGTGGTGCTGGCTGAGGGCTTTGGCCAGCGCGGCCGCGACGCGCTGATCGTCCTCGATGAGGAGGACACGCGTCCCGCGGAGGCCAGGGGCCGGCGTTCGGGCCGGTGCAGGCTGGGGCGCCAGGGGCCCGGGCGTCGCCGCGGGTGCTGATTCTGCCTGTGGGTCCAGAGGCCGCGCGTGCACGGTCGAGGCTGCCACCCCTGACTGCGCAAGGAACGCCGTCGTCAACTCCAGGCACTGACCGCATACCCGGATCGCGGTGCCGTCCACCGTCAGGACGTGCCGTGCGGGGCGCTCACAGCGGCGGCCCGCGATGTCAGTGGCGCACCGCCGCGCCGCGGCCAGGTCCGGTAACTGCCGTTCCCTGGCACGGGAGCGCCGGGCCGCGGATCTGCAGGCGTCGGAGCAGTACCGGCGGGGCCGGCCGGTTTCCGCAGCCGCCGGCAGCGGTTCCTCGCACTCCCGGCAGCGCTCCTGCTCGGTCCCCATGACGCAGCCTCCTCGTGGATACGGGGCGAGCATGACACGAAACTGCTTTCGTGACGGCCTGTGAGAGCACGTGCGAGAGCGGGCCCTTGGCGCGCGCGCCGGTTCGTGGTCTCCTGGGTACGGAGGGCCTGACCGCCGGTCGGCGGCCAGACCCCTCGGTTTCATGGCCGCTCGTGCTTGCCGGCGTCGACAGCCATGTCACCCAGCGCGATGAGAGCCCTCGTCCCTTGGGCGAGGGCTTCGTGGTGTTTGAGGACAGCCACGGTCTCCCCTACGAGGAGTACCGCTCGCAATCCGGTCCACCACGAACTCACATCCCGTGTACGCCACCTCCTGGCCGTACCGCGTCCGGCTGAGGAGGGCTGGTCGCCCTCCACTTCCACACCCCGGCCATCGGGCCCTGGGGAACTACACATCCGCTACCTCCGCTCGACAGCGACCGCGACCCTCGCGAACTGTCGCGACGAGCACGCGTGGGATGCGCGAGCCGCCGGTTTGCCGTGCGGAAGAAGCAGTGATCGTGTGGATCCCCCTGTCGCCCTTTGAAGCGGCCCGCTTACGGTCGCCCAGGGCAGCCACTGGCGGCAAGAAGGTGCAATCAACGTAGCGTTCAGGGGCGTCACCGACGACGCCTTCCGTCTTGCCCGAGGCCGGCGGTGGTGGCGATCCAGCTGCCGGCCGCGACGACGTCGGCGCTGGTGAGGAAGTTGCCGACGGTGAGGGCGACGGGGACGCAGAGGATGGTGATGGCGCCCATGCAGGTCGGGGCGTTGGGTCCGCCCAAGTGGTTGCCCCCGGGGCGGTCAGCGCGATGGCGGCGGCGACGTCCGTCCCGGGCCCTGCGCGCCGAACCCGCGGAGGTCGACCGGGCGGCGGCCCGGGTAAGGCGCGGGCTCAGGCGGGCCGCATGATCGGCGGTGTCAGCGTCGTCGCGTCGCCCGCCCGGTACAGCGCCGCGGGGCGGCCGACCGCAGACTTGCGCCGGCGTCCCACGGGGACGATGAACCCGGCCGCGTCCGTGACCTTGCGGTGGAAGTTCGGGCCGTCCAGCGGCTGTCCCCACACGGTCTCGAAGACTTTGCGCAGTTCCGCGATGGTGAACTCGGGTTGGCAGAACTGAGTGGCCACGGCGGAGTGCTGGAGTTTGAAACGGGCCTGCTCGACGGCGTCCGTGAGGATCTTGTGGTGGTCGAAGGCGAGGAGGTCCGCGGAGGCGAGCACCGAGTCGACCGGCAGCCACCGGGTGTCGGCGGCGTCCGACCCGGCGACCGGGGCCGGGGGCTCCGGCACGATCGCCAGGTAGGAGCAGGTGACCACCCGCGGGTCGCGCGGATCGCGACGCGGGTCGGCGTAGACCCCGACCTGTTCGAGGTGGAACCGGGCGGCGTCCAGGCCGGTCTCCTCGCGCAGTTCGCGAACCGCCGTGTCGTCGAGGGTCTCCGACCCGCGCAGGAACCCGCCGGGCAGGGCCAGTCTGCCCCGGAACGGCTCGGTGCCCCGCTCCACCATGAGGACCTGAAGGGCTCCCTCGCGGATGGTGAGGAGGGCGACGTCGGCCGTCATGTGGATCAGGGAGCGGGGGCGGGTGGTTCGCATGCTGCACAGACTAGCTAATTGTTCGATTGACAAAAACTCCGCCACGTAGTTAGGGTCACAACTACATAAACTGTTCCCGGATCGGGAGCGGTACAGGCTCGGGGGGCCCTGTGATCCTTGCTGTGGACATCGGCGCGTCGTCTACGAAGGCCGCGCTGTGGCGGCGGAAGGGCAGTGCCCCCGCCGCGCTCGACATCGACGGGGAGTTCCAGTGGTCCACCACGCTCTTCCTGGACCGGGGGCGGGGCATGCTCACCGGGGTGGCGCCGGAGAACCTCGCCGGCGCTCCGCGCTACCGCGGTCGCTACCTCGTAGGAGTCAAACAGCAGGTCAACAAGCCGGACCCGGCCACCGAACCGCTCTACCGGGAGTTACGGTTCCCCGCCGGCGCCGCCGAGCCCCTCGTGCGCGGAATCGGCGTGATCCTCGCCCACGCGCTCAGCGCGGTACCGAAGCGGTTCGGACGGCCCGACCGCCTGGTCCTGTCCCACCCCGTGGTCTGGACGGACACCGAGAAGGCGGTACTCGTGGAGGCGGCGGCCGCCGCCCTCCCCGGAGTCCCCGTCGCCCTGGTCAGCGAGGCCGAGGCGGTCGGCCTGCACATGGCCTCCCGCCTGCCGGCCGGCGGATCCTACGCCGTCCTGGACTTCGGTGCCTCGACCTTCGACTTCGCCGTCCTGCGGCACCAGGCGCAGGGCCCGGCCCGCGTGGTGTACGACGGGGGCCGGCTGATCGGCGGGGACGACTTCGACGCCTGCCTCCTGAACCTGGTGCGCGAGTCGGCCGACGCCGGCCAACTCCGTGAGCTGAGAGAAATCGCCGCCACCGAGCCCGAGTTGCTGAGGGCCGAGGCGGAACAGGTCAAGAAGGCCCTGAGCGAGTCCGACGAGGCCGTCTTCGCGGTCCGCAGCGTCGAAATCGACATGTACCGGGGGGAATTCGAGGAGGCGATCACCCCACTGGTCCTGGCCTGCAGCACCCTGGTCGACGAGGCGCTGTCGTCCCTGCTCCACGCGGACCCGCCCCACACGTTCGCGCTCAGCGGGGGAGCGGCGCGCATCCCCTTGGTGCGGCAACAGATGGCTGACCTGGCCGCCGGAGCGGGAGCCAAGGTGATCGACGCCCAGGAGGAGACACCGGGCAGCCTGGTCGCCCTCGGCGCACTGCGCACACCCGCCGACGCCCCCGCGCCCCGCGCCCACGCCCTCCGCCCCTTCACCCTCACTCCCGATGTGATGAAGGCGCCGGCTGCCCGGACACCCCTCACGGCCGTGCGCGGCGGCCTCGCCTTCCTCGGCCCCGACGCACGGTTGCAGGTGTGGCAGGACGACGGCACCGGAACCATGTGCCCGGTCGCCCTGCGCCGGAAGGTACCCGGCTCGGTCGCCATGACCGTCGGCGGAACCGGTCGTGAACTGGTGCTCGCCAGCCCCTCACCGGCTTTCACCCTGATGGAACTGAACACGCGGGGCGAGGACATCGCTTCCACCGTGTTCGGCCACCTCGCCGCCACACCGTCCCGGTCCGAGGGCCGGGTCACCGCACTGGCCCACTCGTGGCCGCTGCTCGCCTGGTGCGTCGACGAGGGTCCCGCAGGCTCCGTGGTCGACGTCCGCGCAGACCGCTGGCGTCCCCTCCACTACGACGAGCCGGTATCGGAACTCACCTTCGCCGGACCAGGACTGCTTCTGGCCCGCACCGCGACCGGGCTGTTCCTGCTGGACACGGACTCCCTGCGGACACCCGCCTTCCTCCCCCTCTCCAAGCCGTTCTCCGTGGCCGTCGAACCGTCCTCGGCCGTGGCCGCCGTGAGCGGAGCCGGAACCGTGAGGGGATACGCCCTGCGACCGGACGGCTTCGAGCAGCTCTGGCACCGTCCGCTCAAGGACGGCGGACCCGTGGCCTGCACGGCGCCGGGCGGCCGGCCCGTGGTGATCGTCTTCGACGCCCACGACGGGGTGTACCGGGCGCTCGCGGCGGACACCGGCAGGCAACTCGCGCTGCGGGACGCGGCCGCGTCCACCGGCCCTCACCGGATGTACCCCAGCCCCGACCCCGGTGTGGTCTACGCCAGGACCCCCGGGTTCGTGCACCGGCTGCGCCTCGAAGGGCCCGTACGGTGACGGCGCCCGGCCCGGCCGCGGCGCTCATCGCGGAGCACTGCCGAGAGCTGCTCGGCGACCCGGAGCAGGCCGACGACACCACCCTGCGCGACATCGTCGCCCAGTGCGCCCAGCCCCTGAGGGTCCTGCTGGTCGGTGGCGTCTCAAGCGGCAAGTCGACCCTCCTGAACGCCCTGGTCTCCGGTTCCCGGGCCGAGACGGCGTTCACCGAGACCACGTCCGTGATCACCTGGTACCACGGACCACACCTGGGCACGCTGCGGCTCCCCGATCCCTCCCACCGCGCGGTCGCCGTCGAGTTCCCGCTCGCCGACCGCCTCGTCCTGGGCGACAGCCCCGGCCTGAACACCGTCTCGGAGAACCCGCGCGAGACCCTGCGGATGATGCGCGGCGGCGATCTGGCCGGCGCCGCCGCAGCCTTCGTCTGCGTCTTGGACCGCGGACTGGTGGACAAACACTGGGCCGAGCAGCTGGAGGGCCTCGCGGCCTTCTCCGCGGGCCCCTTCGACCTCGTCGGCAACGTGGTGGTCGTCATGTCGAAGATCGATCTCGTCGATGAGGACATCGGCGGCATCGAGCGCCGGACGCGCGTCGACGCACCGGTCACCATCCGCTTCGCGGGCGTCAACCAGCTCATGGCGGCGGCCGCCAGGAACGGTGCCGTCGACGGGCGGACGGTGGCCGTGCTGGACGCCCTCCGCGCGCTGCCCTCGTTCACTTCGTGGCCCGCAGACTCCTGGCCCGAAGTGCAGGAGGAACTGTCCGGACTGTTCCCCGACGCGGACCTGAAGGCGTTCGAGGAAACGGTCGGGGGGCCCAAATGGCTCCCCGAACTCATCCGCGCCACCGCGGACATGGACGACCCGTCAGCCGTCGCCGCGGTCTTCGAGCACATGTCAGGCATCGCGACCCTGGAATCCGTACTGGCCGACATCGCGGAGGACGCCGACCTGTTCACCTCCACCGCCGCCCTGCTCAGGCTGCGCCGACTGGCCGCGGGGCTGCCCGATGGCCCCGCCGCACGGGTGCGCTCCGCGATCGCCGGGGTGACGTCCAGCCGGCCGTACCAGGACCTGTGGCCTCGGGCCGCAGCACGGCTGATGCGCCACACCTGCGTGGGGGACGGACTCGACCCGGACGACGTGGAGACGGCCCTGCGGCTGCTGCGGGGGCTGAGCTGCGCACCGGCCGACGCTGCCGCCGCACTCACCCGCTGGTCGTCCCGGTCGGCGGATCCCTTCGCCGACTCCCGCACCCGCCACCTCGCACGCCTCGTCCAGGACGCGGCACTGCGCGCACTGGCCGATCCCGAACCGGAGGAAACGCTTTGAGACCTCCTCGCTTGCGCTCGGCCCGGACCACGGCACGGGTCCTGCGCCGACTCGCAACCCGTCGCCGGCCCGGTCCGGGCGACGCACGACCGGACGGGCCGCCCTCCCCGGCTCCGCACCTCCCCGGCGTGGCCGCGGACCTGCTCGCCGTGGCCGACCGCCTGACCAGCCGTGAACTGGCGCGCCGCATCAGGGCCGTGGTGGCACGGCTGCCCGGCATCGTGACGATCAGCCCCGAACCGGGGACGCCCTTCGACCCGGCCGCCCACAGCTGGGCCGAGACGCACGGGGCCACCGAACCACTGCAGTGCGGCCGGATCGCCGACGTGCTCGACCCCGGATTCCGCGAGAGCCACACCCGCAAGGTCCTCAAGCCGGCCCGAGTCGCCGTCTACGACATGGAGGAGAAGTCCCATGACTGACCCCTTCGGCACCGCCGCAGCAGCGGCCGCCGACGACCGGGCGGAAGACGCCGTGCTGCGTCTGCTCGCACTGGCCGAGGAGGAAGAGGCCCTGGCCGCGGCCGGGGAACCCCTCAAGCGCCTGGCCGGCCGCTGGCGCACGCCCGTTGCCCAGGTGACGGTCGTCGGAGAGGTCTCCGTCGGCAAGTCCACGCTCATCAATGCGCTGGTGGAGACCCCTGTCCTGCCCGCGGCCACCGAATCGCTGTCGTCCGTGCAGGTGGAGCTGGTCCACGGAGATGCCCTGCTGGCCACCGTCTACATACGACAGGGCGACGAACTGGTCGTGCGCGACGTGGCGGGGACGGAGATCGAGGAGTACCTGACCGCCCGTGGCGCCAAGACGGTGGTCCGGCGCCACGGGCGGGACGCGGAGGTCCTCGGCGCGGTGATCGCGGTCCCCTCCGCATTGCTGGGCCAAGGGCTACGGCTGACCGACACGCCTGGCGTCGGCGGCCTCAACCCCGCCCACCGCAGGGCGACCGTGGCGGCGCTGGCGGACTCCGACGCGGTCATGTTCGTCATCCGCCCGGACCGTCCCATCAGTGCCTCGGAACTGCGCTTCCTGGCCGAGTCCGTGGACCACGTCGGGCACTACCTGATCGTCCAGACCCACGCCGGTGAGTTCTCTGACGCCGCCGACCGGCTGCGTGAGAACCTCGCCCTGCTGCACTCCCCGCAGACGTGGACGCGGCTGCTCAAGGACGAGACGCGCGGCAGGCAGCTCGCCGAACGCTTCCGGAAGGAGGTGACCGGGGTCAGCGTGTCGGCCACGGACGCGCTGAGCGCGTACGCACGGCGTCCCGGCCCGGGCTGGGAGAGGAAACTGGCCCTGAGCGGGATCTCGAAGCCGGCCGAGTGGCTGCGCACCGAGGTGGCCGAACAAGTCGGGCTGATCCACCGCCGCACCCTGCTGCGGCTCGCCGGCTTCACCGCGGCCGCGATCGCCGACCGGCTGGCGGGCCGCCGGTCCCTGCTGGCGGAGGGCGAGGAAGGCGAACGGGCCGTGCGGGAACGGCAGGAGAGGGTCTACCGATGGATCGCCAAACACGGGGAGGTCTGGAAGCCCGACCTCGACCGGGCCGCAGAGGAGGCTCAGGCGGAAGTGCGCGCACTGGGTGCCGAACGGGTGGCACGGCTCGGGGCCGACTACCGCGCACGGTTCGAAGGCAAGAGCCCCAAGGCTCTGCAGAGCATCTGTGAGGAACTGGTCAAGGAACCGGCCAGCGCCTCGGCCGAGATGCGCGCGCGGGTCAAGCTGCGGCTCGACGCCGCGGTCGCGGAAATCACCCGGAACGACCCGGAGGGACCGGTGGGCGCCCATTTGGGACGGATGAACGCATCGGAGGAGCTGGCCGTACGGGTGCACAACCGGCTCACCGTCGCCGACCTCGCACTGGAGGAGAGCCAGGTCTCGACGGCCGCCCTGATGGGGGCCGGCGTGCTGTCCCGCGACCTGGCCGCGAGTCAGCACAGGCCCCGTACCGAGGCCCGTACCGAGCCGCAGACCATCGCGCTGTTTCCCGACTGGTTCCCCGTCCACAAGTCCATGACCCCGCCACAGGCAGGCACGCGGTCCCCCGACTGGAACGGTGGCCGGCACAAGCCCGGTACCGGACAGCAGGCCGGCGGGACGGCCGCGCTGGCCGCCGCGGCCCTGGCCGCGCTGCCCGCCGCCGTCGTCACGGCGGCGGTCGCCGCGGCGCTCATCGGCGGGGTGGCCGTCTGGCGCCGACGTCGCGCCCATTCGAGGGAGGCTGCCGAACAGGTACTGGCGGAGGTGCTCAAGGCCATCGGCACCGGCGCGGTCGAGGACGCCTGCCGGCAGGCCGTCGAGCAGCGGGACGACATCACGGTGGAGATCGAGAGCCGGCTGAAGGAGGAGCAGGCCCAGATCGAGCGGGACGAGGCGGACCTGGAGCGGCACACCGGCCTCACCGTCGACGAGCGCGTTGGGATGCTCAACGCGATCGACTTGGCCGAGCGGGAACTGCAAGCCCTGCAGACGGAGTTCGAGAAGGTCAGGCTCACATGGAACCCCTGAGCGCGGGCCCTGACGGCCGAGGGCGCGGTGCGCCGGGTCCGCGGCGGCCGGCATCCGACGGGTCCTCGCCGCCCCCCGGTTCCGAGAGGCTGTGCCAGGTACTGATCACCGAGTACGAGGTGCTGAAGGCGGAACAGAGCGCCCGGATCGAGGCGCGGGACCACCTGATGTACGCGACGCTCGCCGTCTTCGGCGCCACCGCCGCGGCGATCGCGGGGACTTCCCGCGCCGCCGAACTCGTCCTACTCCTCCCGCCGGTGTGCATCGTCCTCGGCTGGACCTACCTGGCCAACGACGAGAAGGTGTCGGCCATCGGCCGCTATCTGCGGACCACGCTCCGGCCCCGGCTGGCGGCGGCGGCCGGCGTGGACGCCGGTCTCGTGCTCGCCTGGGAGTCCGTGCACCGGGGCGGCCCGCTGCGGGTGTCGGGGAAGTACCTCCAACTCGCCGTGGACCAGATCATGTTCGCTCTGCCCGTGGTCCTCTGCGTCGTCCTCCACTTCCTGTCGCGGGGCGTTTCCCGTCCTGAACTGACCGTGGTGTCCGCCGCCGAACTGGCGGCGGTCGCCGTACTGTCCACCCGCATCGTGCTGGCCATGGACGCCGGCGACGGAAGGGAGCCGTGATGGCCGAGCCGACCGGAGACCGCGAACTGAGGCCGAAGGTGGGGCTGGTGGTCGCTCTGGACGAGGAGTTCCGGTACGTGATGGCCGGGCTCGACCGGCTCGGCGACATCGAAGTGGACCACCGGGTCTACTACCGTTTCCGGATCCCGGGCTCCGACGTGATGGGCGTACTGACCGTCCTGGACGCCATGGGGCTGGCGAACGCCACGGTCGCCGTCAACGACCTCGTCAACGAGTTCAAGGTGTCCCTGGTCGCCCTCGTGGGAACGGCGGCGGCACTCGATGACGAGCTCCCGCTCGGTGACGTCGTCATCGCCTCGGAGATCGTCGACTACCTCAACCAGGCCAAGGTCGTGGACGACCCGAAGAACCCCGACGGCGTCGGCTACCGGCTCGCCGGGACGAACTGGAAGCCATCGGCGGCCCTGCTGCGCTATGTCCGGAACTTCCCGCGCAGGGAGGGCACGGAGCGTCTGGCGGAGCAGTGGACCCAGGACGGCCGCACTGCGTGCCGCATCGCCGAGCCGGACCGGCCTGACGAGGGCCCGCAGTATCACGTGGCTCCCATCGCCAGTGGCGAGATGGTCATCGGTTCACAGGTCTTCAAGGAGATGATCCAGGCTCACAACCGGAAGTTGGCGGCGGTCGAAATGGAGGCGGGTGGCGCCGCACTGGCCGCTTACCCGCATGACGGTGTGGACCTGATCGTCGTCCGCGGGCTCTCGGACCGGGCCGAGAGCGGCAAGGCGGCCACCGACGCCACCCGGGACCTCGACGGCCTCCCGAACGCCTGGCGGCGCTACGCGGTGGGCAATGCGATCCGGCTGCTGACCACGATGCTCGCAGACCCCGACTTCCCCTGGCTCACTCGGCACGAGCCGTCGCGGCGCTGGGGGCGCAGGGGCGCCGGTTCGGCCCGTACGTCCGGCGACAGGCCGCCGCGAGGGATGGTCCGACCCACCCTGGGCGTCGCCGCGGGGCTCACGGCCGGATACGAACTGGGGCGCCGGGTCGCCGAACACCTCGCGCGCGAGCACGCCTCGGCGCAGGACGAGCCGGCCGCGCCGGTGCACGGGTCCCGCGATCAGGGGGACCGGGGGGATCAGGGGGATCAGGGGAGCCAGGGGGACCAAGAACCGCGCGACCCGGACCGTACGGCGGACGACACTCCCGACCAGGCCGGCACGCACGCCGCCCCCCACCACCCAGGGAACCTCACCGAGACGGTGGGCCTCATGGGCGCGGTAAACCTCACGGACATAGGGGGCAGCTTTGACGCCGGCCTTGTCTGATCGAAGAGGGCCCTACCGGCGGTTGGTCAATTCAGGGCAGGACTTTCCGGACGGACAGCCACGCCAAGGCCAGCTCATGCAGTGGGCCGGGCGGCAGAAGGTGCTGAAGCCGCTCAAACGGCGCCGTGACGTTCTTGACACGGCGCAGATATCCGATCTGCTCAATCGGCTGATCCTGCCACCGAACGCTCAGGCCACGGGCTTGCTCGGGCGTCAGAATCACCGCGCTCACGATGCCCGAGGCGATGGCGTCAGCGTCCCAGTCGGCGTCATCGGGGTCTGGACCGAACTCCTCAACCATCCGCGTCCGGAGCCAGAAGTTCTGCGCGGCCATTCGTGCCTGATCCCACGGTCCGCCGCCCTGCATGCGGGCGTTGACCTGCAACGAGAGCTTTGCCCACTGCTTGCGCAAGCCGGCAGGCACACGGCCGTCCTCCGCACGGGACAGCGCAACGACCCGGATCTGCTCAATCTCCCGGACATCGGCACCGGCACCGGCACCACGATGCTCAAGCTGTCCGAACGTCGAGGAAACCCGCTGCCTGCTCGCTCGTTTCGGCGGCTTCAGCCGCTACCGCTGACCCACCCTGTCGCCGGTGGACGACGGTGCTCGTCGCGCAGTTCTGGGCGGGCCCGAGGAGGGCGTGGCGTTCGTTTTCGTCGACGGCCAGGTTCCAGCGGAGCTTCGTTGCGATCGAAGCCGCGGCATGGGTGCAGGGGGAGGAGCCGTCCGGCGGGACTCGTTCGGCCGGGTCCTTGGCGGCCTTCGACGGTCGGGGTGACGGTCGACCGGGGGGTGCGTTGACGGGCCAGGAAAATATGTCGAACGCGGAGCCGACCTCTGGGAAGGTCCTGAGTGCCCCGGAACCGCTGCGAGAGGAAGCCCGTGCCGCGCGCTGTCACATTGATTCGCTCCGCCTCCCTGTCCGATGTTGCGGAGTACGCCTACGCGGCCACGGCCCCGGCCGAGTCGCGGCTGATCTTCCTGGCCGGCGCATGTCCCCTGAATGAGGATGGCTCCACTGCGGCGATCGGGGACGTCGCGGGGCAGGCGGCCAGGGCTGTGGAGAACATGCGGACCGCTCTGACGGACTCGGGCGCGGCACTGCACGATGTCATCAGCACCCGTGTTCTCGTTGCCTCTCACCGGCGGGAGGACCTGGTGACGGCGTGGGAGGTTGTCCGGGACGCGTTCGGTGACCACGACGTGCCCAGCACACTGATGGGCGTCACCGTGCTCGGTTATGACGGCCAACTCGTAGAGATCGAAGCCATCGCCGCCGTACTTGATTCCTGAGCCGACGGGCCGTCCCTGCCGCGCCACCGAACCCTTAGCGATCGTGGCCCCCCCCCCGCATACCGCTCCGGCCGAACCGGCACCGCCCGGGCCGGGTCGCCACCCGGGTGCGTGGCGGCCGATCGCGCGAACGTGGCTGTCGCGGAGAGTGTTCTATCGTGACCGAGTGTGTCCGAGTGGGTAGGGTGAGGTTCCCGACCTTGGAGGAGACCATGTCCACATCTGCCCGGCAGACGGTGAAGCCCGAGGTCACGTTGTTCAGCGGCCCCGGTCACACGGGTGACCGCTGTGTCCTGCCGCTCGACGGTTCCACCTACTCCCTCAAGGCGACCGGCCTGGCGAAGATCGTCTCGGTCAGGGTCGACTGGCCCGGCCACGAGGGGGCGAAGCCGGTCGTCCGCCTCTACTCCGAGGTTCCCACCCGGTACGAAGATGTCGCGGCGGGGCAGGGGACCACGTTCAAGGACTTCACCGCCGACAGCGCCGACACCGGCAGGTGGGCCGGCGCGAAGTGCGTCAAGGGCTACGCCGACGACGGGAGGCGACAGGCGATGAACAGCCTCGTCGACCCCCAGGGCGAGCGGCCCATCCTC
This sequence comes from Streptomyces sp. NPDC051582, assembly GCF_040681715.1. Classification (NCBI taxonomy): domain Bacteria; kingdom Bacillati; phylum Actinomycetota; class Actinomycetes; order Kitasatosporales; family Streptomycetaceae; genus Streptomyces; species Streptomyces sp. NPDC051582. The sequence continues at coordinate 97,122 of NZ_JBFAZJ010000027.1, forward strand.
GACGTCCTCGCCGACTCTGACGCCAAGCCCGAGTTCAGCCGGCCGGCCACGGGCCGCGGCCTGTTCGGCTGACGCTGACCGACAGCACGGCTACGCCCCCGGGCCGCCCCGGATCTCCTTCCTACGGGCGGCCCCCGGGGGTGTGGCGCGGCACGGCAGACGGCCGGCGGTGACCGATGACGGCTTGGCCGAGGCCCTGTGTGCGCGAGCGCCGACGCGGCTTCCTGGCAGCGGCAGCTCTGCGAGACGGGCGGCAGCGCCGTGTGCGGTGTGGGCGGGAGTTGGGCGTGGATGGTCATGCCGGGGGTGATGTGGCCTGGGGCTTCGACGACGGCCACGCCGCCGGCCTGGCGGACGAGGGGGCCCGTCACCTGAGCCGGGAGCACGTTTCAGATGCCGTGGAGACGTGATCCCGGCCCGCAGCGTTCGTTGGGGAACGATTGGGCGATGTCTTCGAGGTGCTCGGTGACGAGCCGCTCCTCGAAGGTCCCATCGTGCGGCGCGATGCCCGGGGGCCGCCGTAGCTCGGTGACTCGGGCGGCAGCCGGTCGCTGCGGGGCCGAAGTGTGGTGATACAGGTGGCCGGGTACGGCCATCCGGCGGCCACAGGCGACGACGCCGATCTATACGACCTCGCTCTGCCTCAAGGCGCGAGCGTGACGCGCGAGGAAGCCGGCGGCCTCCTCATCACGGGCGCGGAGGGCGCCATCACCGGGGCCGGTGGAGGTGGCGCACCTGGGGGCGGCCGTGGCGGACGCCGCCGCGCTCACGGTTCCCGCCGTGACCCGCGTCCGCGACTGACCCGTCCCGAACGACGGGGGCGGGCCCGGCCGGGGAGCAGGTCCCAGGAGTCGTGGCCGAACTGGCTGCGGCTCACTCCGGGATGGTCAGACCAGCTTCCCTGAGCCGGGGAAGACAGATCGCCAGGCAGTCCTCTACGGACTTCGCGTCGGTACGGACGAGCAGACCCTCCCGAAACGGCGCCCCGCTGGCCACGAACGTCCAAGGCTTGGTGCCGTCACGCATGCGCTCGGCATCCGCCTTGAAGATGACCGTGACACCCTGCTCAGCCAGAGCTTCCATGATCCCTACGACGTCCATTGCCCCCCGATTCCGAACCAAACGAGCAGCCACGCTACATGGGGCCAGACCGGCCTCCCTTGACGGGTTGGCCGCATGAGGGGCCTTCCGGCGGGTCCCGGTGAGCGGCGATCCTGCCCCGGCTCCCGTGCGGCGGTGAAGACCGTGCCATCCGAGGGCATCTGGCTCTACGGTGGCGGTAGTACCCGCCGCGAGGAGGAGCCCATGAGCGCCCAGCCCGACCACGCCCCCGTACCCGCCGCGGCATACGGGCCGGCGCCGGGCGCGCCGGCCGAGCTCCTCGCCCGGCTGCGCGCCGACCGGCGGGCGGAGCGGTGGGTGCCGGCGTTCGAGGCGGAGTGGGCGCGGGCGCTGGAGGAGTCGCGGGCCACGTTCTCCCTGACCACCTTGTACGAGGTCGTCCACGCCTGGCAGGCCCGTCTCGCCTCCGCCCCCGCGGTCGACGCGTTCGTGGCCGGCGGCTGCGACGAGAGCGGCTTCATGGACATGGCCGAACTCCGTGGCCGGCGGGGCCGGTGAGCGGTCAGCCGTACGCGGTCCGTATTTCGTCGGCGGCCGCGAAGGTCCTCGCCGCCCTCCCCGAGCACGCGGAAGAGACGGTGTGGGACCTGCTGGACGCTGCCGCGGCCGACCCGTGGGGCTTTGGCCAGTGGGACCCCGCCGACCCCGAAGGCGAGGACGTGCGCATCGCGTCCGCCGGCCGCCTGTCGGTCGTCTACTTCGCCAACCGTCCGCCACGGCACCTGTCCGTCCTGGACATCGTCTGGCTCGGCTAGCCCTCCGCCTTCCCGCGCGCTGGCCGCGCTGGTTGCGCAGTCTGTCCCGCCATCCGCCGGCAGCGGGAGATCGCGGCGGCCTGCCGTTACGGCCGAGGTCGAGTTCACCCCGGCCCCGTAGACCGGCTGCAGAACGGCGAGGGGGCGTTAACTCCCATGTGTATTCGTGGTTCGTGCACCAGAATGCCCGGATGGAAGCGGGCACGGTGGCGGAACTGGTCGGGCAGGCACGGGCGGCGGCGCGTGTCGCCGTCGAGACGGATGACTGGGACGAGTACGCAACGCTGCTGTGGCGGGCAGCCGCTGACGGGGCGGGGGCGCTGCAGATCGGCCGGGAGCTGATCGGTTCTGATGATCTGGTCGACCGCGAGACAGGCTGTGACCTGCTGGGCAATGCAAGCGATCAAAACGAGGCGGTCCGCTCCGACACGGCGGCCACGCTGGTCGCCCTCTCGGAGCGGGAGACCGAGGGCCGCGTGCTGTGGTCCTTGGCGCGCGCGATCGAGAGGACGTACGACCAGCGCGCCGTCCCCGTCCTCGTTGTCCTCGCCGGGCATCCTGACGCCGAGGTCCGCCGGCAAGCGGCCAGCTCGTTTGCGGGGGTCATGACCGGCCTGCCGGACGGACCGGACATCCGCGCACTCATCACGCTGACCCGCGACCAGGACCCGGAGGTCCGCAACTGGGCGACGTTCACCCTGGGCTTCCAGGCCGAGGCCGACACTCCCGCGATCCGGGCCGCGCTCTGGGAGCGGACGACCGACGAGAACGCCGAGGCCCGTGAGGAAGGCATCCGCGGGCTGGCCCGGCGACACGACCCCCGTGCCGTCCCGCTGCTGGCGGAGCTGCTCGGCAATCCCGAGGGCGTGCACGTCCACACGTTCAGCGCGGCGCAGATCATGGGTGTCCCCGAGCTGCTGCCGGTTCTGCTGGAGTACGAGCCCGACGACGCCGGGGTCACCGCTGCCGTGAACGCCTGCGACCCGGTGCACCAGGCCCAGTTGGAGGCCTCTGCGTGGACCCTGGTCTCCGCGCTCCACCAGCTCCGCCCCGACCTGGACGCCGCCGTCTACATGCAGCGCTTCGACCGGGACCTGTTCCTCGGCCTCGAAGCCACCTTCGATTCGCCGATCCACGACGTCGAGGCACTGCTCGTACGCGCGGACGGCGACCCCCTTCGCGCTGCCGAACTCGTCCTCACCGACCTGGCTACGTAGAGCCTGAGCATCCGCCGCTCGGGGGCCCGTCCGGATGGCCACCCCGCAGACGAAGCCGCCCCCGCTGACGGCCGCCGTTCCGCTGAACAGCCTTGGCGCAGGGCGTCGGCCGGCCGGCCGACCGAGGCGGGAACGGCGCCGGTCGCGGTGCTGGGGGCCGTCAGTGCTTCGGCATGGGAAGCAGTTCGGCGTGCCTGACCGTGTAGCCGCCCTTGGTCACCGGGGCGTACGCGGCGGGGGCCATACAGGTGCCGACGGGGGCCTCCGCGAGAGCGGCGTCGTCCCCCGGCAGCAGGTTCACGCCGTTCCACGAGAAGCCCACGCGGTCTCGGGAGCGCCCCTTGTCCTCGCCGCCGTCGTAGACACTGAACCCGATCCGCTTGCCGACGTCATCCACCGGGCCGCCGTCGCTCACCTGGGTGATGACCGCCGTCAGCGTCGCGTTGTGGGGGCCGGTGACCAGGCAGTCCACGAGCCCTTCGGACGTGTACGTCTTGTTCCGCTCGGCGGAGTAGTGAGAGACCTTGACCGTGCCCCGGGCATCGGTCGGAAGCCCTGTGGGGATCCCCGGCAACGGCCGGCTGTACGGCGCCGCCTGCGCATCGAAGCTGAACGAGCGGACGTCTTCGTCCGGGTAGTGGGGAAGGACGAACTCCGCGCTCCCCGTGACACTCGCGTGCGCGGTCTTGTCGGCACGCTGCTCGGCGGAGGCGACGGGGGCGGCACTCAGGGGTAAGCCGATCACCAGGGCCGCGAGCAGGGCCGGGAAGGCCATCGTCCTGGGGCGGGGCATTGCAGTCATCGGACTCTCCGGGTGGTCTTGTGGGCCCCATCGACGGGGTCGCCCCATCCTTTCCTCCGTCGCCGTCCGGGCCATCCGCCTTGATCCGTAACCCCTCACGGGTTCGCCTCAGACCCGAGACCGACCGGCGTCAGCCTCGGGTCGCACGCCCATGCCAGTCGCACGCCCATGCCATCAGGGCCCGCGCCGCGCACAACGATCCGCCCGAGGTCTTCGTTGCCGCCGCGGCTGCTGCACCTCGGCCAGAGCCCTTGTGGACTTCCGCATCGCCGTGCCCATGAGGGGAGAGAGGCTCAGGCCGTCGTGTCGACGATCTCCTTGACCGTCTCCAGAGTGGTTTCCGGGTGCAGAAAGGCGAATCGGGCGACGGTCTCGCCCTCCCAGCCGGTCGGCGCGACGAAAGCGGTCTGGCCGGCGAGGAGGCGGGCGGACCATTGCCCGTAGTCCTCGGCGGTCCAGCCGGTGCGGCGGAAGAGGACGGCGGAGAGCTCGGGTTCGCGGACGAGTTCGAGGTGCGGGGTGTTCCGGATGAGTGCGGCGGTGTCGCGGGCCAGAGCGAGGGCCTTCTCGATGGCCTCGCTGTAGGCGCGGGTGCCGTGGACGGCGAGGGAGAACCACAGGGGGAGCCCGCGGGCGCGGCGGCTGAGGTGGTGGGCGTAGTCGCTGGGGTCCCACCGGGTGGCGTCGTCACTGTGCAGGGCGTCGAGGTAGGAGGCGTGCTGGGTGTGGGCCGCCCTGGCCAGGCGCGGGTTGCGGTAGAGGAGGGCGGCGCAGTCGAAGGGGGCGAAGAGCCACTTGTGGGGGTCGATGACCAGGGAGTCGGCGTGCTCGATGCCCCGGTAGCGGTGCCGGACGCTCGGGGCCAGGAGGCCGGCGCCGCCGTACGCGCCGTCGACGTGGAGCCACAGGTCGAAGTCCCGGGTCACGGAGGCTATGCCGGCCAGGTCGTCGATGATTCCGGCGTTGGTCGTGCCGGCGGTGGCCGCCACCCCGATGATGTCGGACGGATCCGCGTCGGCGCGGAGGGCGGCGCGTAGGGCTGGGCCGGTCAGGCGGTGGCCCGCGGTCGGCACCACGAAGGGCTCGGCGCCGATGATGCGCAGGGTGTTGCCGATGGAGGAGTGGGCCTGGTCGGACACGGCGAACCGGACGCGGTCGTACGGTCCGAGGCCCCGGCGGCGCCGGACCGTGTCGCGTGCGGTGACCAGGGCGGAGAGGTTCCCGGCGGAACCGCCCGAGACGAAGCACCCGCCGGCCGCGGCAGGTAGTCCGGCGAGGTCGGCGAGCAGGCGCAGCACTTGGTTCTCGGCGGCGATGGGACCGGAGGCCAGGAGCCACGAGACGCCCTGGACCGACGAGCACGAGACGAGCATGTCGAAGAGGACGGCGGCCTGCGTGGGGGAGGCGGGAACGAACGACAGGAAGCGGGGGCTGTCGACCGCTATCACGGTGGGAGCCAGGTGTTCGGTCCACAGCCGGAGGATCTTCGCCGGATCGTTGCCCTCGGGTCCGATGAGCCCTGCCAGGACCCGGTCGAGTTTGTCTGCCTGGCCCGGATGGTTGAGCGGGGGCCTGTTCCGAAGGCGGTCGCGCAGTGCGGCGACGACGAGGTCGGTGAGGGCAGGGTCGTTCGTGTGCATGGTGGACCTTCGCGTTGACGATCATCGGGCCGTGACGGGCCGGTGGTCAGTGAATCCGGCTCCCGGGAGGAGGAGTTCGGTCTGCGTCACGGCTCTGTGCCCTGCGTTTCGTCCGCGTGGCCGAACAGGTCTGCGAGGCAGGACCCGTGCGGTGTGCCCGTACCAATCCCGTCGGGAGCTTTCGTCGCCGGCGACCACGCCCCGCGCCTCGCGCGGCGCCACGATCACGGGAGGACCCGCGGATGACGGCGGGAAGAAGCGAAAGGCTGCCCGCATGCGCCACGACACCCGCCCGGCCCTGGGCATCCTCGGCGGGATGGGCCCCCTCGCCACGGCCGACTTCTACCGGCGCCTCATCGAGTGCACCCCGGCCGGCTCCGACCAGGCGCATCTGCCCGTCGTCATGTGGGCCGATCCCGCCGTCCCCGACCGGACCACGGCGCTGCTCGGCGAGGGACCTTCCCCCGTGCCCGCCCTCGTGGAAGGCGCCCGCTGGCTCCGGCGTGCGGGGGCCGGCTGCATCGCCATCCCCTGCAACACCGCGCACGCCTATGCCGAGCAGCTGTCCAGAGCGACGGGGGTCGAGGTCCTCGACATGATCAGGGCCGCCCTGGAGGCGGCGGCACGCCGGACGCCAGGGCTTGAGAGGGTGGGCGTCCTCGCCACTCGGGGCACGCGGCTGACCGGGCTGTACGAGTGTGCCGGCGCCCGGCTCGGGCTCGACGTGATGCAGGTGAGCGACGCCGTACAGGAGGAATACGTGGACGCGGCGATCCGCAAGGTCAAGGGCGGTGCACACCGCGCCGAGCCCGAACGGTGGATCGCCACGGCCACCGAGAGCCTCAGGGAACGGGGAGCCCAGGCGGCCATCGCCGCCTGTACGGAGATCCCTCTGATCAGCGCCGCGGCCGCTCGCGTGCTTCCGCTGATCGACTCGACCGACGCCCTTGCCGAAGCGGCCGTCGCCCGCCTGTGGCACCCCACCGGAGGCGTTCGTACCCCGGTACGAACAGACTGACGTATCCTCGTCCGCACGCACCACATCGCAGGGCTGCGCACGTCCTAACCTGCGGAGATGATCAGGCACATGTCGGCGCACCCCGCCCGGAGCCTCAGCCGGGTGCTTGAGGACTTCGGCCACACCCTCCTGGACCTGCTGTACGGCGACGCCGACGCGGCCGGGGAGATCGGCGGCGTCGGCATCCACGACCCGTACGACGAGCAGCACTACCCGGAGCGCGCCATCGTGCTCGGCATCGGTGTCCAGGGCGCGGACGAGATCGGTCGGCTGCTGCGGTACCTCGCCGCGCCGGGCGCCACCGCCCTGATCGTCCGCGGCCCCGTCGAGGACGCCGACGAGCTGGAGCCGGTCGTGAACGAGACCGGCGTCGCGCTGCTCGCCCTGACCCGCGGGGCCTCTTGGGCCCAGCTCGCGGCGATGCTGCGCACCCAGCTCGCCGAAGGCGACGTGGGCGACGTTCGCGAGGGCGAGGAGCAGACCCTGGGCGGGGTGCCCGCGGGTGACCTCTTCGCGCTGGCCAACGCCATCGCCACCCTGCTCGACGCCCCCGTCACCATCGAGGACCGCCGTTCGCGCATCCTGGCGTTCTCCGGCCGACAGGACGAGGCGGACGCCCCCCGGGTGGAGAGCATCCTGGCCCGCCAGGTGCCCGAGCGCTATCTGCGCCACCACGAGGAACACGGCGTCTTCAAGGAGCTGTACCGCAGCGAGGGCCTGGTGCACGTTCCGGCGCCGACCCTCGACGGCGAGGTGGCGCTGCCGCGCGTGGCCGTCGCCGTGCGCGCCGGCGACGAGTTCCTCGGCTCCGTGTGGGCAGCGCTGCGCAAGCCCCTCACCCCGGAGCGCGAGAAGGCGTTCCTGGAGGCGGCCAAGCTCGTCGCCCTCCACATGCTGCGCTTCCGGGCGGGTACGGACGCCGAGAACCGCCTGCGGGCCGACCTCGTCACGACCGCGCTGGAGGGCGGCGCCGGAGCCGTCGAGGCGCTCGGCAGGCTTGGCCTCGTCGACGAACCCACCCTCGTCCTGGCCATGGGGCTCGCACCCGAGCGGGGCGAGGACCACGCCCACGTAACCGCCGAGCGCCAGCGCCTGGCGGCCGCCCTGGCCGTCCACCTCACCGCCGTACAGCCGCGCTCCGCCGTCGCCCTCCTCGGCGATGTGGCCTACGCGCTCCTGCCCGTGCCGGGAGACACCTCCCACGCCCGAGAGCGGGCCCTGCAGGTGGCCTCGAACTTCCTGGCCCGCACGGGGGAACGGGCCGGCGCCGTCATGGGGATCGGCTCGGTCGCCGAGGAGCCCGCCGCGCTGCCGCGCTCACGCGCCAACGCCGACCGGGCCCTGCGCGTGCTGTTCACCGGCCGGACCGGCAAGCGTGCCGCTTCGATCGCCGACGTGTACGTCGACGCCCTGCTGATCGAGATGCGGGACCTGGCCGTCGCCAACCGCGACGAGCTGTCGGGCCCGCTCGCCCGCCTCGTGGCGTACGACGCCAAGCACAACGCCCACCTGGTCGAGACGCTGCGGGCCTGGCTGGACGCCTTCGGCGACGTGATCACCGCCTCCGCGAGCGTTTTCGTCCACCCCAACACCTTCCGCTACCGCATCCGACGGGTGGCCGAGGTGGGGGAGATCGACCTCCAGGACCCCGCGGCGAGGTTCGCCGCGATGCTGCAGCTGCGCCTGCTGGGTACATAGAACGGCGGCGGACCGGGACCGATGCCCCGGGCCGCCGCTCGGCTGAGAGCGCCTGGGGTCAGAGCCGGACGCCCGGCGGGACCGTCAGGTCCGTGTGGGTGTCGTGGAAGGCGTCCGCGGCCCGGATGGTGCGCACCCAGTCGTAGAACAGCTCCTTGGCGGAAAGCGTTTCGATGCCCTGGCCGGCCAGCCGGCGCAGGCCCCGGTCGTGGGCCGGGCCGGGGGAGTAGGCGGCGTCGTCGACGACCACGACGCGCTTGCCGGCGTGGTGCAGCCGGATCGCCGAGTGGGCCACGCAGATGTCGGTCTCGATGCCGACCAGGACCATGGTCGTCCTCCCGGTGGCCTCGATCGCCGCGGCGATGTCGGGGTTGTCCCACACGGCGAAGGCGTTCTTCGGCAGGGTGACCGCCTTGGCCGGCAGCACGGCGCGGATCTCCGGCACGGTGCGGCCGCCGGCGTCGGGGTCCTCTTCGGTCACCACGACCGGGATGTCCAGGCGATCGGCCACGGAAGTGATCCAGGCGATGCGCCGCACCATGTCGTGGAACCGCTGCCGGTCCACGTCCAGCCGCTTGGGCGGGTAGAAATCGGTCTGCACATCGATGATCACCAGGGCGCAGTCGTCGCGGTCGATCAGCGGCATCGTCGTCTCGTCTCCTCGTACGTTCGGTGCACGCCACCCTAGGAACGCCGACCGCCCCCGGAGTCGTCCGCCGGACCAAGCTGCGACCTGCCTCTTCGTACCCGCGTACGAACCGCCGAGGGGCCTCCGTGCCTACGCTTCCGGCCAGGTTCAAGGAGTCGTATCGAGTCACCCGGAGGATGCGAGTGAAGGCCGACATCGAGCACTGGGCCGACCGCCTGTCGGCCTTGGCCGCCGACTGCGAAGTGCCGGGCGCGAGCCTGGCGTTCTGGCACGACGGCGAGGTGTACGAGTGCGCGACGGGCGTCCTCAACACCGCCACGGGGGCGCCCGTGCTGACCGACTCGCTGTTCCAGATCGGTTCGGTCACCAAGGTGTGGACCGCGACCCAGCTGATGCTCCTGGCCGAACAGGGCCGTATCACCCCGGACACCCGTGTCGCGGAGATCCTGCCGGAGTTCCGGGTGAGCGACCCCCGCGCCACACGGACGATCACCCTGCGTCACCTGCTGACCCACACCTCGGGCCTCGACGGTGACCTCTTCCTGGACACCGGCCGCGGTGACGACTGCCTGCGGCGGTACGTCGAGGCGTGCTCCGGCCTGGAGCAGACCTTCCCCGTCGGCGACTCCCACTCGTACTGCAACTCCGGGTTCGTCATCGCCGGCCGGGTGATCGAAAAGGTCACCGGCATGGTCTGGGACCAGGCGCTGCGCGAGCAGATCTGCGGCCCCCTGGGGCTGACCCACACCTGGACGCTCCCGGAGGACGTCCTGCGTTTCGGCGCCGCGGTCGGCCACGACGAGCACGGCGCCGTCGTGCCGCGGTGGGGTCTGCCACGGTCGGTCGGTCCCGCGGGGTCGATCTGCGCGCGGGCCGCCGACGTGGTCGCCTTCGGCCGCGCCCACCTCACCCCGGGGACGCTCCTCGCCGACCCCGCGGCCTTGCGCCAGGCGCAGGTCGACCTGCCCAACCCGCACACGGGCGGCCGGCAGTGGGGCATCGGCTGGAGCCTGGACGAGTGGGACGGCCACCAGGTCGTCTCCCACAGCGGCGACACCATCGGCCAGCACGCCGTCCTGTGGGTCCTGCCCGAACTCGGGACCGTCATCGCCGCCCTGGTCAACGGGGGCCGAAGCGTCGATTTCCAGCACCGTCTGGCCACCGAACTCCTCCGCGAGCTGCACGCGATCGACGTGCCCGCCCCCCTCGCTCCGCCCGAACCACCCGTCCGCGTCGACGTCGTCCCGTTCACCGGCGTCTACGAGCGCGCCGGCAGCAGGATCCACGTGACGGCGGATCAGGGTGGCCGACTGAGCCTGCGCACCGAACCCACGGGCCTCCTCGTGGGCCTGGCCCGCTCCCGCACCCTCGACCTCGTCGCCGTCGACGAGGCGACCTTCCTGGGCCGCGACGACGGCGATCCGGTCTGGGACGCGGTGGTGTTCGAGCGCCGACCCGGCGGCACCTCGTACCTGCACTACAGCGGCCGCGCCACCCCGAAGACCAGCTGACCCGACACGATTGGAAGCCCCCGTGCCACCACCTTCCGCAGCCGGCGAAACGCCCGTCGACGCGGTGACCACCGCCCTCCGGGCGATCTTCGACGAGGCCGGAGCCGAAGGCTTCGTCCATGCCCGAGACGTCGACGCCGGCGGCGGTGCGGCCGCCCGCGAGGTCGCCTTCCGTGCCGACGCCCCCGTCATCGTCGCGTCCCTCCGCAAGATCGTCGTCGCCCTCGCCTACGCCCGTCAGGCCGCGGCCGGCGCCCTCGACCGGGCCGCCCGGCACACCATCACCGCCGCCAACCGCGAGGGTGGCGGCATCGGCACCGACAGCTGCCGGCACGACGTCACCCTGAGCACCCGCGACCTCGCCTTCCTCATGCTCTCCATGAGCGACAACGCGGCCACCGACAAGCTGATGGAGATCCTGGGAACGGACCAGGTCCGCGCCGTAGCTACCGAACTGGGCTGCCCCCGCCTGCCGGTCGGCCGCTACCGCGAACTGTGGGACCCGGTCTGGGTGGAACTCGGGCTCGACCCGGACGGCGACGTCGACGCCCAGCTGGACCGGGTGAGCGAGGACCGGATCAGGGACCTCGCCATCCTCGACCCCGCCCGGTCCGCCTCCAGCACGCCCCGGGAGACCACCTCCCTGCTGACGGCGATCTGGCGCGACCGTGCGGGCCCTGCTGAAGCCTGTGCGGAAGTACGTGAACTCATGAGCCACCAGTTGTCGGTGCACCGCCTCATCGCCGGCTTCGGCAACGAGGTCAAGGTCGCGGCCAAGAACGGCTCCCTGTGGGGCGTCCTCAACGAAGCCGCGGTCGTCGAGTACCCCGACGGGGGCCGCTACGCCGTCGCGGTCTTCCTGCGCACCCCCGCCCTCGGCGGCCGCAACCCGGCCGCCGACGCCGCGATCGGCCGTGCCGCACGGACCGCCGTCGACCACCTGCGCCGCCCGCAGGCCGCCACCGCACCCCAGGAGACGCCATGACCACCGCCGCGCGGACGGACTCCGCGGACCAGGTCCACACCGTACTCGCCCACACCTTCGCCCGGGCCGGTGCCGAAGGCTTCGTCCACGCCAGGGACCTCGACACGGGAGCGGAGTTCGGACACGGCGCTGACACCCGGGTGGTGCTCGCTTCCGTCTTCAAGATCCCCATTGCCCTGGAGTACGCCCGCCAGGCGGCGGCCGGGGACCTCGACCCGGCAAGCCGCCACACGGTCACCGCCGCCTACCGGGCAGGCGGCAGCGGTACCGATGGTTGCGCGGACGACATCGAGATGAGCGCGCGCGACCTCGCCTTCATGATGATGACGATCAGTGACAACGCGGCGACCGACCTGCTGCTGGACATCGTCGGCCCCGACCGGGTCCGCTCGACGCTCGACGGCCTCGGGTTCCCGGGCTTCGGTTTCTCCTCCTGCGCCGCCTTGGACGACGACATCCGCCGGGAACTCGCACTCGCACCGGAGCGCTCCCTCGACGACCAGTTGGCGGGCGTCCCCGACGAACGGCTCCTCGCCCTGCGCGCATGCGCCCCCGGCAGCAGCCCGTCGAGCACGCCGCGCGAGGTGACCGCGCTCCTGGCCGCGATCTGGCGCGACGAAGCCGGCCCGGCGAGCGCCTGCGCCGAGGTGCGGGACATCATGGGCCAACAGGTGTGGCAGCACCGCCTGGTATCCGGTTTCCCCGAAGCGGGCGTCCGGACCGCCGGGAAGACCGGTACCGATTTCGCCGTGCGCAACGAAGCCGGCGTCATCGGCTTCCCCGACGGCAAGCGGTACGCCGTGGGCGTCTTCCTGCGCACCTCGACCGCAGCCGCACGGCAGCCCCTCGCGGACCGTGCCATCGGCCGCGCCGCCCGGGCGGCCGTCGACCATCTGCGCGCCGCGACGTAAACGAGCCCGCAGTGCGCCTCTGTACACACCCACACGAGCCCCCGGGCCCCGGGCCGCGCCCCCAGCGGTCCGGGGCCCGCGTGTCTTCCCGGCCGTCGCGCGGCTTGGGGTCCCGCACCCAATCGGCCCACCGGCTTTCGTCGTCCCGGCTGAATCATTTCCGGCCACCAGCCGCGACTGTGGGGCAACTCTCCCGCCCCAAGGAGCCCCCTATGAAGCCCCCGATGAACAGAGCCAAGGCGATGGCCGCCTGTCTCGCGGCGTCACTGCTGGCGGCCGGCTGCGGCAGCGGCCAGGCCGGCTCGGCCGGTGGTGACGCCTTCAGCTTCGCGATCAAGAGCGATCCCGGTCTGCTCGATCCGGCCCAGTTCCACAACAGCGCCACGTACACCGCGCTGTCGCTCGCCTACGACACGCTGGTGAACATCGACCCCGACGGCCGCGTCGTCCCGGGCCTGGCCGAGAAGTGGGACGTCAAGCCGTCGTCGGTCACCTTCACCCTGCGCCGCGGCGTCACCTGCGCGGACGGCACCCCGGTGACACCCGGCACGATCGCCGCGAACGTCGACCACATCACCGATCCGGCCACGAAGTCGCCCGCCATCGGTGTCGTGGTCCCCGAGGGCCTGACGGCGAAGGCCGACGACACGGCCGGCACCGTGACCCTCGCCACGCCCGAGCCGTTCGCGCTCATCCTGCAGAGCACCCGATACCTGTTCATGGTCTGCGGGCAGGGGCTGAAGGACCGCTCGCTGCTCAAGAGCGGCACCTCCGGATCGGGCCCCTTCCAGCTCACACGGGCGCTGGCGAACCAGAGTTACACCTTCACCCGGCGCACCGACTACGCCTGGGGACCCGGTGGCGCCACGGCATCCGACCCCGCCATGCCCGGTTCGGTCGTCCTCAAGGTCGTCGGCAGCGAGTCGACCGCGGCGAACCTGCTGCTCTCCCACCAGCTGAACGCCGCACAGTTCGCCGGCCCCGACCGTGCCCGGGTGACCGACGTCCCTGGCGTGAGCACCACCGTCCAGGCCAACGGCACGCAGGAGTTCTTCTTCCACCAGGGCGCGGGGCACCCCGGCCACGACCCCGCGGTCCGCAAGGCCCTCCTCCAAGCGGTCGACCTGCAAGCTCTCGGCGCGATCTCCACCGGGGGCACCGGACAACGGCCCACCGGCCTGGTGCTGCAACCGAACCCCTGCCCCGGTGACACGGTCACCGGCCACCTGCCCGACTTCGACCCCGTCGCGGCCGGCTCGGCACTCTACGCGGCCGGCTGGCGCCAAGGTCCCGACGGCATCCGGGTCAAGGAAGGAAAGAGGCTCACGATCCGCATGATCTACGGGACTTTCGGGGGCGAGGGCATGGCCGCCGCAGCCGAGTACCTGGCCGACGCGTGGAAGAAGGTCGGCGTCGACGTGCGCCTGCGGGCCCTGTCGGACGTCGCTTACGACGAGGTGGAAGCGGTCACCCAGGACTGGGACGTGGACTGGGTATCCCTCGGCGTCACCCTGCCCACGCAGCTGATCGGTTCACTGTCCGGCCCGTTCACCCCCGATGGCGGCAACTTCGCCCACCTCACCAATGCCACGTACGAGGACCTCACCGCCGAGGCGAGCGAGCTCCCGGGCACGGCGGGCTGCGCTCTGTGGGCACGGTCGGAGAGCGCGCTGTTCGACGGCGGCGATCTCGTCCCCGTCGTCGACAAGACCCTCACCACCGCCGCCCACAACGCCACCTTCCGCATCACGGCGGGACTCTTCGACCCGACGTCGATCCGCATGACGGGAGGACGGAAGTGACCACCCCCTCCGAGGTGCTCGCCGCACACGACGCGCCGGCCACCGCCCGGCGGCGGCGCGCCCGCCGGCTCACGCCGGGCTTCTTCGCCCGGCACCTGCTGCGCCTGGCCGCCTCCCTCGCCGTGCTCGTCGTGGCCTCGTTCGCGATGATCCACCTGATCCCCGGCGACCCGCTGCGCCGGATGCTCGGCCCCACCGCTCCGAAGGAACTCGTCGCGCAGCGCCGGGATGAACTCGGCCTCGACGATCCGCTGTTCACCCAGTTCACACACTACGTCCGCGATCTGGTCTCGGGCGACCTGGGAACCTCCTTCTTCTCCTCCCAGCCGGTGACCGACATCATCGGCCAGGGCCTGCCCAGCACCCTGGCCCTGGCGGTCCTGGCCACCCTCGTCGCGCTCGCCGTGGCCGTACCCCTTGGCCTGTGGGCCGCCGTCCGCACCCACAACGGACGCCGGCGCGGCACGGAGACCGCGTTCACCACGCTCACCGGTGCCGCGGTCGCCATCCCCGAGTACCTCTACGGTCTGGCGCTGCTCCTCGTCCTCTCCCTGGGCCTCGGCCTGTTCCCGCCGGCCGGCCTGACCGGACCCGCCTCCTTCGTGCTGCCCGTCACGGCACTGGCCATCGCCCCGGCGGCGATGATCGCCCGCCTGGCGCGTGTGGAAACCCTGCGCGAACTCGACACCGACTACATGCGCCTGGCCCACGCCAAGCGCCTGCCCGCCCGGCGGCTGTACGCCGTGCATCTGCTGCCCAACACCCTCACCGCGACCCTGACCATGGGCGGCCTGCTGCTCAGCGGGCTGATCACCGGCAGCGTCCTGGTCGAGAACGTCTTCGCCTGGCCGGGTCTCGGCCTGCGTACCGTCGAGGCCATCACCCAGAAGGACTACCCCGTGGCGCAGGCCATGATCCTCGTCTACGGCGCCCTCGTCCTGCTCGTCAACTTCCTCGTCGACGTCCTGCTGGGGATCCTCGACCCCAAGTCGGCCCTGTCCGCCTCCGCCTCCGCCTCCAGGGAGGGCTGATGCGCAGCCGTGTTCTGAGAAACCCCGTCGGCCTGCTGGGCGCCGTGCTCGTCGCCCTCATGATCCTCCTCGCGATCGTCGCCCCGTCGATCTGGGAGGACGCCGCCACCCGGATGAACCCGAGGGCGATCAGCCAGGGGACCTCCGCCTCGCACCTGCTCGGCACCGACGCCGTGGGCCGCGACCTGCTCGCCCGCACCCTGGTCGCCACCCGGCTGACCCTCGGCCTGGCCTTCCTGGCCACCCTCATCGGCACCACCGCCGGCATCCTGCTCGGGGCCCTGCCCCAGGTCCTGCCGCGGCGCGCGGGCCGCGCGGTGATCGGCGTCGTCGACCTGCTGGTGGCCTTCCCCGCCCTGCTCCTCGCCATGTTCACCGCCGTCGTCGCCGGACTCGGCGCCGAGGGTGCCGTCCTCGGTATCGGCGTCGCGCTCGCCCCGACGTTCGCCCGGCTCACCCACACCATGACCGCGTCCGTCGCCGGGTCCGACTACATCGCAGCCGCCCGCATGCTGCGCGTGCCGCGCCACCGCATCCTCATCCGGCACGTCCTGCCCAACATCGCCGAACCGCTCGTCCTCAACACGGCCCAGGCCATGGGCGGCGCCCTGCTCGGCCTGTCCGCGATGTCCTTCCTCGGCATGGGCGTCCAAGCGCCTTCCTACGACTGGGGACGCCTCCTCAACGAAGCGTTCGGCCACGTCTACGTCACCCCGTCCGTCGTCGTCGCCCCCGCCCTCGCGGTCAGCCTTTCCGGCCTCGGCTTCATGCTGCTCGGCGACAGCTTCGCCAAAGCCGCCTCCCATACCCGCGAGCCGGGCGGCAAGCCCACCGCTCCCCAGGTGACACCAGCCCAGGACGAGCCCGTACCGGATGCCGTCCTGGAGGTGCGCGACCTCACCGTCGCCTTCCCCGGCGACATCACCCCCGTACGGCAGGTGTCACTGACCGTCCGCGCCGGCGAGATCGTCGGCCTCGTCGGAGAGTCGGGCAGCGGCAAGAGCATGACGGCCGCCGCCATCGGACGGATCCTGCCCTACCCCGGCCTCGCCGGCAGCGCCCGCATGCGGCTCGGCGGAGTTGATCTCGACGACCTGACCGACTCCGAGCGCCGCAAGCTGCTCGGCTCCTCGCTGGCGATGGTCTTCCAGGACCCCACCAGCTCCCTCAACCCCGCCCTGCGGGTCGGCGGCCAGCTCGCCGAAGTGGCCACCCTGCACGACGGCGCCACCCGCACCGAAGCACGCGCCCGCGCCGTCGAACGCCTCGACCGGGTCCGCATCAAGAACCCCGCCGACATCGCCGCGCGCCACCCGCACGAGCTGTCCGGCGGCATGCGCCAGCGCGCCGTCATCGCCATGGGCCTGATGAACACCCCCCGCCTGATCATCGCCGACGAGCCCACCACCGCCCTCGACGTCACCGTCCAGCGCGAGGTCCTGCGCGTCCTGCGCGAAGCCGTCGACCAGACCCGGGCGGGCGCCCTGTTCATCTCCCACGACATCGCCGTCGTCAGCGAACTGTGCGACCGCATCGCCGTCATGTACGCGGGCCGCATCGTCGAGGAACTCCCCGCCGACGCCCTCCACTACGCCCGCCACCCCTACACCCGCGCCCTGGTGGGCTCGCTCCCCGACATGGACACCGACCGCTCGGGCCCCCTCACCACCATCCCCGGCCGCCAGCCCGCGCCCACCGACGTCGGCGACGGCTGCGCCTTCACCGACCGGTGCGCCCTCGCCACCGCCCGCTGCGCCATCCGCCCGAAGCTGCTCGCCCGCACGGAGAACCACTCCGTCGCCTGCTGGGAGGTCCAGTGAACATCAGCGAACTCACCGTCCGCTTCGGCAACTTCACCGCCGTCGACCGCGTCGGCCTGGAGGTTCCCAAGGGCTCCGCCACCGGCCTCGTGGGGGAGTCCGGCTCCGGGAAGTCCACCCTCGCCCGCGCCGTGGCCGGCCTGACCCCGTACCGGGGCACCATCACCGGGGTCACACCCGGCAGCGTCCAGATGGTGTTCCAGGACCCGTACTCCTCCCTCAACCCGCGCATGAGCATCGGCGACGCCATCGCCGAAGGCACCCGCCTGCCGCGCGCCCGGCGGCAGGCAGAGGTCGGACGGCTCCTCGAACTGGTCTCCCTCCCCGCCGCGTACGCCGGCAAGTACCCCCGCGAACTCTCCGGCGGCCAGCGCCAGCGCGTCGCCATCGCCCGCGCGCTGGCAGCCCGACCGGAGCTGCTCATCGCCGACGAGATCACCTCCGCCCTCGACGTCTCCGTCCAGGGCGCCGTGCTCAACCTGCTGCGCGAACTGCGCGGCGAACTCGGCCTGACCATGCTGTTCATCTCGCACAACCTCGCCGTCGTGCGGTACGTCTGCGACGCCGTCGCCGTCATGCACCACGGCCGGCTCATGGAGTGCGGCCCCGTACACGACGTGATCGGAGCGCCCCGGCACGAGTACACCCGCACCCTGCTCGACGCGGTCCCGCGCCTGGCCCGCGCCTGAGCCGCCCGCCCCTCGCCGACGTGTACGGCGGCCCGACACCCCCGTACGAGCCGCCGGACGCCTTCCACCGCCCGAAAGGACCGCCGTGCCCCACGACCTCCACCACCGCGCCGTCGTCGCCGACGCGCACAACGACCTGCTCATGGCCGTCGCCGCACGCCCTCCGAAGCGCTGGGGATCCTTCTTCCGCGAACGCTGGCTTCCGCAGCTGCGCCAGGGCGGAATCGACCTTCAGGTGCTGCCGGTCTTCATCGACGACCAGTACCGCCCCGAGGGGGCGCTGCGGCAGACCCTGCGCATGATCGAGTGCGCCCATGTCCTCGCCGAGGCCAACGCCGACCAGGTCGCACTGTGCCGCGACGGAGCCGACACCGACGCGGCACTCGCCGAAGGGAAGATCGCCCTCGTTCTCGCCCTGGAGAGCGCCCCTGGCATCGACGCCTCCGTCGAGCTCATCCCCACCCTCTTCCGGCTGGGCGTGCGCATCGCCTCGATCGCCCACTGGGGGCGTACCCCACTCGCCGATGGCAGCCGCGAGGACGCCACCGGCAGCCGGCTGACCACGCCCGGTGTCGAAGCGCTGCGCGAGATGGAACACCTCGGCATGCTCTTCGACATCTCCCACCTCGGGGCGAGCGGGGTCTCACACGTGCTGGAGCTGGCCACCCGGCCGCTCATCGCCACCCACTCGTGCGCCCGCGCCCTGCGCGACCACCACCGCAACCTGACCGACGAGCAGATCCGGGGAGTCGCCGCCACCGGTGGTGTGGTGTGCGTGAACTTCGTACCGGACTTCCTCACCGACGACCAGGCGAAGGTGAGCACCGACCGGGTCGTCGACCACATCGAACACATCGTCTCCGTCGCCGGGATCGACCACGTCGGCCTCGGTTCGGACTTCGTGCGCGAGGTCATGCACGACGTCACCCCACCCTGCTGCGAGAGTCTCGACGACGAGGACCCGATGTTCGACTTCCCCGGCCTTGAGAGCCCGGTGGGCATGCCGCTGGTGACCGAGGCGCTGCTCCGCAGAGGTCTGCCGGAGGCGGACATCCTGAAGATCCTCGGCGGGAACGTACGGCAGCTCATGGCCGGGCACATGGGCTGACACCGGGCAAGGCCGCGGTGCCCGGCGGGTCAGGACCCGCCGGGCACCGGCCGTTCCACGGTCATTGGGTCCCCGGCACGAACCGGACGCCCAGGTTGTCACCAGGGCACCAACCAGGCCACCGGCGCCCTCCCTAGCGTGGCAGTCATCCCAACCTGGAGGAGCCACCGTGCCGGCCGACCAAGAACCCAGCCCCTCGCGAGCGGACGCCGCCCCCGCCGTCGCTTTCGATCTCGGCGCCATGCTCGCCGACCTCGAAGAACTCGTGACCTGCGAGTCGTACTCCGCCGACCACGCCGCCGTCGCACGCAGCGCACAAGTGGTCGCCGACCAGGGCGGCCGGCTGCTCGGCGTCCGTCCCCAGACGATGGTCATCGATGGGGTCACCCACCTCCAGTGGACCTTCGGCACCCCGCGCGTCCTGCTCCTGGGCCATCACGACACCGTCTGGCCGATCGGCTCCCTCACGACCCACCCGTGGTCGGTCGAGCAGGGCATCGCCCGCGGCCCGGGCGTCTTCGACATGAAGGCCGGCCTCGTGCAGATGTTCCACGCCCTGGCCTCGCTGCCCTCCCTCGACGGTGTCTGCGTCCTGGTCACGGGTGACGAGGAGGTCGGATCGGACACCTCCCGCCACCTCATCGAGGACCTGGCACGCCAGTGCGCGGCCACCCTGGTCCTGGAGCCCTCCGCCCCGGGGGGAGCGCTCAAGACCAGCCGCAAGGGCGTCTCCCTCTACGACATCACCGTCCACGGACGCGCCGCCCACTCCGGCCTCGAACCCGAGAAGGGCATCAACGCGGCCACCGAACTCGCCCACCAGATCCTGGCCATGAGCCGGATCGCCGACACGGTCAGGGCCCGGACCGGACCCGGGACGACGCTCACCCCCACCGTGGTGTCGGCCGGCACCGCGAGCAACACCGTGCCCGCCCGCGCCGACCTCAGCGTGGACGTACGCGTCCCCAGCGCGGCGGCCCAGGAAGCGGTCGACCAGCTGCTCAGGACGCTGCGCCCCGAACACCCCGGCGCCCGCCTGCACGTCGCCGGCGGCCCCAACCGTCCGCCGCTGGATCCGGACGCCTCCCACAAGCTCTTCGCACTGGCCGAGAACACCGCCGCACGTCTCGGCCTCGGCCCCCTGAGCCCGGCTGCCGTCGGCGGCGCCTCCGACGGCAACTACACCGCCGGAGCCGGCTGCCCCACCCTCGACGGCCTCGGCGCCGTAGGCGACGGCGCCCACGCCGACCACGAACACGTCGTCACCGCCACCCTGCCGGACCGAGCCCGGCTCCTGGCCCACCTTGTCGGAGCGCTGCAGTGAACGCACTCGACCTCAGAGAACTCCACACGATGGAGGACCTGGACACCGTCAGCCGGCTCTACGCCGAGATATGGGGGACGGACACCGACAGCCCGCCCGTCTCCGCAGACGTCATGCGCGCCCTGTCCCACGCCGGCAACTACGTGGCCGGCGCGTACGAGGACGGCCGACTTGTCGGCGCGTCCCTCGCCTTCTACGGCGACCCCATCGGCACCACCCTTCACTCCCACATCACCGGTACCGCCATGGGACGAGGTATCGGACACGCGCTCAAACTGCACCAGCGCGAGTGGGCCCTGGCCCGCGGAATCAAACGGATCACCTGGACCTACGACCCGCTGATCCGGCGCAACGCGTACTTCAACCTCGTGAAGCTCGGCGCGCGCCCCCAGGAGTACCTCCAGGCGTTCTACGGCGCCATGGACGACGCCATCAACGGCGGGGACGAGTCCGACCGCGTACTGACCGCCTGGGACCTGACCGCACCCCCGGGGCCGTACACCTTCGACCTGCCCGCCGACGTCGCCCATGGCGTCCGCAACGTCGACAGCCGCCCCGTGATCGGACCCACCGACGCCGCCGCCATCCTCATCGACCTCCCCGACGACATCGAGGCCCTGCGCCGCACGGACCCCGGCGCCGCCCGCGACTGGAGGCTGGCCGTACGGCACACCCTCGCCGGACTGCTCGCCGACGGAGCGCGCGTCGCCGGCTTCCACGACCGCCGCAGCTACCTCCTCCACCGCACCGCCGCCTGAACATCCCACCAGGAGCCACCCGCACATGAAGACCACCATCTCCGGCGTCGAACTGCGCCGCATCGCCATGCCGCTCGTCGCCCCCTTCCGCACCTCCTTCGGCGTCGAGACCAGCCGGGACGTCCTGCTCGTCCGCGTCGTCACCTCCGACGGAACCGAAGGCTGGGCGGAGTGCGCGGCCATGTCCGAGCCGCGGTACTGCTCCGAGTACGTCGACGGTGCCCAGGACGTCCTGCGTCGCTTCCTCATCCCCGCCCTGGCGAAGAACGGCGTGGACGCGGCGGCGGTCGGCCGCGCACTCGAACCCTTCACCGGTCACCACATGGCCAAGTCCGTCCTGGAGACGGCCGTCCTCGACGCCCAGCTCCAGCTGTCAGGCGTGTCCTTCGGCGACCACCTCGGCGCGGCGCGTGCAACCGTCCCCTGCGGCGTCTCCGTCGGCATCATGGACTCGATACCTGAACTCCTGGACGCCGTCGAGGGCTACGTCGCCGAGGGGTACGTCCGGATCAAGCTGAAGATCGAGCCCCGCTGGGACGTCGAACCCGTCCGCGCCGTCCGCGAGCGCTTCGGCGACGACCTGATCCTCCAGGTGGACGCCAACGCCGCCTACACCCTGGCCGACGCCCAGCAGCTCGCCAAGCTCGACGACTTCGGCCTGCTCCTCATCGAACAGCCCCTCGCCAACGACGACATGGTCCAGCACGCCCAGCTCGCCAAGCTGCTGCGCACCCCGATCTGCCTGGACGAGTCCATCGAATCCGCAGCCGACGCCGCCGCGGCCATCTCGCTGGGCGCCTGCTCCGTCATCAACATCAAGCCCGCCCGCGTCGGCGGCTACCTCGAAGCCCGCCGCATCCACGACATCGCCCGCGCCCACGGGGTCCCCGTCTGGTGCGGCGGCATGCTGGAGACGGGCATCGGCCGCGCCGCCAACGTCGCCCTCGCCGCTCTTCCCGGCTTCACCCTCCCCGGCGACACCTCCGGGTCCCACCGCTACTTCGCGACGGACATCACCGAACCGTTCGTCCTCGCCGACGGCCACCTCGACGTCCCGACAGGGCCGGGGCTCGGCATCGAGCCGCTGCCGGACATCCTGAAGGAGGTCACCACGTCCACCGAATGGATCGCGCTCTAAAGGGTGTTGCAGAAGGCTGAGTTCCGGGCATTTTCCGTGTATGGGTGGGGTGTTGCGGGTTGAGCCGTTGTGGGTTGAGACGTTCACGGGCTTGCGGATCGACCGGTTCGCGAAGCTGGTGAAGGTGGTGCGGGAGCGGGGCGGGAACGGTCCCGGTGGCGGCAGGCCGTG
>NZ_JBFAZJ010000028.1:0-114208 GCF_040681715.1 Streptomyces sp. NPDC051582
GGGTGGGCTCCCCCCCGCCCCCCGGCGCCTCGCCCCCCCCCCGGCGGGGCTGAACCCGGCCGGGGCCCGGGGCGGCGGGCCGCCCCCCGGGCCACCGGCGTTTCCGCCTCGGCTCAGGCCTGGGCCGGGGCCCCGGCGCGTGCCTCGGCCGCGGCCGCCTCGGCGGCGCGCCGCTCACCGGCCGCCTGCGAGCGCTTCGCGTAGCGCGCGGTCCACAGGGCCAGCAGACCCAGCGTCGCGTAGATCAGGATCGGGCTGACGATCACCATGGTGTCGGTGGGCAGCAGGTACGCCAGGGCGATCCGCACCGCGGCCTCGGCGAGGTAGACCACGCCCCACACCGTGGTCATGACGGTCATCGTGCGGCGGAAGCCGTCGTACTGCCACAGGCCGTTCCACCAGGCGGTGCTCTCGGGGGTGCCGTCGGTGGCGAACTTGCGGCTGAAGTAGAACATCAGCGGACGCGGCGCGAGCAGGGTGGCGAGGCAGAGCAGCCCGAACAGCCCGGTCACTCCCGAGTCCTTGATCAGCAGCGCGCGCGCCGAGTGCGCGCCGACGAGCGAGACGACGGCCGTGATCACCATGAACACCAGGGCGATGATGGCGAATTCGTCCAGCTTGCGGCGCCAGGCCACGCTGATGACGCTGTCGAGCACCGGCCACACGCCGCTGATCAGCAGCGCGCTGAAGTCGCTCCAGCCGTGGTCGTGCAGCTGGTTGTACGTGATGATCGGCGCGACCACGTTGAGGCTGATGGTCAGGATCCAGCCGACGGCAGCGGCGCCGCCCGAACGGGCCGGAGGTTTGGGCTGCGTCGCCTGAATTGGTTGAGCGGACAAGGTTCCCCCTGGAACGTGCCTGGTGAAGGGTGCTAAAGGGAACGTATGGAGTTTGACGGGGCACGGACAAGGTGGGCTCGTACCAAATGATCATCAAGTCGTCCGGAATGGCTTGTTCCGGACGTGTTCTCCGCCGTCAGGCGCGCAGGCCCCGGACCACGAGTGCGGTGACCGCCTCGAACTCCGTGATGATCGTGGGCCTCCGCCACTCCGCCGCGTACTGCGGATCATGGAAGCGGCCGGTGGCGTCGAACACGGCCCGGGCGGCGGCCGGTACGTCGGGCGCACTGAGCGAGCCCGCCTCGACCCCCTCCCCGATGATCCGGCCCAGCTGGTCCATCAGCTGGTTCAGGTGCTGGTCCACCACGTCGCTGTTCTCCGCGAGCAGCACCGTGTACGTCGCGAACAGCTCCGGATCGTCACCCGCCTTGTGGCGTTTGGCTTCGAACAGCGCCTCCAGCCACGCCTCCAGCTTGGAGGGCGCGGACCCCTCGGGGGCCGAGGCGATCTCGTCCAGGCGGACGACGCTCTTGGCGAGCCAGCGGTCCGTGACGGCCTCGCGCAGCGCCGCCTTCGACGGGAAGTGGCGGTAGACGCTGCCGTGGCTGACGCCCAGGGCGCGGGCCACGTCCACCACGGTCGCCTTGGTGGGGCCGAAGCGGCGCAGCACCTCCTCGGTGGTTTCGAGGATGCGCTCGGGTGTCAGGGGCTCGGCAGCAGCGGGGGGCATGAGTACGACCGTACCGCCCGCTCAGTGCTCACTGTCGAGGTGGGCCATCTGCGCTTCCGGGTACCGCTCGCCGGCCGCGGCTCCCGCCGGGACCGCCTCCTCGATGGCCGCCAGGTCCGCGGCCGTCAGCTCCACGGTCATGGCACCCAGTGCCTCGGACAGTCTGTCCCGGCGGCGGGCGCCCACCAGAGGCACGATGTCCTCGCCGCGCGAGAGCACCCAGGCGATGGCGGTCTGCGCGACGCTGACCCCCTTCTCCTGCGCGACCTTGCGCAGGGCGTCGACCAGGTCGAGATTGCGCTGCAGGTTCTCGCCCTGGAAGCGCGGGCTCATCCCGCGGAAGTCGCCCGGCGCCAGCTCCCGGTCGCGGCTGAAGTGCCCGCTGATCAGACCGCGGCTCAGCACCCCGTACGCCGTGACCCCGATGCCCAGCTCCCGGGCGACCGGGAGGATCTCCGCCTCGATGCCGCGGGAGATGAGCGAGTACTCGATCTGGAGGTCCGAGATCGGCGCCACGGCGGCGGCCCGGCGCAGGGTGTCCGCGCCGACCTCGGAGAGGCCGATGTGCCGCACGTGCCCGGCCTCGACGGCCTCGGCGATGGCGCCGACGGTCTCCTCGATCGGGACGTCCGGATCGACACGGGCGATCCGGTAGACGTCGACGTGGTCGCGGCCCAGGCGCTGGAGCGAGTAGGCCAGGAAGTTCTTGACGGCCTCGGGGCGGCCGTCATAGCCGGTGAAGCCGCCCTCGACGGTGCGCAGGGCGCCGAACTTCACGCTGATCAACGCCTGCTCCGCGGCCGCGGCCGGCGCGGAACGCAGGGCTTCGCCGATCAGCATCTCGTTGTGCCCCATGCCGTAGAAGTCGCCGGTGTCGAGCAGCGCGCTCGCGCCCTCGGGAACGGCGTCCAGATAGGCGTGGACGGTCGCGATCGACTCGGCGCGGTCGGCCTCCCCGTACAAGGCGGACATGCCCATGCAGCCCAGCCCCAGCGGGAAGACGGAGGGGCCGGCGGAGCCGAGGGTGCGGGTGTTCTCGTTCGTGGTCATGGAACAACCATGGCATGACGAGTGACAGATTTCAATATCTGTCACTCGTCAGGACGGCTACGCCGCCACCCGGAGGACCAGGGCCGCCGCCGCGACCAGGGTGAGGGCGACCGCCGGGGCCAGGCCTGGCACGGCTCGATCACCGAGTCCCTCATGAAGCAGGCGCTCAGTACGGCCGGTCTCACCCCGCGGCACGCGATGGCGCTGATGCACCTGGAGGACGGCCCCGTCGGCCAGCGGGCCCTCGCCGAGCGGCTGGAGGTGGATCCGAGCGTTCTGGTCGGCATCCTCAACGGCCTGGAGGGGGAGGGTCTGGTCGTCCGCCGCCGGGACCCGGCCGACCGCCGCCGCCACAACGTGGCCATCACCGAGGCCGGATCGACGGCCCTCGCCAAGACGAACGCGGCCCTCGACGAGGTCGAGCTCTCCCTGTTCTCCGCGTTCTCGCACGCCGACAAGGACGCGCTGCGCGCACTGCTGGGCCGGATCGACTCGAACCCCGAGCACTTCGACTGCGGGGAGTAGGGGCGCTCCCGCCCCGCCCTGCCCTGCCCGGCCTGCGGGCCTCAGCCGCGCGGCGGTGCCGTCGCCGGCGAGGGCCCCGCCGCCGCCTGTTCCAGCGTGCGGGCCGTCCGCTCCGCCGTCCCCATGGCCCACCGGCCGCTGGTCGCGGCGCCCACCACGAGCGCGAGCAGTCCGCAGCCCGCGATTATCCACCAGGCCGGCCGCGCCGCCTCGACGAAATCGGCGCCGCCCGCCGTCCCCGCCGCCAGGACCGCGCCGATCACCGCCACGCCCAGCGTGCCGCCGGTCTGCCTGCTGGTCGAGGCGACCGCGGCCGCCACCCCCGCCTGGGCCCGGGGCATCCCGGAGACCGCCGTGTTGGTGATGGGTGCGTTCACCATGCCGAAGCCGAGCCCGAACAGCACGTACGCGGTGAACAGCAGCGGCGTCGAGGTCTCCGCCGAGAACGCGGCGAACAGCACCCCGCTCGCCGCCATCGCCGTCCCCGCGATCAGCAGTGACGGCCGCGGCCCCCGGTTGCCGACCAGCCGGCCCGACAGCGGGGCGCACAGGAAGGTCATCAGGGCCATCGGCAGCATGTAGAGCCCGGCGTCGAGCGCGCTGAGCCCCCGTACGTCCTGCAAGTACAGCGTGTTCAGGAACAGGAACCCGGACAGCGCGGCGAAGGCGCCGATCGCGATCACCGTCGCGCCGCTGAAGGGGGCGCTGCGGAAGAACCGGGGGTCGATCAGCGGCTCCGCCCGCCGCGGCTCGTACACCAGCAGCCCCACCAGCGAGGCCACGGCCAGGGCCGCGCAGCCGAGGATGACCGGAG
Source organism: Streptomyces sp. NPDC051582 (assembly GCF_040681715.1). Taxonomy (NCBI): domain Bacteria; kingdom Bacillati; phylum Actinomycetota; class Actinomycetes; order Kitasatosporales; family Streptomycetaceae; genus Streptomyces; species Streptomyces sp. NPDC051582. Next base: position 3,959 of record NZ_JBFAZJ010000028.1, read on the forward strand.
CGTTCCAGCCCGCGCTCGGGGCCTCGATGATCCCGTACGTCACGGAACCGAGCAGGGCCATGACCAGCACCTGGCCCACCGGGTCGGGGCGGCGCGGTCGCGCGGCCCGCGACTCGGGGACGAACCGCAGGGTCAGTACCAGGGCCAGCAGACCGATCGGGAGGTTGATCCAGAAAATGGAGCGCCAGCCGACGGACTCCACCAACAGCCCGCCGATCAGCGGGCCCACGGCCATGGAGATGCCGACCACCGCGCCCCAGGCGCCGATGGCGCGGGCCCGCTCGCGCGGATCCGTGAAGGTGTTGGTGATGATCGACATGGCGACCGGGTTGAGCATCGAGCCGCCCACCGCCTGGACCATACGGAAGGCGATCAGCCACTCCAGGGTCGGCGCCAGCGAGCAGAGCAGCGAGCCCGCCGTGAAGAACAGCAGTCCCACGGTGAAGACCCTGCGGCGCCCGATCCGGTCCGCCGTGGAGCCCGCCAGCATCAGCAGCGAGGCCAGGACCAGCGTGTACGCGTCGAGCGTCCACTGCATGCCGGAGACCGAGGCGCCCAGCTCACGGCGCATCGAGGGCAGCGCGACGTTCAGGACGGTCACGTCGAGGCTGACGATGAGCAGGCTCATGCAGCAGATCGCCAGGACCAGCATTCTCCGTCGGCGGCTCAACTCCGGCATGTTTCCGATAGTACGCCTAACTAAAGAGATGCGTGCCCCGGTCCGGCTGAGCGACAATGGGGGGATGACCACGCTCCCTCCGCCGCTCGCGATCGGCCCGCACACCGTGCAGCCCCCCGTGGTGCTCGCCCCCATGGCCGGTATCACCAATGCCCCGTTCCGCACCCTCTGCCGGGAGTTCAGCGGCGGCAAGGGTCTGTTCGTGAGCGAGATGATCACGACCCGCGCCCTGGTCGAGCGCAACGAGAAGACCATGCAGCTGATCCACTTCGACGAGACTGAGAAGCCCCGCTCGATCCAGCTGTACGGAGTGGACCCGGCGACGGTCGGCAAGGCGGTCCGCATGATCGTCGAAGAGGACCGCGCCGACCACATCGACCTCAACTTCGGCTGCCCCGTCCCCAAGGTGACCCGCAAGGGCGGCGGCTCGGCCCTCCCGTACAAGCGGAACCTGTTGCGCGCGATCCTGCGCGAGGCCGTCGCGGGCGCCGGCGACCTGCCGGTCACGATGAAGATGCGCAAGGGCATCAACGACGACCACCTCACCTACCTGGACGCCGGCCGCATCGCCGTCGAGGAAGGCGTCACCGCCATCGCCCTGCACGGGCGCACCACCGCCCAGCACTACGGCGGCACCGCCGACTGGGACGCCATCGCGCGGCTCAAGGAGCACGTGCCGGAGATCCCCGTGCTCGGCAACGGCGACATCTGGTGCGCCGAGGACGCGCTGCGCATGGTCCGCGAGACCGGCTGCGACGGCGTGGTCGTCGGGCGCGGCTGCCTGGGCCGCCCGTGGCTGTTCAACGACCTGGTCGCGGCCTTCGAGGGGCGCCCCGAAGACTTCCACAAGCCCACGCTGCGCGAGGTCGCCGACACCATGCACCGGCACGCCCAGCTGCTGGGGGAGTGGATCGGCGACGAGACGCGCGGGGTGATCGACTTCCGTAAGCACGTGGCCTGGTACCTCAAGGGCTTCTCGGTGGGTTCCGAGATGCGGAAGAAGCTGGCGGTCACCTCGTCGCTGGCCGAGCTGAACGCTCATCTGAGCGAGCTCGACCTGGACCAGTCGTGGCCCGAGAGCGCGGACGGCCCGCGCGGCCGGACGTCCGGAAACAACCGGGTTGTCCTGCCGGATGGCTGGCTGAAGGATCCGTACGACTGTGCGGGCGTGAGCGAGGATGCGGAACTGGACACGTCCGGGGGCTGAGAATCAGCTGACAAACTCTGCCACCGGCGGCGTGACATACGCCACGCATGGGTGGGGTTGCGCTCACATGAGCGCGAAAATCACGGGTAAGACTTTCAAAGGGTGGCACTGGGTGCCACCCTTTGTCTGTTCAAGACTTGAACGCAAATGTATCGATGATCGCTCATCCGAGCGAGAACAGGCCTCAGGAGGCCCTTCTCCCTTCGGGAGGTGAACGCTCTTCGTAGATTCTGGCTACTCATCGGTTACTTTCGATCTGGTGGCGCACGGGTGGTTACAGCCACATGACGACCAAGTGGACGTACCCAGAAGCCTTCGATCTGGGTATGTTCCTGGCCGTCAGGGCAGCCACCGAGTCCTCGAGGAGTCGAGACCCGTGTCGGAAAACAAAGATCAGAAGTTCGTCTACGACTTCACCGAGGGAAACCGCGACCTCAAGGACCTTCTCGGCGGCAAGGGGGCCAACCTCGCCGAGATGACCAACCTGGGTCTGCCGGTCCCTCCCGGCTTCACCATCACCACCGAGGCCTGCAAGGTCTACCTCGCCAGCGGTGAGGCCCCGGCCGCGCTGCGCGACGAGGTCAGCGCCCACCTGGCGGCCCTCGAAGCGAAGATGGGCAAGAAGCTCGGCCAGTCGGACGACCCGCTGCTGGTCTCCGTGCGCTCCGGCGCCAAGTTCTCGATGCCGGGCATGATGGACACGGTCCTCAACATCGGCCTCTCCGACGAGTCCGTGGCCGGCCTCGCCTCCCAGGCCGGCAACGAGCGCTTCGCGTGGGACTCGTACCGCCGCCTCATCCAGATGTTCGGCAAGACCGTCCTGGACGTGGACGGCGAGCTCTTCGAGGAGGCCCTCGACGAGGCCAAGGCCGCCAAGAAGGTCACCGTCGACACCGACCTCGACGCCGCCGACCTCAAGAAGCTGGTCACCCGCTTCAAGAAGATCGTCGCCAAGCAGGCCGGCCGCGAGTTCCCGCAGGACGCCCGCGAGCAGCTCGACCTCGCCGTCGAGGCGGTCTTCAACTCCTGGAACACCGACCGCGCCAAGCTCTACCGCCGCCAGGAGCGCATCCCGAGCGACCTGGGCACCGCGGTCAACATCTGCTCCATGGTCTTCGGCAACCTCGGCCCCGACTCCGGCACCGGCGTCGCCTTCACCCGCGACCCGGCCAGCGGCCACGCGGGCGTCTACGGCGACTACCTGCAGAACGCCCAGGGCGAGGACGTCGTCGCGGGCATCCGCAACACCGTCCCGCTGGCGGACCTGGAGACCATCGACAAGGCCTCCTACGACCAGCTCATGACGATCATGACGACGCTGGAGACCCACTACAAGGATCTCTGCGACATCGAGTTCACGATCGAGCGCGGCCAGCTGTGGATGCTGCAGACCCGCGTCGGCAAGCGCACCGCCGGCGCCGCCTTCCGCATCGCCACCCAGCTCGTCGACCAGGGCCTCATCGACGAGGCCGAGGCGCTCCAGCGCGTCAACGGCGCCCAGCTCGCGCAGCTGATGTTCCCGCGCTTCGACGAGGGCGCGGCGACCGAGCTGCTCGGCCGTGGCATCGCCGCCTCCCCGGGCGCGGCCGTCGGCAAGGCCGTCTTCGACTCGTACACGGCCGTCAAGTGGTCGCGCTCCGGCGAGAAGGTCATCCTGATCCGCCGCGAGACCAACCCGGACGACCTGGACGGCATGATCGCCGCCGAGGGCATCCTGACCTCGCGCGGCGGCAAGACCTCGCACGCCGCCGTCGTGGCCCGCGGCATGGGCAAGACCTGCGTCTGCGGCGCCGAGGACCTCGAAGTCGACACCAAGCGCCGCCGGATGACGGTCGGCGGAGTGGTGATCGAGGAGGGCGACGTCGTCTCGATCGACGGCTCCACCGGCAAGGTCTACCGCGGTGAGGTACCCGTCGTACCGTCCCCGGTCGTCGAGTACTTCGAGGGCCGCATGCACGCCGGCGCCGACGACGCCGACGAGCTGGTCCAGGCCGTCCACCGGATCATGGCCTACGCGGACCGCGTCCGCCGGCTGCGGGTGCGCGCCAACGCCGACAACGCCGAGGACGCGCTGCGCGCCCGCCGCTTCGGCGCCCAGGGCATCGGCCTGTGCCGCACCGAGCACATGTTCCTCGGTGAGCGCCGCGAGCTGGTCGAGCACCTGATCCTCGCCGACACCGACAAGGAGCGCGAGGAGGCACTGAGTGCCCTCCTGCCGCTCCAGAAGAAGGACTTCGTCGAGCTGTTCGAGGCGATGGACGGGCTGCCCGTCACCGTCCGTCTCCTCGACCCGCCGCTGCACGAGTTCCTTCCCGACATCACCGAGCTGTCGGTGCGCGTGGCCCTCGCCGAGGCCCGCAAGGACGCCAACGAGAACGACCTGCGCCTGCTCCAGGCCGTGCACAAGCTGCACGAGCAGAACCCGATGCTGGGTCTGCGCGGCGTCCGCCTCGGTCTGGTCATCCCCGGCCTGTTCGCCATGCAGGTCCGGGCGATCGCCGAGGCCGCGGCCGAGCGCAAGAACGCCAAGGGCGACCCGCGCGCCGAGATCATGGTCCCGCTCGTGGGCACCGTCCAGGAGCTGGAGATCGTCCGCGAGGAGGCCGACGCGGTCATCGCCGAGGTCGAGGCCGCCACCGGCACCAGCCTCAAGCTGACCATCGGCACGATGATCGAGCTGCCGCGCGCCGCGCTCACGGCCGGGCAGATCGCCGAGGCCGCGCAGTTCTTCTCCTTCGGCACGAACGACCTGACCCAGACGGTGTGGGGCTTCTCCCGCGACGACGTCGAGGCCAGCTTCTTCACCGCGTACCTGGAGAAGGGCATCTTCGGGGTCTCGCCCTTCGAGACCATCGACAAGGACGGCGTCGGCGCGCTGGTCCGCAGCGCGGCCCAGGCCGGCCGGGAGACCCGCCCCGACCTCAAGCTCGGCGTCTGCGGCGAGCACGGCGGTGACCCCGAGTCCGTCCACTTCTTCCACGAGGTGGGTCTCGACTACGTCTCCTGCTCGCCGTTCCGGATCCCGGTGGCGCGCCTGGAGGCCGGCCGTGCCGCCGCCGAGTCGAAGGGCAGCGACAGCCGCTGAGCCCCTCCAGGCCTGACACGGCCCGCTGACTGCGCGTCCGCCCCCGGGTTCCCTGACCCCCGAGGGCGGACGCGCATCTTTTTGTTGTTCGACAAATCTTTACGCCAGCAGGCGGTGGACGGATCCCCACCCGTCCACCGCCTGCCGGCAATCTGCCAGGCACGTCGGCGCTTCCCGGTGCGACCGACCGCCAGGCCCCGCAAAGCCCCCCACGGCCTTCACGGAGCGTTTCGGTCGCATCGGAGTGTGCCTGGCGGAGTACAGGATTTCGGTTGTCACGCCCCCGCCGAAAGGGGTTTCAACTGTGGCCGAAAGGGCGTGGTGACGTCGTGTGACGGCATGCATACTCATGAGGCGGGGGGATTGCGGTTGCACAGGTGGGGGTTCGGTGCTGCGTATCCATTTCACTGGAGTGGACCTGGCACGCGTACGGATGGCAGGGCGTCCCGATGCGTTGTGGGAAACGATTCTGAGTTTTCACCGTTTAAGAGACCGGCGTGATGCGCGGCTCTTCGGTGAATGGCGTACGGAAACCCGGAGCAGGTTGAATAGTGAAACACGTTTGCTCGGTGCGCTCATACCGAGTCGTGGTTATTTTCCCGATTTCCTGACCCCTGTGGAGGGGCAGTACGGGTGGGACGTGGGGCTCGACGCCCTGCGCGGGATCCGTCCCGAGCGGATGCGGCGCGAGCTGGCGCTGCTGGGCGCGGGCACCGGGGTCGGGGCCGCGTTCGGCATGCCCTCGGCGGTCAGCGGGGGTGCCGACGTGTCGGTCCCGCGGCGGCTGCGGGACTTCATGGAGGGCGGCACCAAGCACCTGCCCAGGCTGCTGGGCGAGCTGCGCGGCTACCACCGGGCGGCCGTGGAGCCGTACTGGACGCACATCCAGGCCCAGATCGAGGCCGAGCGGGCCGCGCGCGGCCGCGCCCTGCTGGACGGGGGCGCGGACGAGCTGCTGGCCTCGCTGCCGCCGATGCTGCGCTGGCGGGCACCGGTCCTGGAGTGCGACTACCCGGTGGACCGGGACGTACGGCTGCGGGGGCGCGGGTTGCTGCTCCAGCCGTCGTTCTTCTGCCGGCGCACCGCCGTGACCCTGCACGACCCGGAGCTGCCGCCGGTGCTGGTCTACCCGGCCGCGGCGCAGCTGGCCTCGGCGTCCGGCTCGGGCGAATCGATTCGGCCCCTGGAGGAGCAGCGCCAGCGCACGCTGGGCAAACTCGTCGGGCACACCCGCTCGGTGGTGCTGCGGGCCATCGGCGACGGCGCCACCACCAGTGAGCTGGCCCGCCGCGCCGGGGTCTCGCTGGCCTCCGCGAGCCAGCACGCCTGCGTGATGCGCGAGGCGGGCCTGGTCACCACCCTGCGCCGGGGTAACGCCGTCCTGCACACGGTGACCCCGCTGGGGGCCGCGCTGCTGAAGGGCGGAGCGGTGGCCTCCTAGGGGGTGTCCGCGAAGCGGCGGCGTCCGCCCGTAGGGCGGGCCGTGCCGGGCGCCGCGGGGCAGGCGGGACTTTGCGGACACCCCTGGCGCTGCCGGGGGGCTCCCGGCCCTGCCGCGGGCCCCTGCCCCGTCATACGGGCGGGGGCCCGCGCGGGCGAGCGGTTCGCCCGCGATCCGCACGAAGTGACGAACGGCGGGACTTTGCGCCCTGGCACGCCCCCGCGTACGCCAAGATGGTGGAGCCATGAACCAGTTCGCCGCGGACAACGACATCTCCGGCCGCGCCGACCTCACCGTCGTGCTGCGCCGCTTCTACACCGCCGCTTTCGCCGACCGGCGGATCGGGCCGTTCTTCACCGAGATCGCCGGCACGGACCTGGAGGTCCACTTGCCGCGCATCACGGATTTCTGGGAGCGGGCCCTGTTCCGTACGGCCGATTACGGGCGCGACGCCTTCGGCCCGCACGCCGCCCTGCACGCGGCGCGGGCGCTGACCGCCGAGGACTTCGGGCGCTGGGTGCAGTTGTGGCACGCCGCCGTCGACGGCCTGCACCGCGGGCCGAACGCGGAGCGGGCCAAGGCGACGGGCGAGCGGATCGCCCTGGCCCTGCACAAGCGGCTGGCCGGCCCCGACCCGGCGCTGCTCCGGCGCCAGGACTCCCGCGGCTTTGTCCCGCTGGCCGCCCTGGAGCTCCGCTCCACGGCCTGACCTGGGCGGATGCCCCTCGGCGTACGACTCGTGGAAAAAGTTTCCGCGGGAGCGATGAGTTCTTTCGGGGCCCCCGGTCTATCTCTCGAAAGCACACACGAGACGCGCACACGAGAGAAGAGGCACCCAGATGCCCACCATGATCTTCGTCAACCTGCCGGTCAAGGACATCGAGGCCGCCAAGGCGTTCTGGGTCGAGCTCGGCTACTCCTTCAACCCCCAGTTCAGCGATGACAAGACCGGCTGCCTCGTCATCAGCGACACGATCTTCGCGATGCTGATGACGGAGGCCCGCTTCGGGGACTTCGCGACCAAGGAGGTCGCGGACGCCACCAAGACCACCGAGGTCATGCTCGCCCTGAGCGCCGACAGCCGGGAGCAGGTCGACGAGGTGCTCGGCGCCGCCCTCGCGGCGGGCGCCACCGAACCCCGTCCGGCCCAGGACCTCGGCTTCATGTACGGCCGCGCCTTCGAGGACCTGGACGGCCACGTCTGGGAGTACGTCTGGATGGACCCGGCGGCCGTCCAGGGCTGATGCCCCCGCTACGCCGCTACGCCACCGCCGCCGAGGTCACGGCGGTCCGCACCGGGTAGGTCCGGACCGCCGCCGCCTCGTCGTCCAGGCAGCGCCCCGACACGAGGTCGAAGCGCTGCTTGAGCAGCGGAGAGGCCACGAAGGGCCGGCCCTCCGCGCACCCGATCAGCCCCCGCGAGAGCACGGCGGCCCCGGTGAACGGATCCCGGTTGTCGATGGCGTACGTGCTTCCCGACCGGGTGATGAACACCGCGGCCTGGCTGCCGTCGGGCAGTAGGACCGCCACCCCCCGCCCGGGGATCAGGTCGGACAGTTCGCACACCGTCAGCCAGCCTTCGGTCGCCTGCAGTTCCACGGTCATCGGGTGCCTCCCACGGCCTCCAGCGGCCGGATGTCGAGAATGGTCAGGTCGGGCTTGACCTGGTCGCGTTCGGGGACGAACTTCACGGTCGGGTCGGGGGCGCCGGGCGCGTTCACGAAGGACACGAACCGGCGCAGCCGCTCCGGGTCCTGGAGGGTCTCGGCCCATTCGTCGCGGTAGTGCGCCACGTGGTCGGACATCAGCGCCTCCAGCTCCGCGCACAGCCCGAGCGAATCGTGTACGACCACGTCCCGCAGGTGGTCCAGGCCGCCCTCCAGCCGGTCCAGCCAGGTGGAGGTGCGCTCCAGCCGGTCGGCCGTGCGGATGTAGAACATCAGGAACCGGTCGATGAGCCGGACCAGTTCGGCGTCCGACAGGTCCTGGGCCAGCAGGTCCGCGTGGCGCGGGGTGGCCCCGCCGTTCCCGCCGACGTAGAGGTTCCAGCCGTTGGCCGTCGCGATCACCCCGAAGTCCTTGCTCTGCGCCTCCGCGCACTCGCGCGCGCAGCCGGAGACCGCCGACTTGAGCTTGTGCGGGGCGCGCAGGCCCCGGTAGCGCAGCTCCAGGTCGATGGCCATGCGCACGGAGTCCTGGACCCCGTACCGGCACCAGGTCTGGCCCACGCAGGACTTCACCGTGCGCAGCGCCTTCCCGTACGCGTGTCCGGACTCGAACCCGGCCTCCACGAGCCGGGCCCAGATCCGCGGGAGCTGGTCCACGCTGGCCCCGAAGAGGTCGATGCGCTGGCCGCCGGTGATCTTCGTGTAGAGCCCGAAGTCGCGGGCCACCTCGCCGATCACGATGAGCTTGTCGGGGGTGATCTCGCCGCCGGGGATGCGCGGGACCACCGAGTACGAGCCGTTGCGCTGGAGGTTCGCCAGGAAGTGGTCGTTGGTGTCCTGGAGGGCGGCCTGTTCCCCGTCGAGGACGTAGCCGCTCGCCCCGAGGGTGGGGGCGAGCGAGGCGATGATCGATCCGACGGTCGGCTTGCAGACCTCGCAGCCGTTGCCGCCGCGGGCCTTCTCCCGGCCGTGGCCGTCGAGGAGCTGCTCGAACGAGGTCAGCCGGCGGGTCCGGACGATCTCGTAGAGCTCGGCCCGGGTGAACGGGAAGCAGCCGCACAGCCCCTTGTCGGCGGCCGCGGGCAGCAGCTGGCCGATGGTCTTGATGCAGCTGCCGCAGCCGGTGCCCGCCTTGGTGCACTGCTTGACCTCGGGGAGGGTCGCGCAGGCGGTGATCGCCTTCTTGGTGACGTTGTGGCAGGAGCAGATCACCGCGGAGTCGGGCAGCGCCGACGGGCCGAGCGCCACGGGCGCGCCGAGGCCGGCGGGCAGGACCAGCTGGTCGGGGCTGACCGGAGGGACGCTGCCGGTGAGCGGGCGCAGCAGGCCGTACGCCTCGGCGTCGCCCACCAGCACCCCGCCGAGCAGGACCCCGTCGGGGGAGACGACCAGCTTCTTGTAGACCCCGGAGCGGGAGTCGGAGTAGACGACGTCGAGGCTGTCGGGGGCCGTGCCGTGGGCGTCGCCGAAGGAGGCCACGTCCACGCCGAGCAGCTTGAGCTTGGTGGAGAGGTCGGCTCCGGTGAACTCCTTGTCCCGGCCCAGCAGGTCCTCGGCGGCCGTCTCGGCCATCTCGTACCCGGGGCCGACCAGCCCGTACACCCGGCCGTCCGCGGCCAGCGCGCATTCGCCGATCGCATAGACGCGCGGGTCGGAGGTGCGGCAGCGGGCGTCGACGCCGATGCCGCCGCGCTCGCCGACGGTCAGGCCCGAGTTGCGGGCGAGCTGGTCGCGGGGGCGGACCCCGGCGGAGAAGACGACGAGGTCGGTGTCGACGGTGGAGCCGTCGGAGAGCCGCATGCCGGTGACGGAGCCGTCCGCTCCGGTGAGCACCTCCTGGGTGCCGACCCCGGTGTGGACGGTCAGCCCCATCGACTCGATGGTGCGCAGCAGCGCCGCGCCGCCGCCGTCGTCGACCTGGACGGGCATCAGACGCGGGGCGAACTCGACGACTCGGGTGGCGAGGCCGAGACCGTTGAGGGCGCCGGCCGCTTCGAGCCCGAGGAGCCCGCCGCCGACGACCGCACCGCTGGTGCGGGTCTTGGCGTACTCCTCGATCGCGAACAGGTCCTCGATGGTGCGGTAGACGAAGCAGCCGGGGGCGTCCTTGCCGGGGACGGGCGGCACGAAGGGGTAGCTGCCGGTCGCGAGGACCAGCACGTCGTACGGGAACACCTGCCCGGAGCGGGAGGTGACGGTGCGGGCGTCGCGGTCGATGGACTCGGCGGGGTCGCCGAGGTGCAGCTCGATCCCGTGCTGCTCCATGAAGCCGGCCGGGGTGAGGGAGAGCTCCTCGGGGGTGCTGCCGGAGAAGTACGAGGTGAGGTGGACGCGGTCGTACGCGGGCCGGGGCTCCTCGCAGAGCACGGTGATCCCGTGCGTGGCGGTGGCCCCGCGCTCGGCGAGGGCCTCCAAGTAGCGCTGGCCGACCATGCCGTGGCCGATGAGCACGATGGCGGGGGTGGGCGTGGGCGTGGCTGCGGCCATGATCAGGAGCCTCCGTCGTCGGTGAGCAGGTGGAACAGGTCGGTCAGGGTCTCGGCGTCCTGCCAGCTGCGGGCGAGGGCGCCCACGGTGGAGAGCTCGCCGAGCAGGACCCCGCCGACGAGGCGGTCGCCGCGCACGACGACCTTCCGGTAGGTCCGGCGGGTGGCGTCGGCGAGGCGGACCACGTCGTCGCCGGGGAGCGGGGTGGTCTCGCCGAAGGCGGCGAGGTCGAGCGTGCCGGTGGTGGTGGCGGTGCCGGTGGTGGTGCCGGCACCGGTGGCCGCGACGGGAGTGCCTGCGGCGGGGGTGGCGAGGGTGAGGCGGGTGAGGGCGCGGGTTCCGGTGTATCCGGGGGCGGTGGCTCCGCCCAGGTGCTGGGCCAGGGCGTCGGCCTGGTCCAGCGCCGGGCCCGCGAGGCCGTACACCCGGCCGGCGTGCTCGGCGCAGTCGCCGATGGCGTGGATCCGGGGGTCGTTGGTGCGCAGCCGGTCGTCCACGACGATCCCGGTGCGTACGTCGAGCCCGGCGGCGAGCGCGAGACCGGTGCGCGGGCGCACGCCGCAGGCGAGCACGACGACCTCGGCATCGAGCCGGTACCCGTCGGCGAACTCGACGCCGCTGACGCGCCGCCCGCCCGCGGGGCCGCGCGTGGTCGCCAGACCGCGCACCCGGCACTGGGTGTGGATCTCGATGCCGAGTGCGGTCAGGTGGGCGTGCAGCAGCGCCGAGGCCTCCGCGTCCAGCTGGCGCTCCATCAGGCGCTCGCCCTGCTGGGCGAGGACCACCTGGGCGCCGCGCTCGGCCAGGGCTCGGGCCGCGGAGACGCCGAGGAGGCCGCCGCCGATCACCACCGCGCGCACCCCGGACCGTACGGCCACCGCGGCCGACAGCGCGAGGCAGTCGTCCATGGTGCGGAACGCGTGGACCCCGTCGGGCAGTTCCCGCCCGTGCGGCTCGAACAGCCCGCGCAGCGGCGGGAGGACCGCGTTCGAGCCCGTGGCCAGGACCAGCGTGTCGTACCGCTCGGTGCTGCCGTCGTCGCAGTGGACCGTCCGGTCGGCGCGGTCGACGCGGACCGCCCGCACGCCCCGGCGCAGCACCGGGCCGGGATCCGGGAGGGCGGTCACCTCCGGTGCGTACCGGCCGGCCAGGACCTCCGCCAGCAGGACCCGGTTGTACGGAACGTGCGACTCCTCGCCGAGGACGGTCACCTTCGTACCCGTGTCCGTACCCGTACCCGTACCCGTACCCGCGCCCAGCCGCGCGGCGAGCCGCAGGCCCGCGAGGCCGCCGCCGATCACCACCACACGCTGCTGTTCCGAGGTCATGGGATGAGCGTGCGCGCTCGCTGTTTCCCCGCCGCATCGCCGCTGTTACCCGGACGGAACGCGCACCTCAGCGTCCGGGTTAAGGGTCGGTGAGGCGTCGCTCAAGGGCGGCTTAAGGATCGGTTCGGGCAGCTCAGAGGCGTGCGGAGCGCCCTTAGCGTGATCCGTGTGCGAGATGCGGCGATGCGGGTCAAGAGCGGGATGTTCGGCGGGGCGGGACTGGTGGCGCTGGTGTGGGCGGCCCAGGTGCGGCCCTCCGCGCGGCTCGACGCGCTCTTCGCGACCGCCGCCCACCTGACCGGCCTGCTCGCCGGGTACGGGGTGCTCGTCCTGCTCTTCCTGATGGCCCGGGTGCCCGCCGTCGAGCACGGCGTGGGCGCCGACCGGCTCGCCCGCTGGCACGCCCGGGGCGGCCGGCACGTGCTCCTGCTCTGCTTCGGGCACGCCCTCTTCGCCCTGTTCGGATATGCCGTCCACCAGGGCGTCGACGTGGTCTCCGCCGTCCGGGAGCTGTTCGGCTACCCCGCGCTGACCGCCGCCTGCGCCGGGACGGCCCTGCTGGCCGCCGTCGGCGTGAGTTCCGCCCGGGCCGTACGCCGCCGGGTCAGCCACGAAACCTGGCGCGGGGTCCACCTCCTCGTCTACCTCGCCGCCTCCCTGGCCTTCGGCCACCAGCTGGCCGGGCCCGATCTCGCCCTGCTCGGCTGGTTCTGGGCCCTCGCCCACGCCACCGTCGCCGTCCTGCTCCTCTGGTACCGGGCCGTGGTCCCCGTACGGCAGGCCCTGCGGCACGCGCTGCGGGTGGCCGAGGTGCGCATCGAGGGGCCCGGGGTGGTCTCCGTCGTCGTGTACGGGCAGCACCTGGCGGAACTGCGCGCGGAGCCGGGCCAGTTCCTGCGCTGGCGGTTCCTGCAACGCCGCCTGTGGCACACCGCCCTGCCGTTCTCGCTGTCCGCGCCGGTCCAGGGCCACGCCCTGCGGATCACGGTGAAGGCGCTCGGCGGGCACTCGCGGCGGATCCGCCGGCTGCGTCCCGGGACCAGGGTGATCGCCACCGGGCCGTTCGGGGCGCTGACCGCCGCCCGGCGGACCAGGCCCAAGGTGCTGCTGATCGCGGGCGGCGTCGGCATCACCCCGATGCGGGCGCTGTTCGAGACGCTGCCCGGCGGGCCGGGGGACATCACCCTCCTCTACCGGGCCGGGGCCGCGGAGCACTTGGTGCTGCGCTCCGAGCTGGAGGCCATCGCCGCCGAGCGGCGGGCCGGGCTGCACTACCTGCTCGGGTCCTGCGACGACGCCTACGATCCGCTGGCCCCGCGGGCGCTGCTCGCCCTCGTACCGGACCTGACCGGGCACGACGTCTACCTGTGCGGGCCGCCGGGGATGGCAGGGGCGACGCGGAGTGCGCTGCTGCGGGCCGGGGTGCCGGCCGGGCGCATCCATTCCGAGTGCTTCAGCTTCTGATCCCTTCCGCCTTCCGCCCTCCGCCCTCCGCCCTCCGCCTTCCGCCTTGCTTTCCGTTCTCCTCCGATCCCGAGAGGCCGCCGCGCCATGCGCCATCCGCTCCACGTCCCGCTGTCCGTACCGGTCGGGGCCCCCGGTGCCGCTGCCCCTGGCCCTGCCCCTGCTCCCGCCGCCCCCGCAGCCGTGCCCGCGGCCCGGCACCGGGGCCACCGCCGGCCCTCCGCCCTGCGGGCGGGCGCGGCCGCGCTGGCCGCCGTACCGCCCGCGCGGCGGCTCGCGGCCGGGCTGGGGCTGGTCAGTGTGCTGGCCGCGACGGCGCTGACGGCGACGGTGAATCCGGCCGCCCCGGCGGCTCCGGACCGGGTGCCGGCCCGGCAAAGCTCAACCTTTGCGCAAGTTTCCGGGGATTGATGGGCTGTGCACCCATCGGCTCCATAGGGTCGTGCCCGTGCCTGACATATCAACGACCATGATCATCGTGCTGTGCGTGGCCGCCGCCGCGGCCGGCTGGATCGACGCCGTGGTGGGCGGCGGCGGACTGCTGCTCCTGCCCGCCCTGCTCCTCGGCCTGCCGAACGCCCAGCCCGCCGCCGTGCTCGGCACGAACAAGGCCGTGGCCATCGTCGGCACCGCGGGCGCGGCGGTGACGTACGTACGCAAGGCGCCGGTGGACGTGAAGCTCGCCGTCCGGATCGGCGTCGCCGCGCTCGCCGGTTCCATGGGCGGCGCCGCGCTGGCCGGCGGGATCAGCAAGGACACCATGCGCCCGCTCATCATGGGCGTACTCGTGGTCGTCGCGGGCATCGTGATCTTCAAGCCCGGCTTCGGCACCGCGCCCTCGACCGCGCCCGTCAGCCGGCAGCGGGTGCTGCTCGCCATCGGGCTCGCCGGTCTCGGCATCGGGTTCTACGACGGTCTCATCGGGCCCGGCACCGGCACCTTCCTGGTGCTCGCCCTCACCGCCCTGCTCCACCTCGACCTGGTGAGCGCCTCCGCGACCGCCAAGATCGTCAACTGCTGCACGAACGCCGGGGCGCTCGCGATGTTCGCCTACCAGGGCATGGTGCTGTGGCAGCTGGCCGCGCTGATGGCGGTGTTCAACCTGGCGGGCGGCATGGTCGGAGCCCGGATGGCGCTGAAGAAGGGCAGCGGGTTCGTGCGCGGCGTGCTGCTGACGGTGGTCGGTGCACTGGTGATCAAGCTCGGTCTGGAGCAGTGGGGCTGACCGACCGGGCGGGCTCTTGCGACGCCTCTCAATACGTGCCGGTGAGGTGGGCGAAGACGACCACGTTGCCCTGGTAGCCGGTTCGGGGTGAGAAGCCCCCGCCGCAGGTGATCACTCGGAGCTCGGCGCGCGGCGAGGGCCCGTACACGCGGGAGTCGGGGAACCGGTCCGCTTCGTACACCTCGACCGCGTGGACGGTGAACACGGCCGTACGTCCGTCCGCGCGCGGCACCTCGATCGCGGCTCCGCGGTGCAGCGCGCCCAGGTGGTAGAAGACCGCGGGGCCGGTCGATTGGTCGACGTGACCCACGATGACTGCGGTGCCGACCGCTCCGGGGGTGGTGCCGTCCCGGTACCAGCCCGCCAGGTCGCGGCGGGCGGGCGGCGGTACCTCGATGCTCCCGTCGGGGCCGAGGCCCAGTCCGGTCAGCGGGGCGTCCACCCGGATGGACGGGATCCGGATCCGGCTCGGCGGGGATCCGGGGAGCGGGTCGATGCTGCCGGGGTAGTGCGCCTGTGCGCCCAGCGCGTCGGCGGGGGAGGGCAGCGGGGGCCCGATCGACTGGCTGGAGCCGCTGCCGACGAGCCAGATGCCGACGCAGGCGGCGAGCGCGACGAGTCCGCCGCTGCCGGCCTGGCCTCTGCCCATGGGTGCCCCCTGGCGTTGAGTTCCGGTCCGTGTTCCGTGTGGCGGGCCCGGCGCGGCGGTTCTCCGCGCGGCGGCCTTCCGGCTGACAGGCCGTCGCCCGGCCCCGCGAACGGGGGGACCTCGCGGGGCGGGCGACGGGGGACGGTACCGGTCGGACCACGGCCGCAGCCGCGGTGGGCGTCCGTCAGCTCCGCGTGCCGCTCGCCCGGCGACGCAGGAGCCAGGTACCGCCGACGGCGGCGGCGGCCAGCACGGCCGCTCCCGCCGTGATCTTGGTGGGGTCGACGGTGGTGGTCGTCCCGCCACCCACCCCGGTGCGGACGTGGCCCTTGGGGCCGCGTTCGGTGACGACGAGATCGCCGGTGGCGAATTTCCCGTCGGCGCAGGTCGCGCCAATGCTGTACGTGCCCGGGCGAATGCCGCGGGCGATTTGGAATTGCCCGAGGACCACCTCTTTATGGGTGCCGGGTACCAGCTTGAAGCGGCCGCCGCCGACGGTGGTGGCATCTCCGTCGGCGTGGCCGCCGACGCCGCAGGCGGTGGTGTTCACGGTGACACTGGCCCCGGGAACGGCGCTTTTCGGCCAGACTTCCAGCTTCGCGAAGTCGCCGGGTGCGAAACCCGCCGTGCCGAGTTCCGCGGCGGCGACCGCCCCGGCGACCGGGCCCGTGAACGCGGCGGCGGTCAGCGCGGTGGCGGTGAGCACGTGGGCGGTGCGTCGACGCATGGAGGCTCCTGGAGACACGGGGTCGTGTTCCCGAGGAAACCCGGCCCGGCCGCGACGCGCATGCTGACGTGCCGTCAGATAAACCCGTGCCGCCCCCGTTTCCGCAGGTCACGGCCGCGACCTCAGTCATCGGGGGTGTCACGCCGTCCGGGTGAGGCAGGGCCGAGGGGGCGAATCCCGCCCGGCCCGCCGCTCACCCCGCGGGCAGCGTCACCGTCGCCGCCGCACCCGCCGGCGCCGGGTTCGACAGCGTCACCCGCGCCCCGATCACCTGCGCCTGGCCGAAGGCGATCGTCAGGCCCAGCCCCGTCCCCTGCCCCCGCTCGGCCGCACCCGTCAGGAAGCGCTGCGGCCCCTCGCGCAGCAGTTTCACCGGGAAGCCCGGGCCGTGGTCCCGTACCGTCACCCCGTTCCCGCAGACCGTCACCGTGACCGGCTCCACACCATGTCGACGGGCGTTGACCAGCAGGTTCGTCAGGATCCGCTCCAGGCGCCGGACATCGGTGCGAACCACCTCCGGGCAGTCCGCGCCGATCACCCGCGCCGTCACCCCCGACCGCTGCGTGATCTTGGCGACCAGCGGACCCAGCGCGTGCGCACCCAGCTGCGCCTCCTCCCGGCGCGCGTCCAGCCGCGCCACCTCCAGCAGGTCCTCGGTGAGCGTCCGCAGCGCCGCCACCCGGTCCCGCACCAGCTCCGTCGGCCGCCCCTCCGGCAGCAGCTCGGCCGCGGTGTGCAGCCCCGTCAGCGGGGTCCGCAGCTCGTGCGCCACGTCCGCCGTGAACCGCTGCTCCGCTTCCAGCCGCTGCTGGAGGCTGGCCGCCATCGTGTCGACCGCCGAGGCCAGCTCGGCGACCTCGTTGCGGGTCCCCGGCACGCCCGAAGCCCCGATCCGCGCGTCCAGTTCACCCTCGCTGATCCGGCGGGCCGTCTCGGCCGCCGTCCGCAGGTCCTTGCTCAGCCGGCTCGCCATCAGCGCACCGCCGATCGCCGCGAGCGTCACGACCCCGGCCCCCGAGGCCACCAGTTGCCGGTTCAGCTCGACCAGTTCGGCCTGCTCGGCGGCCAACGGCCGCCGTACGGACAGCACGTGGTCCCCGCCGACCGGGCGCGCCGCCCACACGGCCGGATCCGGACCGTTCAGGTCGAGGTAGGTGGTGCGCTGCCCCGCCAGGGCCGCCCGGCGCAGCGGCCCCGGCAGCTGCGGGCAGTCGATCCACGCGTCGGCCTCACCCACCTTGTCCTCGTCCAGCCGCCCGGTGAGCTCGTACACCTGGCGTACGCGGATCAGCTGCGCGAGCGCGCTCTCCCGGGCGGCCTCGCCCACCTGCTGCGCCCGCGCCTCGTGGATCAGTACGCCGATGGTCACGGCGACCAGCGAGCAGCCGACCGCGAGCAGGATCGAGATCTTCCAGCGCAGGCCGAGGGCCCGCAGGAGGTCGCGGCAGCGGACCAGGAGGGGCCTCACTCGCACACCTGGCCGTACCGGTCGGTGCGCTTCGGCTGCGGGGTGGCCGGGTCGCCGTCGCAGCCCGGTACGGACTTGCTGTAGCGCCGCTCGTCGCTGACGACCCGCATCCGTTCGCCGTCCCAGTGGTAGCGGACCGCCTGTTCGGAGCCGTCGTCGGCGGCGGTGCGCAGCAGCAGGTCGCCGCCGATCGTCTCGGCGGCCAGCCGGCGGCCGACGGTGAAGAGGATGGGGACGATCCGGGTCCCTTCGGCCGTGTAGACAGTCAGCGCGGTGCGCCCCGTCTCCGCGTCGGCCGCGACGATCAGGTCCTGGCCCCCGTCGCCCGTGAGGTCGCGGAAGACGGGCGGGCGGATCCCGGCCTTGCCGGGCGCGCTGATCCAGCCCTTCGCCGCGAACGGCTTCATCTGCTTGTCGGCGCGTACGACGTCCTGCACGTTCACCGCGGGCAGCCCGCCGGGCCCCACCTCGGGCGCGTTCTTCAACGGCTGTGGCGGGGGCTCCCGGGTGCCGACCGACGTGCCCGGCCCCGAGACGGACCGGTCGGTCCACAGCGGCCAGAGCGACTCGGGCCGCGGCTGGGCCGATACGGGCGGCGCGGCCTCGCCGACGCCCAGTCCTCCGGGCGCGGAGCAGCCGCCGGCGGCGAGTGCGCAGATGAGGGCGCACAGGAGGGCGGCGGCGAGGGGGCGGGTGGGTCGCGTCATGAGGAGCCAAATGGGTTCTAGGGGAGGACGAACCGACGGTAGTCGGCGACGATCACGGGCACCGGGAGGTTGTGTAACAGCGGTGCGTACGGTGGAGGGGCACCGGCGGAATCGGGACCAAAGTCCCGGGCCGCGTGCCGTCCGCCGTACCCGAGGGAGGGCTCCGTGACATCAGCCGACCGGCCGCAGCCGCCACACCCGTCGCACTCGGTGGGCCGCCGCCGAGATGACGGCCGGATGACCGCCGAACTCCCCTTCTTCGTGTACGGGACCCTGCGCCCCGGCGAGGTCAACCACGACCTGTTCCTGCGGGGCCGCACGGCCGCCGAGGAGCCCGCCCGGCTGCCGGACGCGCTGCTGTACGACGGCCCCGGCTACCCGTACGCCGTCCCGCACCAGGGATCGGAGATCGTCGGCGAGCTGGTCACCGCGGCCCCCGGCGCGTACGCGGCGCTGCTGGCCGAACTGGACCGGCTGGAGGAGTACCACGGCCCCGACCGGCCGCTGAACGTCTACGACCGGGTCCGCCGGGACGCGCTCCGCCCCGACGGCACCCGGACCGCCGCCTGGGTCTACCTGGCGGCCCCGCTGCTGGCCCGCAGGCTGCGCGAGTCCGGCACCGAGATACCGGGCGGCGACTGGTTCCGCCGGACGTAGCGGCCGGGTGCGCGGGCGCGGGCGGGCGTACGCGGGCGGGCGCACGTGGCCGGGAGTACGCGGGCTACAGGCCCTCGGCCCCGCGGTTGCGCAGGCGCTGCCCGTACTGCTGGAGGACCCAGAGCTCCTCCTGGACCGCCGCCAGTTGCTCCGGCGGGGCCTGGGTGCCCAGGCGCGACATCGTGCCCTGGATCTCGTGGACCCGGCGGTCGACCGCGCGCAGCCGGACCTGGACCAGCTGGACGCCCGCGTACACCTCGTCCACCGTCTTGGCGTGGATGGCCTCGACCGCCAGCTCCGTGACCAGCGCGCGGACCGTGTCGTTCGGCGCGGCGTCGCGGACCCGGGCCAGGTAGTCGTCCGTGCCCAGGGAGGCGCCGCCCGCGGCCTGGATGGCCTCGCGGACCGCCGCGTACGGCGGGGCGGTGAACTCGTCGACCCCGTAGGCGTCGAAGGCCGGAGAGACCAGGGCCGGCCGCTGGAGCGCCAGCTTGAGCAGCTCGCGCTCGGTGCGGTGCGCGGGGCTGCGCAGGTTCAGCGCCGGTCCGCCGCCCGCGGGGGTGCCCGGCGCCGGGGCCGTCTCGTACGAGGACGCCTGCGACGGCCGGCCGCGGCCCTGCTGCTGCCCGCCGCCCTGGCCGCCCCGCTCCCGCGCCCAGCGCGCCAGCTGCGCGACCCGCTTGACGACGAACTGCTCGTCGCGGATGCCGAGCATCCCGGCGAGCTGGACCGCCGACTCGTGCTGGATCGCGATGTTCTTGATGTTGGCGACGACCGGGGCCGCCTCGTCCAGCGCGGCCGCCCGGCCCGCCGGGTTCTCCAGGTTGTGCCGGGCCACGATGTGCCGCAGCGCGAACTCGAACAGCGGGGTACGGGCCTCCACCAGCCCGGACACCGCCGCGTCCCCCTGCGCCAGGCGCAGATCGCACGGGTCCATGCCGCCGGGGGCGATGGTGATGGAGGTTTCGGCGGCGAACTTCTGGTCGTCCTCGAAGGCGCGGAGCGCGGCCTTCTGGCCGGCCGCGTCCCCGTCGAAGGTGAAGATCACCTCGGCCGTCGCGTTGTCCATCAGCAGGCGGCGCAGGATCTTGATGTGGTCGCCGCCGAAGGCGGTGCCGCAGGTCGCGATCGCGGTCGTGACCCCGGCCATGTGGCAGGCCATCACGTCCGTGTAGCCCTCGACCACCACGGCCCGCGAGGTCTTCGCGATCTCCTTCTTCGCCAGGTCGATGCCGTACAGGACCTGGGACTTCTTGTAGATCGCCGTCTCGGGGGTGTTGAGGTACTTCGGCCCGTTGTCGTCGTCGCGCAGCTTGCGCGCGCCGAAGCCGACCACCTCGCCGCTGATGTCGCGGATCGGCCACATCAGCCGGCCGCGGAAGCGGTCGATGGGTTTGCCGCTGCGGCTGTCCTGGGCCAGGCCGGAGGTGATCAGCTCCTTGTCGCTGAAGCCCTTGCCGCGCAGGAAGCGGGTCAGGTGGTCCCAGCCGGCCGGGCTGTACCCGACGCTGAAGTGCTCGGCCGCGGCCTGGTCGAAGCCGCGCTCCGCCAGGAACCTGCGGCCGATCTCGGCCTCGGCACCGCCCAGCTGCTCGACGTAGAACAGGGCGGCGGCCTTGTGCGCCTCGACCAGCCGGATGCGCTCGCCGCGACCGCTGGTGCCGGCGGTGTACCCGCCCTCCTCGTACCGGAGGGTGATGCCGGCCTGTCCGGCCAGGCGCTCGACGGCCTCCGAGAAGGAGAGGTGGTCGATCTTCATGATGAAGTCGAGGGTGTCCCCGCCCGCCTGGCAGCCGAAGCAGTGGTAGAGACCCTTGCTGGGGCTGACCTGGAAGGACGGGGACTTCTCGTCGTGGAAGGGGCAGAGGCCCTTGAGGTTGCCGCCGCCCGCGTTGCGCAGCTGGAGGTAGTCGGAGACCACGGCGTCGATCGGGACCGCGTCCCGTACCGCCTTCACATCGTCGTCGTTGATCCGTCCTGCCACCCGTGAAGTCTACGGCCGGGCGCCCACAATCCCGTCAGGCCCCCTCCGCACCTCCTACCCCTCCACCAGGGAGTCCAGCGGAACCGACGGGTCCGCCAGCGCCTCGCGGTCGACCGGGGTCTTCGACCGGATCAGCGCCTGGATGTGCTCGGTGACATCCCACACATTCACGTTCATCCCGGCCAGCACCCGCCCGTCCGACAGCCAGAACGCGATGAACTCCCGCTTGGCCACGTCCCCGCGGATCAGCACCTGGTCGTAGCCGCCCGCCGGGGCGTAGCCGGAGTACTCCAGGCCCACGTCGTACTGGTCGGAGAAGAAGTACGGCACCCGGTCGTACGAGACCTCCTGGCCCAGCATCGCCCGCGCCGCGGCCGGGCCCCCGTTGAGGGCGTTCGCCCAGTGCTCGACCCGCAGCCGGGTCCCGAGCAGCGGGTGGTGCGCGGCGGCCACGTCCCCGACGGCGAACACGTTCGGATCGCTGGTGCGCAGCGAAGCGTCCACGGCGATGCCGCCGCCGTGCTGGCGGTCGACCAGCGCGAGCCCGGAGGTCTCGGCGAGCGCCGTCCGCGGCGCCGCCCCGATCGCCGCGAGCACGGCGTGCGCCGGATGCTCCTCCCCGTCGTCGGTGCGGGCCGCGAGCACCATGCCGTCGTGTCCGACGATCTCGGTGAGCCGCGCCCCGAAGTGGAAGCGGACCCCGTGCTCCGCGTGCAGGTCACCGAAGAGCCGGCCGATCTCCGGACCGAGCACCGCGTGCAGCGGCGTGGCCAGCGGCTCGACCACGGTGACCTCGGCCCCGTACGCGCGGGCCGCGGCGGCGACCTCCAGGCCGATCCACCCGGCGCCCGCGATCAGCAGGTGACCGTTGTCCCGGCCGAGGGTGGCCAGTACGCCCTTCAGCCGCTCGGCGTGCGCGAGCCGGCGCAGGTGGTGCACCCCGACCAGGCCCGTGCCCGGGATGTCGAGGCGGCGCGGCTCGGCCCCGGTGGCCAGCAGCAGCTTGTCGTAGTGCAGCGCCGTGCCGTCACCGAGGACGATCTTGCGGGCCTCCCGGTCCAGCTGGACCGCGGGCTGGCCGAGGTGCAGCTCGATGTCGGCCTTCGCGTACCAGGACGGCTCGTGGACGAAGACGCTGTCGCGCTCCTCCTTGCCCTGGAGGTACCCCTTGGACAGCGGGGGCCGTTCGTAGGGGTGGTCGCGCTCGTCGCCGACCAGGATCACCCGCCCCGTGAACCCCTCGGACCTCAGCGTCTCCGCCGCCTTGGCCCCGGCGAGCCCTGCGCCGACGATGACGAATGTCCGGTGTGCGTCGACCACCTGATGCCTCCTCATAACCTCTCCGCCACATGCGACCACATGCGAGCGTCCCGCACTGAGCCCGCCGCGTGAAGGGGGAATGGCCCGATCGGCTCACCCGACCGCACGGCGCGCGCGCCGTGTGAGCCGGGCGTGCAGGGAGCGCGCGGAGGAGTCCGTGAGCGCCGCGATCTGGTCGATGACCGCCCGTTTGCGCGCTCTGTCGTCGGGCGCGGCATCGAAGATCGCCCGGAACTGCGGGTCCAGCCCCTCGGGGGCGCGGGCGCTGAGGGCCTCGGCGAGTTCGGCCAGGACGATGCGCTGGTCGGCGCGGAGCCGCTCCTGCTCGTCGCGCTGCATCACGTACAGGTCGGCCACCGCCTTGAGGACCGCGCACTCGTTGCGCGCCTCGCGCGGGACGACCAGCTCCGCCGCGTACCGGGTCAGCCGGCCGGAGCCGTACGCCTCGCGGGTGGCGCCCTCGGCGGCCAGGCAGAACCGGCCGATCAGCTGGCTGGTGGCGTCCTTGAGACGGGCCTGGGCGACGGCCGACCCGTCGTACCCGTGGGGCCACCACTCCTGCTCCATCAGCCGGTCGAGGGCCTCGCGCAGCTCCTCGGGCCCGGTGTCGGCCGGTACGTAGCGGCCGATCGCGACCTGCCAGATGGCGGTGCGCTCGGGCTCGGCGAAGAGGAGGTTGGGGTCGAGGTGCCCGGCGTGCAGCCCGTCCTCGAAGTCGTGGACGGAGTAGGCGACGTCGTCCGACCAGTCCATCACCTGGGCTTCGAAGCACTTGCGGTCGGCGGGCGCGCCGCGCCGCAGCCACTCGAAGACCGGCAGGTCGTCCTCGTACGCGCCGAACTTGACCGAGTCGGGATCGGTGGGGTGGCCGCCGCGGGCCCAGGGGTACTTGGTGGCGGCGTCCAGGCAGGCCCGGGTGAGGTTGAGGCCGACGCTGACGAGCTCGCCGGTGGCCGGGTCGGGCACGAACCGCTTCGGCTCCAGGCGGGTCAGCAGGCGCAGCGACTGGGCGTTCCCCTCGAAGCCGCCGCAGTCCTTGGCGAACTCGTTCAGCGCCTCCTCGCCGTTGTGGCCGAACGGCGGGTGGCCCATGTCGTGCGAGAGGCAGGCGGCCTCGACGAGGTCGGGATCGCAGCCGAGGGCCGCGCCGAGCTCGCGGCCGACCTGGGCGCACTCCAGGGAGTGCGTCAGCCGGGTCCGGGGGCTGGCGTCCCAGTCGTACGAGCGGCTGCCGGGGGTGACCACCTGGGTCTTCCCGGCGAGGCGGCGCAGCGCGGCCGAGTGCAGCACGCGGGCGCGGTCGCGCTGGAAGGCGGTCCGGCCGGGCCGCTTGTCGGGCTCGGCGGCCCAGCGCTCGGTGTCGGACGCGGCGTACGGGGCGCCGGGGGCGTCCGGGTCGGGGTGCGGGACGGGTGCGGTGCGTTCCATGCCTTCCATGCTCAGACGGTAACCGGGAACACCGACAATGCGACCAATCTGAGCAATTCGCGCGGGCGAGGTCTTTATGCGGTGGCCAGTTCGAGGGGGGCGGAGGCGGGCAGGGAGGTGCGCTGCCGGGCCAGGGCCTCGTCGTAGCGCCGCAGTACGAGGCGGGCCAGGGCCGGGTGGTCGCCGAGCGGCGCGGAGGCGGGTCCGGGCGCGGCGGCGGCGCACTGCGTGGCGAAGCGGCCGGGGGCGGTGAAGTACGAGGCCACCGCGATCCGGTGGTGACCGTGGGCGGCGAGGGCGCGGAGGGCGTCGGGGACGGTGGGGACGGCGGCGGAGGCGTAGGCCGGTACGACGGGCGCGCCGCCGAGGCGTTCGGAGAGCAGGCCGGCGGTGCGGCGGGCGTCGGCCGCCGCGTCGGGGTCGCGGGAGCCGGCGGCGGCGAGGACGACGGCGGTGCCCGCGCCGGGGACCCAGCCGGCCTCCAGGAGCCGCTCGTACAGGGCCTCGACCAGCAGCGGATGCGGGCCGAGCGGGGCGGCGACGCGGGTGTCCAGGTGGGCGGCGCGGGCGGCGGCCGCGGGGAGGTCGCGCTTGACGTGGTGCCCGCGGCCGAGGAGCAGCGGGACGAGGACGGCGGCACCGGTCGTCTCCCGGAGGGTCTCGCCGAGCAGGGGCCGGTTCAGCTCGATGTGGCCGAGCCGGACGTCGAGGCGGGGGCGGAGCTCGCGGACCCGGTCGAGGAGGGCCAGGGCGGCGGGGAGGGCGCGGGGGTCACGGCTGCCGTGGGCGACGGCGACGAGGGTGGGCTGCATGAGAGGGCTCCGTCGGACCGGCCCCCCGCCGGGCGCCAGGGGCGCAGACCGCTGAGCTGCGTGCCGAGTTGGGTGGTGATCCGGGTCAGCAGCTCCGTGGCGGTGGCGGGGGGAAAGGGGAGGGACAGGGACTCGGGAGGGTGCACCAACTCCGTCATGAACCGATCCTGCGGGCCGCAGATGTCGGTGGCGTTGCGCAGGGGTGACGGGTGTTTACCGGTAGCTCACCCGCTCATTCGTACGAGTGAAAGGCGGGGCGCGGGGAACTGGGGTGCGGGCGTAGATCGTCAATGTGTGCGAACGAGGTGTGGCGCAACGGGGGGATCGACCATGAAGCGGACCTTGAAGCCGGTGTGGAAGCGGAAGCGGAAGCCGACGCCGGCGGCGGGCTGGATGAGGACGGTGACGGGGCGGCGCCGGGCCGTCCAGGCGGTGGTGGCCGGGTGCGTGCTGTTCCTGCTGCCCTCGGCGTGGACGCACGCGGCGGCCGCGGACCGGCTGCGGAGCACGGCCGACGCTCCGGCCGCCGAGGTGGCGGTGGTGTTCGGGGCGGGGCTGTGGAACGGGCGGCCGACCCCGTATCTGGCCGGACGGCTCGACGCGGCGGTGGAGCTGTACCGCACGGGCAAGGTCAAAGTGGTGCTCGTCACCGGGGACAACAGCCGCACCGAGTACGACGAGCCCGACGCGATGCGGACGTACCTGGCGGCGCACGGGGTGCCGGACGACCGCGTCGTCAGCGATTACGCCGGGTTCGACACCTGGGACTCCTGCGTCCGGGCCAAGGAGATCTTCGGGGTGAAGCGGGCGGTGCTGATCAGCCAGGGCTTCCACATACGCCGGGCCGTCGCGCTGTGCGACGCGGCGGGCCTGGATGCGTACGGGGTCGGGGTGGACGACGAGCACGACGCGACCTGGTACTACGGCGGCACGCGCGAGGTCTTCGCGGCGGGCAAGGCCGCGCTGGACGCCGCCTTCAAGCCGGAGCCGCGGTTCCTGGGGCCGAAGGAGCAAGGGGTGTCGCGGGTCCTGGCTGCTCTGGCAGACTGATGCACCGTCGGCCCGGTATGCCGATTAGTCATATGGCTTCGTCAGGGGTGTGGACCGTGGCTGTTGTGGATCTGACCGGCAAGACCGTCGTCATCACCGGGGGAGCGCGCGGGCTGGGCGCGGCGGCCGCACGGGCCGTCGTGGCCGGGGGCGGCAGCGTGCTGATCACCGACGTGCTGGAGGCGGAGGGCGCTTCGACGGCCGAGAAGCTGGGCGGCGCGGCGCGGTTCCTGCGGCACGACGTCACGAGCGAGGCCGACTGGCAGGCCGCCCTCGACCACGCGGTGGCCGAGTTCGGGCGGATCGACGGCCTGGTGAACAACGCCGGCATAGCCACCGGGCAGCTCCTGGAGCACGAGAGCGTCGAGCACTTCCGGCAGGTCGTCGAGATCAACCTGGTCGGCACCTTCATCGGCATCAAGACGGCGATACCGCTGTTGCGGGCGGGCGGCGGCGGCTCCATCGTCAACATCTCCTCGGCGGCCGGGCTCATGGGCCTGGCGCTCACCGCCGGGTACGGAGCCTCCAAGTGGGGCGTGCGCGGCCTGTCGAAGATCGGCGCGGTCGAGCTCGCCGGGGCGGGGATCCGCGTCAACTCGGTGCACCCGGGCATGACGCTGACCCCGATGACCGCCCCGATCGGCATCCAGCCCGGCGAGGGCGGCTTCCCCGGCGCCCCGCTGGGCCGGGTCGGCGCCCCGGAGGAGACGGCGGCGGCCGTCGCCTTCCTCCTCTCCGACGCCGCCGCGTACATGACGGGCGCCGAACTGGCCGTGGACGGCGGCTGGACGGCGGGCCCGCCGATACCGAACCTCGGCGGGCGGTAGCACCGGTCCTCACCGGGTGGCGGCGGGCGTGCTGAGGTGGTCGTACGGGAGGCGTAACCGGAGGCGGCGGCCGGCGTAACACCGGCGGCGCACGCTGGCCGTATGCGCACCCCGGATCCCGCCACCGCCACGCACTGCCCGTACTGCGCGCTGCAATGCGGGATGAATCTCCGCCCTGAGCCGGGCGGCGCCGGCGTGGTGGTGGAGGAGCGGGCCGATTTCCCCGTGAACCGGGGCGCGCTGTGCGGCAAGGGGCGGACCGCCCCCGCCGTGCTCTCCTCCCGGGTGCGCCTGACCGGGCCGCTCGTCCGCACCCACGCCACCGGGCGGCTGGAGCCGGCCACCTGGGAGGAGGCCCTCGACGCCGTCGCGGAGGGCCTCGCCCGCACGGGCCGTACGCACGGACCCGACGCGGTCGGGGTGTTCGGGGGCGGCGGACTGACCAACGAGAAGGCCTACGCGCTCGGCAAGTTCGCCCGCGTCGCCCTGCGGACCTCGCAGATCGACTACAACGGCCGCTTCTGCATGTCCTCGGCGGCCGCCGCCCACCAGCGGGCCTTCGGCCTGGACCGCGGACTGCCCTTCCCCCTGGAGGACATCCCGCGGACCGGCTGCGTCATCCTCGTCGGCTCCAACCCGGCCGAGACCATGCCGCCCGCCCTGCGCTACCTCACCGAACTCAAGGCGAACGGCGGCACGCTGATCGTCGTCGACCCGCGCCGCACCCGCACCGCCGAGCAGGCCGACCTGCACCTCGCCCCCCGCCCCGGCACGGACCTCGCCCTGGCCCTCGGCCTGCTGCACCTGGTCGTCGCCGAGGGGCGCACCGACGAGGAGTTCATCGCCGGGCGCACCACCGGCTGGCCGCAGGCCCGCGCCGCGGCCATGGCGCACTGGCCGGAGCTGGTGGAGCGGATCACCGGCGTACCCGTGCCCAAACTCCGCGAGGCCGTCGCCCTGTTCTGCGACCCGGCCTCCGCGATGGTGCTGACCGCCCGCGGTCCCGAGCAGCAGTCCAAGGGCACCGACACCGTCAGCGCGTGGATCAACCTCTGCCTGGCCACCGGCCGCGCCGGCCGCCCGCTCTCCGGGTACGGCTGCCTCACCGGCCAGGGCAACGGCCAGGGCGGCCGCGAGCACGGCCAGAAGGCCGACCAGCTCCCCGGCTACCGCAAGCTCACCGACCCGGCAGCGCGGGCGCACGTGGCCGAGGTCTGGGGGGTCGACCCCGAGACCCTGCCCGGTCCCGGCCGCAGCGCCTACGAACTCCTCGACGCCCTCGGCACGGAGGTGAAGGCCCTGCTCCTCATGGGATCCAACCCGGTGGTCTCGGCCCCCCGCGCCGCCCACGTCGAAGACCGCATCCGCTCCCTGGACTTCCTGGCCGTGGCGGACGTGGTCCTCTCCGAGACGGCGGCCCTCGCGGACGTGGTCCTCCCCGTCGCCCAGTGGGCGGAGGAGACCGGCACCACCACCAACCTGGAGGGCCGCGTCCTGCTGCGCCGCCGGGCCCTGACCCCGCCGCCGGGGGTGCGCACCGACCTGGACGTGCTGCATGGCCTGGCCGACCGCCTCGGCATCGAGAAGGGCTTCCCGACCGACCCCGAGGAGGTCTTCGGGGAGCTCCGCCGCGCCTCGGCCGGCGGACCGGCGGACTACTCGGGCATCTCCTACGCCCGCATCGAAGCCGAACAGGGCGTCTTCTGGCCCTGCCCGGACGACTCCCACGCCGGTACCCCGCGCCTGTTCCTCGACCGCTTCGCCACCGACGACGGCCGGGCCCGCTTCGCGCCCGTCTCCCACCGCGAGGCCGCCGAGGTCCCCGACGCCGAGTACCCGCTGCTGCTCACCACCGGCCGCGTGGTCGCCCAGTACCAGTCGGGCGCCCAGACCCGCCGCGTGGACGAGCTCAACGCGGCCGCCCCCGGCCCCTTCGTGGAACTCCACCCGCGCCTCGCCACCCGTATCGGCGCGGTCGAGGGGGCCCCGCTCGCGGTCGTCTCCCGCCGCGGCCGCGCCGTGGCCCCGGCCCGCATCACGGACACCATCCGCGCGGACACGGTCTTCATGCCGTTCCACTGGCCGGGCGAGGGCCGCGCCAACACCCTGACCAACCCGGCCCTCGACCCGGTCTCGCGGATGCCGGAGTTCAAGGTCTGCGCGGTCCGCGTGGAGCCGGCCTGACCGCCGGTCGCCTCCGACCGCCGTCCACCGGCACGAGCGCCCCCGGCCCCGGGCCCCCGGGGGCGTTTGCACGGCATCGAACCTCTCGGACATGCGTCCGGTCCGCATCGGGATTCCCGGCGGCGGGTAACCATCCGGTCACGCACCGGACTCAGAAAGTGCTCGCACGCCCCTCGTGGCAGCGATGTGTCGTACCCCACACTGAAGTGCGGTGCCCCCGTCCTCGGAGCCCTGGAGGTCGCCCCCGTGCAGACCCAGATCCTGACCGTCAACGCGAGCCCGCCCGTCCAAGACACCGAGGCCACCGCCGGTGAAGAGCCCGAGGTCGACGCCGTGGACGAGGAGCTCGAAGAGCCCGAGGCAGCGGAGCTCGTCGAGCAGGTGCCCGAGCCGCGCCGGCGTGCGGACACCGGCGGAGCCGGCCCCTCCGCCGACCTGTTCCGCCAGTACCTGCGCGAGATAGGCAGGATCCCGCTCCTCTCCGCCGCCGACGAGGTCGAACTCGCGCGACGCGTCGAAGCCGGCCTGTTCGCCGAGGAGAAGCTGGGCAACACCCCCGACCTCGACCTGCGCCTCGCCCTCGACCTCGACAAGCTGGTCGTGATGGGCCGGATGGCCAAGAGGCGCCTCATCGAGTCGAACCTGCGGCTCGTCGTCTCCGTCGCCAAGCGCTACGTGGGCCGCGGGCTCACCATGCTCGACCTCGTCCAGGAGGGGAACCTCGGGCTCATCCGGGCCGTTGAGAAATTCGACTACGCCCGCGGCTACAAGTTTTCCACCTACGCCACCTGGTGGATCCGGCAGGCGATGTCGCGGGCCCTCGCCGACCAAGCCCGCACCATCCGCGTGCCCGTCCACGTCGTCGAGCTGATCAACCGGGTCGTCCGCGTCCAGCGCCGCATGCTCCAGGAGCGCGGGTACGAGCCCACCGCCGAAGAAGTCGCCGTCCACCTGGAGCTGACCCCCGAGCGGGTCCTGGAAGTGCTGCGCCTCGCCCAGGAGCCGGTCTCCCTCCACGCGCCGGTCGGCGAGGAGGACGACGTGGCCCTCGGCGATCTGATCGAGGACGGGGACGCCGCCTCGCCCATGGAGTCCGCCGCGTTCTTCCTGCTCCGCGAGCACCTGGAAGCGGTGCTGTCCACCCTCGGCGAGCGCGAGCGCAAGGTCGTGCAGCTGCGCTACGGCCTGGCCGACGGCAGGCCGCGCACCCTGGAGGAGATCGGGCGGATCTTCGGCGTGACCCGCGAACGCATCCGGCAGATCGAGTCCAAGACGCTCAACAAGCTCCGCGACCACGCCTTCGCCGACCAGCTCCGCGGCTACCTGGACTGAGTACGGAGACTGACACGGAGAAGGGGTGCCCCCCCCGTCCGGAGGGCACCCCCACGCCAAACCGAGCCCCCGACGCTAGTCGACCTCGGCCACCGCCTGAGCGAACTGCGCCGCGTACAGGCGCGCGTACGCGCCCTCCGCGTCCAGCAGTTCCTCGTGCGTGCCCTGCTCCACGATCGAGCCGTTCTCCATCACCAGGATCACGTCGGCGTCGCGGATCGTGGACAGCCGGTGCGCGATCACGAAGGACGTACGGCCGTGCGCGAGGCGTGCCATCGCCTTCTGGATCAGCACCTCGGTACGGGTGTCCACCGAGCTCGTCGCCTCGTCGAGCACCAGGATCACCGGATCCGAGAGGAACGCCCGGGCGATGGTGATCAGCTGCTTCTCGCCCGCGCTGACGCCCGCGCCCTCGTCGTCCAGCACGGTGTCGTAACCGTCCGGAAGGGTGCGGATGAACCGGTCCGCGTGCGCGGCCCGCGCCGCCTCCTCGATCTCGGCGCGCGTGACCTCGCGCGCCGCGCCGTAGGCGATGTTCTGCGCGATGGTCCCGCCGAACAGCCACGTGTCCTGGAGCACCATGCCGATGCCGCCGCGCAGTTCCTCGCGGGTCATCTTCGCGATGTCCACCCCGTCCAGGGCGATCTCGCCGCCCGTGACCTCGTAGAACCGCATCAGCAGGTTCACCAGCGTGGTCTTGCCCGCACCCGTCGGACCGACGATCGCGACCGTGTGGCCCGGCTCGACCGTCAGCGACAGGTTCTCGATCAGCGGCTTGTCCGGCTCGTAGCGGAAGGCCACCTTGTCGAGCGTGACCTGGCCACGGATCCGCTCCGGACGCTCCGGAACCTCCGCGTCCGGCTCCTGCTCCTCCGCGTCGAGCAGCTCGTACACCCGCTCCGCCGAGGCCACACCGGACTGCACCAGGTTCGCCATCGACGCGACCTGCGTCAGCGGCATCGAGAACTGGCGCGAGTACTGGATGAAGGCCTGCACGTCACCGATCGACAGACTGCCCGAAGCCACCCGCAGACCACCGACGACCGCCACCAGCACGTAGTTGATGTTCGAGACGAAGAACATCACCGGCTGCATGATCCCGCTGACCAGCTGCGCCTTGAACGAAGCCCGGTACAGGGCCTCGTTCTGCTCGGCGAAGACCGCCGCGGACTCCTTCTGCCGGCCGAACACCTTGACCAGCGTGTGGCCCGAGTACATCTCCTCGACGTGCGCGTTCAGCGCGCCCGTCGACTTCCACTGCGCCACGAACTGCGGCTGAGACTTCTTCCCGATCTTCGCCGCGACGAACACCGACACCGGGATCGTCACCAGCGCGACCAGCGCCAGCAGCGGGGAGATCCAGAACATCATCGCCAGCACGCCGACGATCGTCAGCAGCGAGTTGAGCAACTGCCCCATCGTCTGCTGGAGCGTCTGCCCGATGTTGTCGATGTCGTTCGTGGCCCGGCTCAGCACCTCACCGCGCTTCTGCCGGTCGAAGTACGACAGCGGCAGCCGCGAAAGCTTCCCCTGGAGCTCCTCGCGCAGCCGGTACACGGTGCCGTTCATGATGTGGTTCGACAGCCTCGTCGCCACCAGCATCAGCAGACCGGCGAGGGTGAACACCACCAGCGCCCAGATCGCCACGACCCCGACGGCACCGAAGTCGATGCCCTCGCCGGGGGTGAAGTCGGTGCCGGACAACATGTCCGCCATCCCGCCCTCACCCTTGGCGCGCAGCCCGTCCAGGGCCTGCTCCTTGGTGATCCCGGCCGGCATCTGGCGGCCGACGATCCCCGCGAACACCAGGTCGGTCGCCTCGCCGAGGATCTTCGGGCCGACGACCGAACAGCCGACGCTGCCGACGACGGCGAGGACCATGCCCCAGAGCCTGCCCCGGTCCTTCGCGATCTGGCTCAGCAGCCGCTTGCCCGAGCCCTTGAAGTCCATGGACCGCTCGGCCGGCCCCATCATCATCCGTCCTCCGGGCCCGCTCATGCGGCCTCCGCCTCCGTCAGCTGGGAGAGCACGATCTCCCGGTAGGTCTCGTTGTCGGCCATCAGCTCGTGGTGGCGTCCCTCGCCCACGACCTGGCCCTCGTCCAGCACGATGATCCGGTCGGCGTCGCGGATCGTGGAGACCCGCTGCGCGACGATGACCACCGTCGCCTCCTCCGTCTCGCGGGAGAGCGCCGAGCGCAGCGCCGCGTCCGTCGCGTAGTCGAGGGCGGAGAAGGAGTCGTCGAAGAGGTAGATCTCCGGGCGCTGCACCAGCGTGCGGGCGATGGCCAGGCGCTGGCGCTGGCCGCCGGAGACATTGGTTCCGCCCTGGGTGATGGGCGCTTCCAGACCGCCCTCCAGCTCGGAGACGAAGTCCTTGGCCTGCGCCACCTCCAGCGCGTGCCACAGCTCCTCGTCGGTGGCGTCGGGACGCCCGTACCGCAGGTTGGAGGCGACGGTTCCGGAGAAGAGGTAAGGCTTCTGCGGGACCATGCCGACCGTCTTGGCCAGCAGCTCCGGATCGAGGCGCCGTACGTCCTCACCGTCGACCAGCACATCGCCGCCGGTCGCGTCGAACAGCCGGGGGACCAGGCCCAGCAGCGTGGACTTGCCGCTTCCGGTGGAGCCGATGACCGCGGTGGTCTCGCCGGGGCGGGCCACCAGGTCCACTCCGCGCAGCACCGACGCCTCGGCGCCCGGGTAGCGGAAGTCGGCGCCGCGCAGCTCCAGCTGCCCGCGGGCGAGCAGCTTGCGTACGGGGTCGGCGGGCGGGACCACGCTGGACTCGGTGTCCAGGACCTCCTGGACGCGCTCGGCGCAGACCTCGGCGCGCGGCACCATCATGAACATGAAGGTGGCCATCATCACGGCCATGACGATCTGCATCAGGTAGGCGAGGAAGGCCGTCAGCTGGCCGATCTCCATGCCGCCGCTGTCGATGCGCATCGCGCCGAACCAGATGACGGCGACGCTGGAGATGTTCACGACCACGATGACGGTCGGGAACATCAGCGCGAGCAGCTTGCCGGCCGCGAGGGAGACCCCGGTCAGGTCGGCGTTGGCCTCCCGGAACCGGTCCTTCTCGTAGTCGTCGCGGATGAAGGCGCGGATCACGCGGTTGCCGGTGATCTGCTCGCGCAGCACGCGGTTCACGGTGTCCAGACGGACCTGCATCTTCCGGAACAGCGGCCGCGTCCTGAACACGATCGCGCCGACCGACAGGCCGAGGACGGGGACCACGGCCAGCAGCACGCCCGACAGCTTCACGTCGAGCGAGAGCGCCATGCCGATGCCGCCGATGCACATGATCGGCGCCGAGACCATCAGCGTGAAGGTCATCAGGACCAGCATCTGGATCTGCTGCACGTCGTTCGTCGTACGCGTGATCAGCGAGGGGGCGCCGAACTGGCCCAGCTCGCGCGCGGAGAAGCTCTGCACCCGGTCGAAGACCGAGGCGCGGATGTCGCGGCCGACGGCGGCCGCGGTACGGGCGCCGAAGTAGACGGCGCCGCAGTTGCATACGAGCTGGACGAAGGAGACGCCGAGCATCAGGGCGCCGAAGCGCAGGATGTAGCCGGTGTCGCCGCTGACGACACCGTTGTCGATGATGTCGGCGTTCAGCGTGGGCAGGTAGAGGCTCGCACTGGTCTGCAGCAGTTGGAGCAGGACCAGCAGGGCGATCGGTTTCCGGTACGGACCCAGATGGGTCCGCAGAAGTCGTATGAGCACGCGCAGGCTCCGGTCGGCAAGATCGAGGGGGTTCACTCCATCTTCGGCCACCGCGAGGCCGATCCCCACCGGTTTTCGCAAAGGCCGGTCAAAAGGAGTAGACCGGCCGCCGGGCCTACTCCAGCGGCAGTAGGCCCGGCGCCCGAGCGCCCCCGGAACTCAGCCCTGGAAGGCCCCCGGGTGGATCTGCTCCCGCGTCGCGATGTACTGCTGGCGCACCGCCTGCCAGGCCGGGTACTCCTCGCCCGGCTCGAAGACCTGCGCCGCCGGGCCCGGCCACACCGGTGGGGTGTGCGGGGCCAGCGTGCCCTGCTGCACCCCGAGCGCCCACGCGGCCTGGCGCGCCGCACCCAGCGCCGCGTAGTCGGCCGGCCCCGGTACGACGACCTGCGTGCCGAACAGCCCCGGAGCCGCGGCCTGTACGGCGGGCAGCTCGGCCGCCGCGCCCAGCAGGAACACCCGGCGGATCTCCACCCCGCGCGAGCGCAGCACGTCCAGCGCGTCGACCAGCCCGCACAGCATGCCCTCGAACGCGGCCCGGGCCAGGTGCTCCGGCTTCATCGAGTCCCGGCGCAGCCCGGACAGGGTCCCGGCGGTGTGCGGCAGGTTCGGTGTCCGCTCACCTTCCAGATAGGGCAGGAGTACGAGGCCGTGCGCACCCGGCGTCGACTTCAGCGCGAGCTCGGACAGCCCCTCCAGATCGGTGCCGAGCAGCTCGGCGGTGCCGCGCAGCGCCCGTACGGCGTTGGAGGTGTTCACCACCGGCAGGTGCATGCCGCTGGCGTCGGCCAGCGAGGTGATCAGTCCGCCCGGCTCCGACAGCGCCTCGTGGTGCACGGCCATCACCGACCCGGACGCGCCCAGCGAGACCACCGCGTCGCCGGGGCCGAGCCCCAGCCCGAGCGCGGCGGCCATGGTCTCCCCGGTGCCCGCGGAGATCAGCAGCCCCTCCGGCGTCATCCCGGCGGCCTCGGCCGGCCCGAGCACCTCGGGCAGCAGCGCCATGTGCCCGAGCGCCAGCTCGACCAGGTCGGGGCGGTACGAACCGGTGGCCGGCGACCAGTACCCGGTACCCGAGGCGCCGCCCCGGTCGGTGGTCCGCCGGGCCGGCCGGCCGAGCAACTGCCACACCAGCCAGTCGTGCGCGGACATCAGCACGGCCACCCGGCGGGCCGCATCCGGCTCGGTGCGGGCCAGCCAGGCCAGCTTCGCCACCGGCTGCGCGGAGTGCGGGACGGATCCGACGGCCTCGGCCCAGGCCTGCCGGCCGCCCAGCGCCTCGATCAGGTCGGCGGCGGCGACCTGGCCGCGCTTGTCGTTGCCGATCAGGGCCGGACGTACGAGGGCGCCCTGCTGGTCCAGGGGCAGCAGCCCGTGCTGCTGTGCGGAGACGCCGATCGCCTGGACGCCTTCGAGGAGCCCGCCGCCGGCGGCCTCGCCGAGGGAGAGCAGCCAGGCCTGCGGGTCGGTCTCGTGGGGGTGGGCGCTCTCGGGATCGCCCGCGGGCTGCGGATGCGGGGCGTACCCCTGGCGCAGCACGGCACCCGTGTCGGTGTCACAGACGACGATACGAGTGAAGGCGGAAGAGCTGTCCAGCCCGGCGACTATCCCCATGCGGAGAATTCTGCCGCACGCCGAGGCGGGATCCGCCGCCCGGAGGCGCCGGATCCCGCCCGGTTCCCGCGGTTCAGGTGTTGCTGGTGCCCCATTCGTCTTCCGCGCCGCCGCCGGCCCGGTCGCGCAGGCCCCGTACCCGTCCGGCCAGGGAGGAGGGCACCGCGTCGCCCACCTTGTGGCCCACGGCGGCGAAGGCCTTCCCGGCGTACTCGCGCCCCGTCTGCCCGGCGCTCTCGGCGGCGTTGCGCACCGCGGGGTTCTGCGCGATCTCGCGCGCGGACTTCTTCAGCTTCTCGTAACGCTCGCGCCCCGCACGGGTTCCGAGGACGTATCCGAGGGCCAGTCCGACCACGAACGTGACCTTGTACCGCATGCCTGCCACCCTTCGTCGTGTGGTGCCCGGCCGGCTGGCGATACCGATTGGCGGAGCACCCCCCTGCTTGCGCTAATCTATGACTCGCAACGGGCGCTCGCCCCTCCGGCCGGGCCGGAGGTGGGCTGTTCGGTGCACCGCAGCAATCCCCTGTAGCTCAATTGGCAGAGCAGCCGGCTGTTAACCGGCAGGTTACTGGTTCGAGTCCAGTCGGGGGAGCGCAGTCCCCTGTAGCTCAATTGGCAGAGCAGCCGGCTGTTAACCGGCAGGTTACTGGTTCGAGTCCAGTCGGGGGAGCATGGAAGAAGAGGACCTCACGACGGGGTCCTCTTTCTTTTTGCCCTGGTTCGGGAACCGGGCAGCCCTCAGAACGGTCTCCCTCAGCAGGCGAAGCCGATCATGCGAGGCATCCGAGGCAGGAGATCGTATGAGCGGCTATGCTGCGGCAGACGGCGCGCACACATGTACGCGCCACGCCGTGAAGGGGCGGTAGCTCAGCCGGTTAGAGCAGCGGACTCATAATCCGTCGGCCGTGGGTTCGAGTCCCACCCGCCCCACCACAAGCCGCAGGTGCAGAAACGATCGCACCTGCGGCTTCGACGTTTCCGGGGCCTGTCGCGCCATCAGGCGAGCCGAGCTCAAGCCTTTGGCTGGGAACGACCTGGGAACCAGAGTCCCCCGGCTGGACCTGCTCGCGCCGCCGGCGCGGCACGAGGGATGCCGCCCTCTCGGCCGCGTCTCGCCCGACTCCACCCAGCAGGTGTGAGTACAGGTCTGTGGTGATCGTCACCGTGGAGTGCCCGAGGCGCTTCGACTCGATCGCCATGTCGCCCCCGGCGGCGAGCATCAGCGACGCCTGCCCGTGCCGGCGGTCGTGCAGCCGCACCCGCCGCAGGCGCTGGCGCTCCCCGTCGGGGAGGTGCGCGTCGTTCTCGAAACGGACGGCGCCGATCAGGCCACCGAAGAGCTTGGAGACGTGATCCGGGCACAGGGCGTCACCGTCGTCGTGGGCGAACACGAGCCCGTGGTCCTGGTACGCCGACTTCCACTTGCGGCGCTCCTCCTCCTGCCGCAGCTTGTGACTCAGGAGCGCACCGACGGTCAGCTCGTCGAGATCGATGATCCGATCCTCGCCGCTCGCCGTCTTGGGGCGGGAGAACATCAGACCGATGTGTCCCCCTTCGCAGTACGGGCACGCCACGGGTGGCAGGTCCCGCTTCTTGAGCCCGGACACCTGCACGATCTGCTGCCTCACGACGATCACCCGCCGGGCGAAGTCGACGTCGTCCCATCGGAGCCCGCACGCCTCACCGCGGCGCAGGCCCGTTCCGGCGATCACCTCGAAGAGTGCGCCGAGGCGGTGCGTGCCGATGTGGTCGAGGAAGGCGCCGAGCTCGGCCGGCTCCCACGGGATGACGCACTTCGACGCCGACCGCGGGCACCGCAACCGAGCAACTCCTCGCCGACACCCGCAAGGGGCGGGCGTGGGACCGAGCCCGCGCCTTGCTCGACGCTGGCCGCAGCGCTGCCGATGTGATCGGCTCGGCAGACCTCGACACCCTGCACGCTCTGCGTGTCGAGCTCCCGTCGTACCTCGCTGCTCGGAGCGCCAAGCCTGAGGGCTTGGCTGGCCTCGACTGGACTGAAGCGGACCCGGCCCCGGTGCTGCGCACGATCGACCGGGCCCCCGTCGACCGCCTGCCCAAAGATCAGAGTGCGGCCCTGCGCATCCGCCTCGACCTCGACCAGGCCGAGTCCGGTCTGCGTGAAACCGTCGCGGGCTTGCGGCGCCAGGTCGACGGCTCAGCCAGTGACAGCGACGGGCTGCGCAGCGCAATCGCTGCCCGCTTTGCCGATCAAGAAGCGGCACGGCTCGATGCGTAGCTGACAGAGTGCGCCTTACAAAGCACATCACCGCCAACTAGCGGAGCTGTGCTTTGTAAGGGAAGACGTCAGGCCCAGTCAGCCGACGGCTGGACTGCTTCCCATCCGCCCGAGTGGGGCTGAGGAGCGTGCTTGGCGGCGCCGGGTGGCAGCGCGGCGACGCAGGAGGTCGAGCAGGCATTGACGAGTAGCGGTAGGACGTCGGTGGCGACCACGAGCGAGATCCACCGCTGGTGAAGCTCTCGTCCCTCCACCGGCCCGTCACAGACACTGCAGGTGCTGATTGCTGTCGTGCCCCACTGCTTCGGGTCCAGTGCGGCGAGGCGGTCGCCGGACTGGACCTCGCTCGTCTTCCGCAGCCGGGGGAAGGGCGGACGAAGCTTGAAGTTGCCGAACAGGGAGCGGGTGCTGACCGTGCTGTTTGCCAGCTTCGAGCACCGGGTGATCTCGTACGGGAACCAGTGCAGCCGGTGGGAGGTGTACGGGCTGAACTCCTCCAGATTGGTCATCGCGCCGATCTCCGGAGGAATCCGCACGAGATTGCTGCCATAGAGCCTCAAGTGCTTGACCTCAGTCAGTCGGGCGATGCTCGCGGGCAGGGTGATGACGTCGCGCCGCTCTTGCGGGCTGAGCTCGACGAGCGGGTTGAACTCCTCCCTGCCGTCCGCAGCCGCCTCTTCGACGAGCGCGAGAAGGCGCAGCCAACCCGCAGAAGACGTGTCCTGATGCTCTCCGTGAAAACCGACCCGGGCACGTGGCTGCACCTTGTACTGATTGAAACAGGTGCAGCGTTCCCGGTGGATGGGTTGACCGTCCGGCCCGATTCCTTCGGGCCATCGGTTCGCGAACAGGCGGGGCTCGGGGGGTGTGGCATCCATACGATCAGGATAGAAACCCGGCAGGACGATCGCACTGGGTTTCGGTACTAAGCGCTGTGTACCTCCTGGCTGCTGCGATGCATGGTCCAGGCTCGGGCGGCAGCGATCAGGGGGGCCCGGTGCGGCGCCGGGTCGGTAGCGGCGCGACTCTCCCAGACGCCATAGAGGGTGGCTGCGAAAGTGGCGACGGCCGAGGGCTCGGCGGAGTGGTAGGCAGGCACCGCTCGGGCGAGGGCTTCGGCTTGCTCCGCCGTGTGGCCGGCGTGAATGAAGCGAGGGATGGCGAAAGCTGTGTCTGCCCACGCTGGGCCGGGGCAGGCGAGGGCCCAGTCCAGTACACGGATTCCGTTCGAGGTGGCCAGCATGTTCAGCGGCGACACGTCGGAGTGGACGAGGGCACGGCCTTCGAGATCGGGGCAGCGGTCGTCAGCGAAGAACCCGGCCCAGCGGACGTGCAGCGGCTTCTTGCGCACCTGCTCCGGCCACGGGGCCTCGGACATCGTGGCGAGTGTGTCGAGGAAGGGACCGATATCGGGTGAGCTGGGGCTGAGGTCTGGGTGTGTGCCGACGAGGTACTCGTACCCGGTGAGCAGCCAACCGCCGGCGTCGACCTGCCAGAGCACGCGGG
Organism: Streptomyces sp. NPDC051582; assembly: GCF_040681715.1. Taxonomy (NCBI): domain Bacteria; kingdom Bacillati; phylum Actinomycetota; class Actinomycetes; order Kitasatosporales; family Streptomycetaceae; genus Streptomyces; species Streptomyces sp. NPDC051582. The sequence goes on from NZ_JBFAZJ010000028.1 coordinate 42,795, forward strand.
GGGCGAGCGGTGCGACGCGGGTCACGCGCGCCTCGTAGTCGTACATCCACGCTGCGGGCTCGTCGCTGCGGGTGCCCTTGACGAAGACGGGCCCGGCGGCGGTGTGGAGGGTGCAGGCGAGTCGGGCCATCACGCCGGTCTCTGCGGTCTCGGCGTGCTCGACGGGGCCGGTGTAGGCCTCGACGGCGCTACGGGACTCGGGCGGGAGCTCAAGCCATGCGGTGCGGTCCACCCGCGTACTCCTCGTGCAGAACGGAAGCCGGTCCCCGGCTCGGCCACAGAGTGGCACAAGCCGAGGACCGACCGCAGGCGGTACGTCAGGCGTACTTGGGGCTGTTGTGGCAGTTGGCGTGGCACTGCGAGCAGTCGGCGAGGTCCAGCTCGGGCCAGAACTCCATGTCGATCACGAATCCGGACGCGACGATCGCGTCGACCGTCCGGGCGCGCAGGGCCTTGCCGCCGCCGTGCGCCTCCTTGTCGAGGAACCCGGGCTGGTGGTGGACGAACTTGCCGATCGTCCCCGAGCAGAAGTCCTGGTACGCCTGCGTGTGCAGCAGGAAGGCGTGCCAGAAGTCATCGACGAGCGGCGACGGGCTGAGCGGGGTGTCGCTGTACGCGCCCGCCGCGAGGAAGGCGATCATCTGCCCGACGCCGCGGTCGGCCTTGTCGTCGGTCAGCTCGGGGAACTTGGCCTGCATGTTGGACACGAGCGTCGCGCGCAGCTTGGCGCCGATCAGATTCCGCGCGTCGGTCGCGGGACGCTCCTGGATTACGGTCACGGTCCTTGCCTCCTTGGTCATTGGTGCATGGGACATGCTGTGAAGCGCCTCGGCCGGCGCAACTGGGGACGGTGTCGACAGAGGTGCGCCCTGCCCGCCCGGGATCTGTCGGGTCATCCGAGCGGGCGGGGAGATCAGAGCGCCGGGAATCCGGCGTCGGGGATGGCCAGCGCCGACGGTGCGTCGCGGTGGCCGAGCTCGCCAGTGGTCAGGGTGGCGAGCGCAGCGAATCCCGCGGCGGTGCCGAGCACCCATATCCAGCTCAGGACGCGGCCCACCGGATCGCCGGACGTGGCCCCGCGCTGCACGGCGTGGCGCGCGGTCATGCTGCGTTCCCCTGTGCCTGCTCGCGCTGGGAGATGAGCCGCTCGAACTGGATCACATACAACTCGACCTGGTCCGGCGTGAGGACGAGCAGGGACTCCGCCGTACCGCCGTCGTCGTCGTGGACCAGGACCGGCAGCGCGCCCTGCTGGGCCCGCTGGTCGTACACGGCGTCGCGTCGCATTGGAGTCACGTACGTGGCCTGTGCCGGGACGGGGCGCAGAGTAGTTCCATCGGCCGGCGCCGACCACTCGTCGCCACCACCCGGCGGACGCAAGTGATACGTGCTGGCGCCCACTCTGGGTAGCGTCACGACGACGCCGATTCGGCCGTCCTTGGCGGTGTCGCGGGCGAGGTCGCCAAGTCGAGGGTAGAACGGTCCGGCCGTCCCTAACTCGCCGCCCTGTGAGGGCAGATGGGGTGTTGGTCGTCCTGTCATGCCCCAGAAGTTAGGGGCGCGTCAGGGGCTCAATATGAATTGGAGGAATACCCGCCCTCATCCGTCCAGGTGGAAGCGGTCTGACATGCGGCGCAGCTTCTCGCGGGTGCTGATCCGCTCGGCGTAGACGATGCCGCGGAGGGTCGACCGAGCGATCGGGTGGTTCCGTACGAGCTGAGGGGCGATCCGCTCTGCGGTCTCCAGCTCGGCGAGCGCGCGGTCGCGGTTGCCGTCCCACAGCCACGCGCGGGCAAGGTCCATGTGGTGGTGGCCCTGACGGGAGTTGGGGAGCGCGGCAACGAGCTCGGGCGCGGTGCGTCGGTTTATGGCGAGAGCCTTGGTCTGCTCGCCGGTCTCCAGGGCGACGCTAATCGCGTGGATCTGTACGTTGCCGGGGGAGAAGGTGACCGAGTGCCGGTCGTAGATAGGTGGGTTGTGGTTGCCTGCCATCCGGCGGGCAGCGTCGCGAGCGTGGTTGATCCGCTCGTCGGCCTCGGACGGTCGGCCGGCACGGGCCGCTGCGACGGCGGCGCGCAGGTGGAGCGTGCCCCACATCCGCAGGGCGAGCGGCTCACCGAGCTCGTACTCGCGCTGCACGCTGGCGATGGCCTTGTCGGACAGGGTGAGCGAGTCGTCCCAATCAGCCGTGGCCCACATGTCCCAGACGCGCATCCAGTCGGCGAGCGCGGGCATGACGGGGTCGGCCGAGAGGCGAGCCGCCCATGCGGCGCGCTCGGCCGCCATGGCGACGAGCTCAGGGTGCCCGAGGGCGTGCGCGGCGGTGTGGGCGAACTTGCACGCCACGGCGTAGATCCCGAACGCTTCCTCGCGCTCGTGGCCGGTAGCGGCCTCGGCCAGGGCGCGGGCCTCGCGCAGGAGGTCGGGGAGCGTCGCGAGGATCGCCGTGTTGGCCGCGGCGTCGCGGAGACGGTGCAGGCGGGTCATGTCCCGCCACAGCTCACCGGACGCGCGCGGAGCGCCGTCGAAGATCGGCGCGAGGTCGTAGCGGCGCAGCTCGCGCAGGATGGACGCCGCCGAGACCTGCCACTGATTCTCGGCGGGACTACTCGCGTATGGCCGGCCGATCAGGTCATTGGGGTGCACGTGCAGCTCGGCGGCGACGAGGTTGAGCAGCCCGACCCGGTCCAGCTCGATCAGGCCGCGTTCCATCTTGGACACCCAGCCCTGTGTCTTGCCCAGGGCGGCGGCGAGGTCGGCCTGCGGCATGCCGAGCCGCAGCCGTGCCCGCCGGACGCGACGACCGATCTCCTCGGCTTCCTCCAACATCAGCGCACCCCCTGTGCCTGCGCGGCCTGGCGTACCTGTCGAGGTGACGGCGCCTTCGGGCCAGCTCATTAGCAAGGTACCGACAGCGGCAGGCTCGTGTGGAGCGTTGACGTTCATCTCAGAGGCAGCAGCGCGTGTCAACCACGGTGGGGTGGTAGGTCCTGTAATCCCGCGAAAACAGTGCAAGTTGGCTTCACCATCCTGCACTATGTCGCCAACACTATTTTGCGGACGGAGCGGTGTGGGGATTTCTACAGCTGACCGTAAGCGTCTATGGGGCCAATCAGGCGGGAGGTGCGCGTTCCCGGAATGCGCAAAGAAGCTAATTAGGGAGATCGGGGAATATATTGACACTCCGCAAGCTGCGCATAGTGTGACTCTGGGAGAGGAAGCCCACATAGTCGCAGAGTCGGATAATGGCCCCCGAGCCGATCTGGAAATGCCACAAAAGGTCAGGGATAGCTATTCGAATCTTATTTTGCTCTGCGAGGAGCATCATAAGGTGATCGATGCGGCTGGCGGAAGGTACTTCCCTGTCGAAGTTCTTCTCGACATGAAAAAAGACCATGAAGCGGCGGTCGATCGAAGCATGGAAAGGTCGACGCGGGGGAACGAGGAAGCTGTCGAGCGTTTCTCCAGGTTCATTAGTGAGTTGAGCCGCAGGGTCGACTTGGATGAGTGGGATGGTTGGACCTCATCTCTCCTGGAGCCTTCCCCGGTAATGAACCGAGATAGGTTCGAGCGTTACTCCGAAACTGTGATCTGGTTGAGTAATCGAACGTGGCCCACAGCGCACTTTCCAGGTGTTCAGCGAGCGGTGAGGGTCTTTCTGGATGTCTGGAGGGATCTGATCGGTGTCATCGATCGAGAATTCGCATACCACCGAAATATGCGTGACCGATTTTGCCTTCGAGAGAAGCATAAAGAGATCGATTGGGACGAAAATCTCTATAAGCAGTATGGAGACGAATTCGACTTCAATGTCGATCTGATCCATGAGCTTGTCTACCATGCCACGGCGGCAGTCAACATGCTCTGTGATCGAATTCGAGACGAGATCGACCCCGGCTATCGCTTCGATGAAGGGCACGTTTCCGTCACTCGCGGGCTGAATGAGTTCTTTCGATTTGAGCATTTTCGGCCCTCTTATGCTGACGAGAATCGAGCGTCAGGTGGCCCCTATCCGGGGTTGGTGGAAATTAAGAAGTACGTGGCCGACGCACAGGGTCGTCACCTGTAGCAAGCTGATCATCGTTGACTCCTGAGGGCGCTCTTTGTGGCTGGCGGGCGGCGCCGACGGGGGAACTGCGTCGGCGCCACCCGCGCCTGCTCAGCGATGCGATTACCGGGGTGAGAGTTGGGAACCCGATGGGAACGGACGCTCAAGAATGAGGCAGCACGGGGCGTCCCTCCAAGGCGGCGCTCGTAGCCAACGACCAGCCAAAACGGCAGAGTGGATCATCCGGCGGCATCCTCCGGACTGTCCTCGATCGGACTCATAATCCGTCGGCCGTGGGTTCGAGTCCCACCCGCCCCACCGTGCCGCAGGTCAGAAGAAACGTTCTGACCTGCGGTTTTTTGTTGCCGGGATAGGGGCTCGGCGGGCTCCGGGCGTGTTCGTGATCACGGTCCAGAGCTCCCGGCTCGTGCCGGCGTCGGCGCGTCCGCACCGGAAGCGGGAAGCGGTCTCGGTGGAGCCTGCGGTGCACGGACGAGGGCCGCTCGCGGAGTCTTGGCCTGAAGTCCGGCTCAGGACCGGGGCCTTCGGGCCGCCACGCGCAGCGTGGTCAATGTCGAGTCCTCCTTCACCCGGCTGCGCCGACAGCGTCTCGCCCTCGCGGTGCCGTGCCTCGTTCCGCCCGCGTGGCGATCACCAGGAGATGGACCGACCATGGGACTGCCGGTAGATCAGGGGTTCGCGGAGCGGTGGCGGGCGTAGTGACGACACGCAGCGGTCCTCCCCGAGGCGCGGGGAAACCCCCGGTCTTCGCTTTCCGAACCGCTGGAGTCTGCCCTCGAACCGCCGCCGGACCGCGTTGGAGAACGAGGAAACAGGTGGTCGCCCCATGTGCCGATGGCTCGCGTATTCAGGTTCGCCCCTTCTGCTCGACACCATCCTGTACAAGCCGGCGCACTCGCTGATCGATCAGAGCCTGCACTCCAGACTGGGTGTGGAGACGACGAACGGCGACGGCTTCGGCATCGGGTGGTACACGGATCACGCCAGTACTCCGGCGGTCCTGCGGGACGTGGGGCCCGCCTGGAACAACCGCAACCTGCGGGAGATCGCCGATCACGTCGAGTCCCCGCTGTTCTTCGCCCACATCCGGGCGTCGACCGGAACGGCGGTGCAGCAGACGAACTGCCACCCCTTCCGGCACGGCCGCTGGCTGTGGATGCACAACGGGGCCATCGCCGATTTCCACCTCATCCGCCGGGAGCTCTGCCTGCTCGTCGACCCCGCGCTGTTCGTCGACATCGAGGGGACGACGGACTCCGAAGTGATGTTCTACCTCGCCGTCACCTTCGGCCTGGACCAGGACCCGCCGGGCGCCGTGGCGCGGATGGCCGGAGTCGTGGAGCGCATCGGCCGCGAGCACGGAGTGGAGTTCCCGCTGCAGATGACGGTGGCCGTGAGCGACGGTGAGAGCGTCTGGGCCTTCCGCTACTCCAGCCAGGGGAAGTCGAGGTCGCTGTTCTACAGCAGCCGCGTGGACAGTCTGCGCAGGCTCCACCCCGACGTGGCGTTCCTGCGAGAGGTCTCGGACGAGACCCGCCTGGTCGTTTCCGAGCCCCTCGGCGATCTGCCCGGTGCCTGGAACGAGGTGCCGGAGAGCAGTTACGGCGTCGTGCGGCCGGGAGCGGACGCGTTGTTCTCCTTCACCCCTCAGGCGGCCTGAAGCGTCAGGGGCAGGCCGCCGGTCAGGGGCACGCGGCGGCCGGGTCGTCGTGGACGATGGCGCAGACCATCTGCGCGCCGCGCCCCTGATCGGGGTACGCCGCGAGCAGCTCCGCCTTGAAGTCGTTCCACTGGCGGGTGAGTTCGGCGGTGGCCCCGGCGGTCGCCCGGCGGAAGTTGTCGCCCGCCCTTGCGCCGGTCTTCGCGCGCGCGGATGCGGCGGTGTCCTTGTTCAGGGTGCGGTTGTGGGCGACGCGGCCGTCGCAGTCGGCGGGTTTGACGCCGGTGGAGTCGAAGTCGGGGTAGCAGCCCGTGGCGAGGTCCGAGGGGATCCGACCGCGCGCGTCCCGGGTCCAGTCGGCGTCCTTCATGGCGCTGTAGCGGCGGATGTCGAGGAACGGCGGGTGGTCCGTCCGCTCCAGACCGGGCGGGTTGTCGAGGCCGATCGGACCGGCGGCGGACCGGTCGCTCCAGTTGGAGTGCGAGTAGAAGTCCTCGATCTGGTGCCAGCCGCGGCCGAGCTGTTCGAGCACGGCGCACTTGGCCCGTCCGGGCTTCTCGTCCCACGCGCAGGGGGTGGACAGGTCGCTCTGATCGGCGCGCACTGTGCCGTGGGCGTCGACGAGGCCGTCGGCGGCCCGGACCGCGTTGCGGAAGCGGGCGACGGACGTACGGATGCAGGCGAGGAGCTCCGTGGTCGCCTCGTCCCTGGTGCGGGGGTAGCCGGCGGAGTACCGGGGGGCGAGGTAGTCGGCGTTGTCGCAGTGCAGGGCGCCGACGTCGAAGTACGGGCGGCGGTCGTTGGCGTTGACGGCCCCGTCGTGGGCGTCGGCCATCGCGGTCAGCGTGACGGGCTCCCAGGGCAGTGCCGCCCGGGTGACGTCCTCGTGGTTGTCGCCGGTGAAGGCGTGGGCGGCGCCGCCCGGCAGGACGGTCAGGGTGGCTGCCAGCCCGGCCGCGAAGACGGCGCAGGCGGTCCGGGACCTGCCGGGGAGCGGGAGGCGGGACATGTGGGGCTCCAGGTGTACGGAGGCACGCCGGCCCGCCCAGGACCGGCGCCGGCCGCGGTGATCGCCTCGGTCCGGCGGCGCGAGGGGGCCGCACCTCCATGCTGCGCGCCCGGCCCGGGCCCCGCATGCGCGCGGTACGTCCCGCCGGCGCCCCCCGGGGCCGCAGGTGCGGAAACGAGCGCACCTGCGGCTTCGGCGGCTCAGGGCCGGCGGCGGGCTAGAAGTTCTCCGTTTCGTCCGCCAGGTGGCGCAGTACGTCGTTCAGGTCCTGGCGGCGGGCGTAGGCCGCGCGCTGGCGGTGGGCGCCCGAGCCGTCGCGCAAGAGGCCTCCCAGGGTTTTGGCCGCGTGGTCGAGTTCGTCCGACGCCGCGAGTTCCGGGGCGACCAGGTCCAGCAGGGCCTCCGCCAGGTCGGCCGCCGGGATCTCCGCCCCCGTGTACGGGTCGAGGCCGAAGCCCTCCAGCCCGTCGTGGGCCGCCCGCCAGCGCGCGAGGCGCAGTACGTCGTCCCGCAGCGCCGGCTCGGGACGCAGTTCCTCGATGTCCCGCAGGGCCGTCGCCACCAGGGCGCGGACCAGCTCCGCCTGGAGGATCGCCGTGTCGATGTCCGGGGACATGTCGGGCGCCCGGATTTCGAGCGTCGGCCAGTGCCCGGACGGGCGCAGGTCCCAATAGACCATCTTCGTGTCCAGGGCCGCCCCCGAGCCGAGCAGGGTCTGCACCGAGCGCCGGAAGTGGGCCGTGGACGTGAAGTGCGGGGGCAGCCCGGCCGAGGGCCAGCCCGACCAGGCCATCGCCCGCCAGCTGGCGTGACCCGTGTCACGGCCGCCCCAGAACGGCGAATTGGCGGCCAGCGCGATCAGCGTGGGCAGCCATGGTCTGACCCTGTTCGACACCGCCACCGCCGTGTCCACGTCGAAGGTGCCGATGTGGATGTGGCGGCCGCAGCTGACGAGGGTGTCGGTCAGCGAGCCGAAGCGGCGGTGCTGCTCGCGCTGGCGCGGCTCGTCGTCGGTCAGGTGCAGCGGCCCCTCCACCGCAACGACCGGCGAGGGCGCGGCCAGCAGCCGGCAGCCGTGGGCGCGGGCCGCCCGGGCGAGGGTGCGCCGCAGCGTGGCGAGCTCCGCGCGCAGTACGGGCGCCGAATCGGCGACGGGGGTGGAGATCTCCACCTGGTAGCGGGTGCCCTCGGGGTGCACTTCGTGGGGCAGGCCCGCAGCGGTGGCCAGGACGAGCGGGGCGGCCGGGACCACCCGCAGGGTACGGGAGTCGACGAGGAGGAACTCCTCCTCGACCCCCACGGTCAGCGGGGCTGTGAGAGGGGTCGCGTGGACTCCGTTGTCCGCGCTGCCGGTGCTCGTGGTGCTGTTGCCAGGTTCGATCACTACGCCTCCCTGGACATACGAGTCGTTTCATCATGAGTGGAACGGCAGCGCAGGAGCGCACGTCGATTCAGTCAAATGTCGTGTGATAGTGGCGAGTTACCGGCAAGGACCGGCCCGGTCTGATGCCGTGGATCCGGGTGGGGCGACTGGTGCCGGTGCGCGTGCGGGCAGGGGCGCGGATAGAGGCACGGGCAGGGGCCGTGGCACGGGCACCGGCAGGAGCACCGGCAGGGGCACCGGCAGGGGCACCGGCAGGGGCACCGGCAGGGACGCGCACCGGCGGGGACGAGTCCCGGCTCGTTAATGCCTGGGGTCGCCGAACGGCCGCTGGTTATCATCCGCTGTGACCGGTACGAGCACCCCCACACCCGCCCCCGCCCGACGCCCCACGCGAATATTCGCGGACCTGACCCCGCTGCGCACGTCCCCGGACTACCGGCGGCTGTGGGTCGGCAGCACCATCTCCTGGATGGGCCAGGCGATGACCGCCCTCGCGATCTCGCTCCAGGTGTACGACATCACCGGCTCCAGCTTCTCGGTCGGGCTCGTCGGCCTCTTCTCCCTCGTCCCGCTCGTCGTCTTCGGCCTCTACGGCGGCGCCATCGCCGACACCGTCGACCGGCGCAAGCTCGGCCTGTACAGCTCCCTCGGTCTGACCGCCCTCTCGATCGCCCTGGCCGGCGCCGCGCTCCTCGGCTACCACCGGGTCTGGCTGCTGTACTCGGTCGTCGCGCTCCAGGCGGTCTGCGGCGCCCTCAACGGACCCGCCCGCTCCGCGATGATCCCGCGGCTGCTGCCGACCGAGCAGCTGCCCGCCGCCAACGCGCTGAACTCGGTGACGATGACCTCCGGGACGATGATCGGCCCGGTGCTCGGCGGGCTCATCGTCGGCTGGTGGGGCTACCAGGCCGCGTACCTGATCGACGCCGTCACCTTCTGCGCCGCGCTCTACGCGGTGTGGCGGCTGCCCGCGATGCTGCCCGAGCGGGAGGGCGGCAAGCGGGGGCGGGCCTCCGTGCTGGACGGACTGCGCTTCCTCGGCACCCGGCCGAACATCCGGATGACCTTCTTCTCCGACATGGCCGCCATGGTGCTGGCCCAGCCGAAGGCGCTGTTCCCGGCCATCGCCGTGCTCTGGTACGGCGGCGACGCCAAGACCGTCGGCCTGCTGGTGGCGGCCCCCGCCGTCGGGGCGCTGCTGGGCGGGCTGTTCTCCGGCTGGCAGGGGCGGATCCGCCGGCACGGGCTGGCGATCCTGATCTCCGTGGCCGCCTGGGGGCTGGCCATCGCCGTCTTCGGGCTCACCCGCAACCTGTGGCTCGGGCTGTTCTTCCTGGCCCTGGCGGGCTGGGCCGACACCATTTCCATGGTGTTCCGCTCCACGATGATGCAGGCCGCGACCCCGGACGAGATGCGGGGTCGGCTGCAGGGCGTGTTCATCGTGGTGGTCGCCGGCGGACCCCGGCTCGGGGACTTCCTCGCCGGGACCACCGCCGACCTGACCTCCCCGGCCGTGGCGATCACGGGCGGTGGGCTGGGATGCGTACTGGTGCTGCTCCTGCTGGCCGTGCGCTGGCGCGGGTTCGCCCGGTACGACGCGAGGTCGCCGCAGGCGTGACGCGTCCGGGCCGCCTGACGCGCGAGACCCGGGGACGGCTCAGGCGTCGACCGGCTCCCGGGTGCGCTCGCCGCCCGCGTCGCCCGTGTTGACCGTGCCGGCCGGCTCGAACAGCAGGATCGAGACCTCCTCGTCCGCCACCGGGCAGTGCTCGACCCCGCGCGGGACGACGTACAGCTCGCCGGGGCCGACGGTCACCTCCGCGTCGCGGAGGCGGATCCTGAGGGTCCCGCTGACGACGAGGAACAGCTCGTCGGTGTCCTCGTGGGCGTGCCACACGAACTCGCCCTGGAGTTTGGCGGCCTTGACCTCGTAGTCGTTGATCCGGGCGATGCGGCGCGGGGCCCACTGCTCGTCGAAGGCGGACAGTTTCCGCGCGATGTTCACCGCGTGCGTCGGCTGCGTCGCGTGCGTAGGGTTCGTCGTCATGGGGAGAGGCTGCCGCAGCGGCCGGGGGGCCGTCTTGTACGTTCCTGGCATGGCCGCGACCCGTCCGCGCAGCACCGTCTCCGCCTGGCAGCCGTCGGTCCCCGGCATCGCCGAGGTCTTCCACGCCCGTTTCACCGACCACGCGTACCCGGCTCACGTCCACGACACCTGGGCCCTGATGATCCTGGACGGCGGCCGCGTCGACTTCGCGCTCGACCGGGAGCGGCACGGGATCGGGGTCTCGGACGCGGTGATCCTGCTGCCGCCCGGGGTCGTGCACGACGGACGGACCGTCACCGAGGCCGGATTCCGCAAACGGGTCCTGTACCTCGACGCCTCGGTCCTCCCGGAGCGCCTGGCCGGGGCCGCCGTCGACACGCCGCTGCTGTTCGACCGCCCGCTGCTGGAGCGCGTGCAGGGGCTGCACCTCGCCCTGGGCCCACGGCACTCGCCGCCGACCGAGGGCTTCGAGGCGCAATCGTGGCTGGCCTTCGTCCGGGAGCGGCTGTGGATCCGGCTGGCGGGCCGGGAGCCGGCCCGCGGTGGCGGACCGGGCGCGGGGCTCGCCGTACGGCTGCGCGAGCTGCTCGACGCACGGGTGGTCGAGGGGATCACCCTGGCGGAGGCAGCGGCGGAGCTGGGACACGTCCACCCCACCCACCTGATCCGCAGCTTCCGGAGGGCGTACGGGCTGCCGCCGCACGCGTACCTGACCGGTCGGCGGGTGGCCCGGGCGCGACGGCTGCTGCTGGCCGGAATGGGCCCGGCCGCGGCGGCCACGGCCGCCGGGTTCTACGACCAGGCGCACCTGACACGGCACTTCGGGCGGTACGTGGGGACCAGCCCGGCGCGGTACTCGCGATCCGGACGGCCGTGAAGGGGAGGCACGGGCCGCCGCTGCGCGCGGCCTGCCCGCCCGCGGGCTACGCCGGTTCCAGGAGTACCGCCGGGAGCGTGCCGCTCACGATCTCCTCCCGGGGCAGCGAGAGGCCGAAGTGGCGCTCCAGCACGCCGAGGGCGGTGCGGTGGACCTCCCGGTCGTCCGCGTCGTCGTCCGTGCCCTCGTCCGCCGGGAGCCCCGCGGCGGTCAGTCCGGCTTGCAGCCGGGAGGCCGTCCCGGGCTCGCCGTCGACCCCGTCGTAGCCCCAGGAGCCGTCCAGGTGCAGGTTGAAGGCACTGAGTACGACCTCGTCGCGGAAGTGCGCGAACTGCGGCGGGACCGGCTTGCCGTTCTCCTCCTCGAACTCCAGGTGGCAGATGTCCACGCCCCCGCGGGAGAGCGGCAGCCCGCCGCAGAACCCGCCCGTCCAGCCCCCGTACGCGACCGTGTAGGACCAGTCGCCGCAGCGGCCGTAGCGCAGGCCGATGTCCTCGTGGCCGTCCAGGAGGGCGAGCAGCTCGGATCCGGTGAGGTCGCCCACCGGTACGGCGGTGTGCTCGGGCCCGTACCGGAGGTTCTCCGTGAGGCGCCCGACGAGCTCCTCCGGGGTGAGCCCGCGGGCCATCACCACGCTGTACCCGCCGAAGGCGATCGACTCGGGGACCGCCAGCCAAGTCATTCCGTCCGTCATGACGCACATCCTGGCCGAAGCCTCTGACAACGCGGGGGAGTCGGGTCAGGCGGGGCCGACCACGCCGCGCGCCACGCCCAGGGCGACCAGGTCCTGGGGGCGGATGCGGAGCTGGCCCGCGGTGGACGGGGCCTGGGAGGCGGGGCGCTTGAGGATGGCCGCCGCCAGTTCGGGGGCGATCACGGAGAAGTAGCTGTCCGGGGTGACCCAGGTGTTCCCCGGCGCGGCCAGCGCGAGGGCTCCGCCCGAACCGCCCTCTCCGATCAGGAGGGTGGTCACCGGGACCGCGGCCGCCGCGAGCGCCGCGAAGGCGTCCGCGATGGCCGCGCCGGCGCCGGCGTGCTCCGCGGCGGCGTCGTTGGCGGCGCCCGGGGTGTCGACCAGGGTGAGCACGGGGATCCCGAGGCGGTCCGCGAGGCGGATGACGCGGGCCGCCGTACGGTATCCGGCCGGGCGGGTGGCGGTGCCGCACTGGGCGGCGTACGCGACGGCCCGCCCCTCCCGCAGCCCGAACCCGCACAGCATCCCGGGGTCCGTGCCGCCCGCCCGGTCGCCGGAGAGGGGCAGCCGGAGGCCGAAGTACGCGTCCAGGTACGCCTCGGCGTGCGGCCGGCCGGGGTGGCGGGCCAGCCGGACGGCGTCCCAGCCGGTCTTGGGGGGCGGTACGTCGGCCAGTGCGGCCGGGGGCTCGACCGGTTCGGCGGAGCGGGGCGCGGCCAGCACCCGCAGCCAGTCGGTGAGGGTCGCCGGCAGCTCGGCGGGCGGGACGACGGCGTCCACGTGCCCGGAGGCGTACTGCCCCTCGGCGGTGTACGCCGCCGGATCCGCGTCCGCCGGCCGCACCCGCGAGCCCGCGAAGCCGACCTGCGCACCCGGGAGCGCGAGCACGACGTCCGCCCCGGCACCGAGGGTGGCCCAGCCGCCGCCGGTGGTGGGATCGCGGAGCACGGCGATCTGCGGCAGCCCGGCGGCCCGGGTCAGGACGGACTGGCGGGCCACGCGCTGGAGTTGGGTCAGCGCGAGCATGCCCTCCTGCATGCGGGAGCCGCCGGTGGCGATCAGTGAGACGAGGGGGAGGCGGTGTTCGCGAGCGTAGGTGTAGGCGGCTTCGAGCCGGTCTCCGGTGCGTTCGCCGAGGGAGCCGCCGAGGAAGCCGAACTCGAAGGAGATCACGGCGGCCGGGCGGCCGCCGATGAGGGCGGTTCCGGTGACGACGGACTCCTGCTCGCCGGTGCGGGCGGTGGCGCGGGCCCGGGAGTCGTCGTATCCGGCCCAGGCCAGCGGCCCGTCGGGGGCGGAATCCCGGTGGGGGGAGGGGAGTTCGGCGAAGCTGCCGGGGTCGGCCACGGAGGCGATGGCCGCGCGGGCCGAGAGGCGGGTCGTCGTCACGGGATCACCCTATGGGGCCCGGCTCGCGCCGACCTAGGGGTTGTCTCGTCGATCGGGCGGGCGCCCTGGCTGATCGACGAGGCACCCCCTACGGCAGCGGGAAGGCCAGCTTGAGGGCGTAGGCGGCGACCAGGCCGTAGCCCAGGCGGAAGGTCCAGGCGCGGGCGGCGGGGGAGATGCGGCGGCCGGCGGCGGCTCCGATGGCGACGAGGGCCTGCTGCCAGAGGAGGGACGCGATGGCCACGCCGGCCAGGAAGGCGGCGGCGGTGGCGGGGGCGGTGAGGGTGGAGGCCTGGGCGGTGGTGAGGGCGGCGAAGTAGAGGGCGGTGGTGGGGTTCACGGCGGTGAGCGCGACGTACCGTCCGAAGGCCGTCCGGGCGTCCCCGGACCTTTGTGCCTTCCGTACCGGCGGGGCCGGATGCGCGATCGGCGGAGCCGGAACGCCGGGGCGGGGCTCCGGGGCCCGGGCCTCGACGGCCGGCGGGCCCGGTGGGACGGGGCTGAGCCGCGGCCCCGGCGGCGCGGGCGGCTTCGTCACCGCCGAGGGCTCCGCTACCGGGAGGGCGCGGCTGCGGTACAGGGCGTGGGCCGCGATCGACAGGAGGACGGTCGCCGACAGGAGGCGGATCCAGGCTTCGACCGGTGTCACGTGGGAGGCCACCCAGGGGCCGAGGGCCGTGGCGAGGGCCGCATAGGCGAGGTCCACCGTCGCGATGCCCGCCGCCGCGGCCATCGCCGTGCGGCGGTGCCGCATCGCCTCCTGGAGCAGCAGCACGCTCATGGCGCCCATCGGCATGGCCACGCCCAGGCCCGCGACCGCCCCGGACAGGGCGGGGGAGAGAAGTCCGTTCATGCGGACGAGGGTGGGGTCAACGGCATCGGGTGCAGCGGCGCTTATCGGGCTTCGCTGCGAGAATCGCCGTATGGACCGCCTCGACAGGGAAATCCTCGGCATCCTGCAGCAGGATGCGCGGATCTCGTACCGCGATCTCGGCGTGCGCGTCGGGCTCAGTGCCAACGCCACCGCCGACCGGGTGCGCCGGATGCGGCGGGACGGGGTGATCCGCGGGTTCACCGTCATCGTGGATCCGGCCGCCGACACCCGCGGCGGGCTCGTCGTCTTCATCGACCTGAGCCTGCGGCAGGACACCACCAACGAGGAGTTCGAGGAGAAGGTCGTGAGGCTTCCCGGGATCACCGAAGTGGTGCACGTGACCGGGGAGTACGACTACCTCGTACGGGCCCGCGCCGCCGACCCCGCCGCGCTCGACGCACTGCTGCGCCGGCTCAAGCGCGAGGCCGGCGTGGCGCAGTCCAGTACCCGGATCGCCCTCAAGGGCGCCCACGGGCCCGCCACCGCCCAGAGGGACACCCCCTAGAGCGCCGACTCCCAGTTGAGCGTCGTACCCCGCGTTCCCGACTCCGTGTGGCCGTCGTCCGTGACCGTCAGGCGGACGCGGGTCGGGTTCGCGTCCACCTCGACCTCGATCGACGCGACCTGCGAGCGGCGGTGGGCCGCGGCCAGGGCGCCGCGCAGGGCCGACATCAGGTCGCCCGCCACCGGCTCCGGGAGCAGGGCGTCCACCGCGCCCGCGAAGTGGACCGACGGCTGGAAGCCCAGCAGGACCGCCGCCCCGCCCGTCTCCCGCAGGATCCGGCCGCGAACCGTCGTCGGGGCGTCGCTCGGCGGCTGCTGGAGGGCGAAGATGGCGGTGCGGACCTCCTGGATGGTGGAGTCGAGCTCATCCACGGCCCGGCCCAGTTCGTCGCCGACCGTGTCCCCGGCCGGCGCGGAGGCCGAGCGCTTCTTCGTGCTCTCCAGCATCATCTCCGTCGCGAACAGCCGCTGGACCACCAGGTCGTGCAGGTCCCGCGCGATCCGGTCCCGGTCCTCGTAGACGGCCAGCTGCTCGCGGTCGTGCTGCGCGTCCGCCAGTACGAGGGCCAGCGCGGCCTGGGAGGCGAACTGCGAGGCCAGCAGCCGGTCCACGGCGTCGTACGGGCGGCCGCCGCGGGCGCGCGGCAGGGCCAGGGTGCCGATCAGCTGGCCGCCGCTCTGGAGCGGCAGCATCATGCTCGGGCCGAAACGTTCCCGCACGTGCGTGGTCATCCGGGGGTCCGTCGCCGAGTCCACTATGAAGACGGGCTCGCCGCCGAGGAGTTGGACCAGGACCGGTGAGCCGGGGGCGATCGCCGTCCCGACCAGGTCCCCGGGGTCCCCCTGTGTGGAGGCGGCCACGATCTCCATGCCGCCCTCCGGGGTCGGTTGGAGGACCACCCCGGCCGCCGCGTCCGCGAGGAGCCGGGCCCGTTCGGCCACGCACATCAGCGCGTCGGCGGCCGGGCGGCCGGCCAGCAGGGTCGTGGTGACCGCGGCGGCGCCCTCGATCCAGCGCTCCCGGCGGCGCGCCGTCTCGTACAGCCGCGCGTTGCCGATCGCTATCCCCGCCTGCGAGGCCAGGACCCGCACCAGTGCGAGGTCCTCGTCCGTGAAGGGTCCGCCGCCCTGCTTCTCCGTGAGGTAGAGGTTGCCGAAGACCTCGGTGTGGACCCGGATCGGGACGCCCAGGAAGCTGTGCATGACGGGATGGCCCGGCGGGAACCCCGAGGAGCGGGGGTCCGTCGACAGGTCCTCCAGCACCAGCGGGCGCGGATCGGTGATCAGCGCGCCGATCACGCCCGCCCGCCCGTCGGGCAGCCGGGGGATCGCGGCGCGCTCCGCCTCGCTCAGCCCGGCCGTGTACAGCTCGGTCAGCCGGAGGCGCTCGGGGTCGATGACCCCGAGCGCTCCGTACCGGGCCGAGCACAGCTCGGTCGCCGAGTCCACGATGTGCTGGAGGGTGGCCTGCAGCTCCAGTTCGGAGCCGACGCTGAGCACCGCCTCCAGGAGTACGGGCAGACGGGCCCCTTCCGCGGGATCGGCCGGCTCGGGCACCTCGTTCGTCATTCGGCCAGCGGGTTGAGGACCATCGGGGCGATCTTCCCTTCGAGCATCATGCCGAGACCGAGCACGGCGCACACGTCCGGACGTTCCGCGATGGCGACGGGCATTCCGGTGGCGTCGCGCAGCATCTGGTCCAGGCCCGGCAGCAGTGCGCTGCCTCCCACCATCATGATCCCCCGGTCCGTCAGGTCGGCGACCAGGTCCGGCGGGCAGTCCCGCAGCACCTTGCCGATGCCGTCGAGGACGGCGGTCAGCGGGGTGTGGATGGCGTCGCGGACGGCCGCGGTGTCCACCTGGACGGAACGCGCGAGCCCGGTGGCCACGTCGCGGCCGTGGATGAGGGTGGAGGAGGGACCCCCGCCGGTGATGCCGTTGCCGTGCAGGGCCACCTGGAGCGGCCGGACGGCCTGGCTCGGGAGCATCAGTTCGTGCGCGTGGCGCAGGTGCTGGACGACGGCGTGGTCGATGGCCTCGCCGCCGACCGGGATCCGCTGGGCGGTGACGATCGAGCCGAGGGAGAGGACGGCGATCTGGGTCGCGGCGGCCCCGCACACCATGATCATCGTCGCGGTCGGCTGCTCCACGGGCAGGCCGCAGCCGACGGCCGCCGCGATCAGGGTGTCGACGAGCTCGACGCGCCGGGCCCCGAGCCCGACCATCGTCTCCACGGCGGCCCGCTGCGCGAGCGGGTCGGCGTCGTGCGGGGTGCAGGCGGCGGCCCGCAGCCGGGGCTTGCGGCGCAGGGCGCGGCGCAGCTTCTCGCCGAGCAGGTGGCGCAGCATGCGCTGGGCCATCTCGATGTCGACGACGGTGCCGCCGGAGACGGGGCGGACGACGCGGATGTAGTCGGGCGTGCGGCCCGTCATCCGTTCGGCGAAGGTGCCGACGGCGATGAGCGCACCGGTGCGGGTGTTGACGGCGGCGACGCTGGGCTCGTCGACGACCAGGCCGGCGCCCTTGACGTAGACGCGGGTCCTGGCTGCTCCCAGGTCGACGGCGACGTGGCAGCGGCGCAACTGCTCAAGACTGACGGTCACGGCAGATCCTCCCGAGAGCGCTGGCGCAAGAGTCCGGCGGCTGCCGGTTGCATTTCATATCTTCTCGGGCGAACGGGTCATACCGCCCGTTGTGCTGCTCCGGCCGGGTGTGTCGCACGGGGCGCGAGGTGCTGCACGGGGGTGGATTTCTGTACCGACAGGCAGCACGATGCCGCCACTGACCGCGCTACTCGCGCGTAACAAGGTAAAGGGGACCCCATGCTGACGCCCCGCCAGAGACTGCTCGCGCTCCTGACGCTCTGCCTGGCGCTCCTCGCACCCTTCCCGGCCCGGGCCGCCACCCCTGTGCAGTCGCACAACCCGGTCGTCTTCATCCACGGCTACAACGCCGACCCGGGCGTCTGGGGCGGCCTGCGCGAGGACATGCGCGCCGCCGGGTACGCGGACTCCGAGCTCTTCTCGTGGGGTTACGACACGCACCGGTCGGTCAACGAGGTCGTGGCCGGGCAGCTCGGCGCGTACGTCGACCAGGTCCGCCGGCAGACCGGCGCCGCCAAGGTCGACATCGTGGCGCACTCGCTCGGCTCGCTGGTCGGTCGCTGGTACGTGAAGTTCGGCGGCGGCACCGCCACCGTGGACCACTGGGTCTCGCTGGCCGGCCCCAACCACGGCACCTCCACCGCCTGGGCCTGCGCCCTGTGGGACCAGGCCTGCCGGGACATGACCCCCGGTTCGTACGTCGTGAAGAACCTGAACGCGGGGGACGAGACCCCGGGCGCGGTGAAGTACGCGACGTTCTGGTCGAACTGCGACGAGGTCGTCAACCCCGACGACAGCGTCCCGCTTGCCGGGGCGGCCAACACGCCGGTCGGCTGCCTGGGCCACAACGACCTGCTGGGGGACGACGCCACCTCGGCCGGGGTCCGGGCCTTCCTCGCCTCGTAGGGGTGTGTCCCCTAAACCTCGACCCCGTCGACCGCGACGCGCTGGAGCAGGCCGTACGTGAACTCCGCCACGCACGGCCGCCCCTGCGCACCGAACGCCAGACGCCACCGGGTCGGCGCGGTGCCCTCCAGCGGGCGCACCGGGGCGAAGGCCCGCGCCACCTCGTCCACGGTGGCCGACCAGGGCGACAGGTCCTCCGGGGTCCGCAGTACGGGCCCCGGCGCACCCGGGGCCCGGATCAGCCACTCGTTCCACACCGCCCCGTCCGGCGCCGCCAGCACCTCGAAGCGCAGGTCCGGCCAGAGCGGCACCGGCCACAGCAGGGCCTCGCACTCCAGATCGCCGATGGTGCGGGCGGCCGTGGACTGCGGCGGCCCGAGCACCGAGCGGTAGCGGGCCAGCGCACCGCGCGAGCGGGGCGAGCGCACCATCGCCTGCCAGCGCTTGTTCGCCTCCCGCTGCTCGGCGAGCGAGGCGCCGAGGCTGCGGCGCGCCGCCTCGGCGAGGTCCGGCCGGAAGTCCGCCATCCGACGCAGCAGCACCAGTTGGAAGGCGGCCGGACCGAAGGATCCCGGGGTTGCGGACGCAGTCATGGAGGCAACGATTCCACACAGGACCTCCACGAACCCGCGATACGGATGTTGCAGGGGACCACGTAGCGTGCGGACGTCATGGACTACTGCCACGCGTGCCGGAGACACCTCAACGGCGCCCTGGCGTGCGCCGGCTGCGGTACCCCGATCGAGTACCTGCCGCCCGCCGCACCCGGGGTGTCCGCCGTGCCCGCAGGCCCGTACGGCTCCGCGCGGGCCGAGGCAGAGGACCCGTTCGCCGATCCGTTCGCGGACTCGCTCGTCGTGCTGTCCGGTGCCGACCGGGGCGGCCGGGCCGGATCGCGGCGCCGCGCCACGCACCGCAGGCGCCGCCGGACCCTCCTGACGCTCGGGCTGGGCCTGGCGCTCGCGGCCGGGGGCACGGTCGTGCTGGCCCGGATCGTCACCGAGGGGCAGAAGACCGACCGCGCGGCCGAGGTGGTGCTCACCGACGGGAACGGCCCGCAGGACCCGGGTCCGCTGCCGAGCGGCAAGGGGACCCCCGCCGCGCCCACGCCGCTGCAGCCGGTGAAGGCCTCCGGGTCCGCGAAGGCCGCCGCGGGCGGTCCGCAGTCGGCCGCTCCCGGGGCGTCCGCCGAGGGGTCCGCGCAGCCGGGTCCGACGGTGTCCGCCTCCGCGTCGGGCAGGACGGGGCCGACCAAAGGGGCCACCGGGTCGGGGCCGTCCGTAAAGCCGAGTCAGTCGGGGAAGCCGTCGCCGAGCGCTTCCGGGTCGGCGCAGCCGCCCTCGCCGAGCCCCAGTCCCACGCCGGAGCCGCCCAAGTGCAAGTGGTGGCAGATCTTCTGCACGGAGTAGGACACGGAGCGGTGCCCCGGGCGCTTCAGCCCAGCATCCGCTTGAGCAGGTCCCGCAGCGCCGCCCGCTCCGCCGTGGACAGTCCGGCCAGCGGTTCCCGCGCGAAGTCCAGCGATTCCCGCAGCCGGTCCGCGGTCTGCAGGCCCTCCTGCGTCGGGGCGGCCAGCTTCACCCGGCGGTCCGCCGGGTCCGGCCTGCGCTCGACCAGGCCGCGCGATTCCAGCCGGTCCACGATGCCCGTGATGTTCGAGGGCTCGCACTTCAGCTGCTGGGCGATCCGGCGCATCGGCATCGGCTCCAGGGACAGCAGGTTCAGCACCCGCGCCTGGGCGCCGGTGAGCTGGTGGCTGGCTGCCGCGTCCTCGTACTCCTCGTGGTAGCGGGCCACGACGGAGCCGATGAGCTCGACAACCTCAAGGGTCAGGGGATCTGTGCGGCGACTGGGCATGGATCCAGAGTACCCATTTACTTGACAACATGAAATATCCAGGAGCATGGTTGTTTCACCTGCTGAAGTATTCAGTCGATTCGATTCCTTGATCGGGAGCACCCATGTCTGAGATCCCTGCCGTCAGCCGCGAGTGGCACCTCGTCCGCCGTCCGCAGGGCTGGCCCGTCGCCGAGGACTTCGCCCTGCGCGAGGTCGAGGTAGCGGCCCCGGCCCCCGGCCGGATCCTGGTGCGCAACCTGCACATGTCGGTGGACCCGTACATGCGCGGCCGCATGAACGACGTGAAGTCCTACGTCCCGCCGTTCCAGCTGGACCAGCCGATGGACGGCGGCGCGGTCGGCGAGGTCGTCGCCTCCGCCGACGAGCGGTTCGCGGTCGGCGACCACGTACTGCACGGCCTGGGCTGGCGCGAGTACGCCGACGTGGATGCCAAGCACGCCACCAAGGTCGACGCCGCCCTCGCCCCGCTCTCCGCCTACCTCGGCGTGCTCGGCATGCCGGGCCTGACCGCCTACGCGGGCCTCTTCGAGGTGGCCTCCTTCAAGGAGGGCGACACCGTCTTCGTCTCCGGCGCGGCCGGCGCGGTCGGCAGCCTCGTCGGCCAGTTCGCGAAGATCAAGGGCGCCGCCCGGGTCATCGGCTCGGCCGGTTCGGACGAGAAGGTGACGCTCCTCACGGAGAAGTACGGCTTCGACGCCGCCTTCAACTACAAGAACGGCCCGGTCGGCGAGCAGCTGAAGGAGGCCGCCCCCGAGGGCATCGACGTCTACTTCGACAACGTCGGCGGCGACCACCTGGAGGCCGCCATCTCCTCCCTGAACGTGCACGGCCGCGCCACCCTGTGCGGGGCGATCGCCCAGTACAACGCCACCGAGCCCACCCCGGGCCCGCGCAACCTGGCCCTGGTCATCGGCAAGCGGCTGCGCCTGCAGGGCGTGCTCGTCGGCGACCACGCCGGGCTCCAGCCGCAGTTCGTCCAGGACGTCGCCGGCTGGCTGCGCTCCGGCGAGCTCGTGGCCGACGAGACCGTCTTCGAGGGCGTGGAGAAGGCGACCGAAGCCTTCCTGGGCATGCTGCGCGGCGAGAACACCGGAAAGATGATCGTTTCCTTCACCGGTTAGGCTCACCCCACACCGTCGTGATCGTGGGCGCGAGTCACGGCGATTACCAGGAGGATCTCTTCACATGTCCATCCAGCAGTCCGACGTCCTGTACACCGCCGTCGCCACCGCCGAGAACGGCCGTGACGGTCGCGTCGCGACCAACGACGGCCAGCTCGACGTCGTCGTGAACCCGCCGAAGGAAATGGGCGGCAGCGGCGCCGGCACCAACCCGGAGCAGCTGTTCGCCGCCGGCTACAGCGCCTGCTTCCAGGGTGCGCTCGGTGTCGTGGCCCGAAACGAGAACGCGGACATCTCCGGCTCGACCGTCACCGCCGAGGTCGGCATCGGCAAGAACGACGACGGCTTCGGCCTGATCGTCAAGATCTCCGCCTCGATCCCGAACGTGGACGCCGCCACCGCCAAGGACCTCATCGAGAAGGCCCACCAGGTCTGCCCGTACTCCAAGGCGACCCGCGACAACATCACGGTCGAGCTCGCCGTCTGATCGCGCTCGCACCGAGCGGAGGCCGCACCCCGATCACGGGGTGCGGCCTTCGCCGTAAGCTGTGCCCCATGCGTGATCTTGCGGGGGGATTCGGTCATCTGCTGGCCGGACAGCGATGGGTGTTCCGTAACGGCCGGTGGCTCGGGTTCGGCCTGCTGCCCGGACTGCTCGCGCTGGTGCTCTACACCGGCGCACTCATCGGGCTCGGCTACGGCGCCGACGACCTGACGGCGTGGGCCACGCCCTTCGCCGACGGCTGGGGCTCTCCCTGGCTCGGTCTCTTCCGCGGTTTCCTGACCGCCCTCGTCTTCTGCCTCGGCCTCTTCGTCGCGGTGATCACCTTCACCGCGGTGACCCTGCTGATCGGCCAGCCGTTCTACGAGTCCCTCTCGGAGCAGGTCGACCGCAGCGTCGGCGGCGACGCCCCGGAATCCGGGCTGCCGCTGGCCAAGGAGCTGTGGATCTCGGCCCGCGACAGCCTCAAGGTGCTCGGCCGGGTGCTGCTGTACGGGATCCTGCTCTTCGCACTGGGCTTCATCCCCGTCGTAGGACAGACCGTGGTCCCCGCGATCGGGTTCTGCGTGTCCGGGTTCTTCCTCACCGAGGAGCTCACCGCCGTGGCGCTCCAGCGCCGCGAGGTGGAGCTGAAGGAACGTCTCGTCATGCTGCGCGGACGCCGCGCGATGGTGCTCGGTTTCGGCGTTCCGCTGGTGCTGGCCTTCCTGGTGCCGCTGGTCGCGGTGTTCCTGATGCCGGGGGCGGTGGCCGGTGCCACGCTCATGGTCCGGGAGCTGCGCGGCGAGGACGAGGAGCGGGCCGCCGCGGACGGGGCGGGCGACGGGGCCGGGGAGCCCGGGCCGTACGCGCGGCCGTACGCGGACCCGCACCAGCACCGACACCCCGCGCCGCAGCAGAACCCGTACGCGCAGTAGCCCGGACACCGGACACCCCCTAGGCCTGCGGGCGGGGCTCCACCCACAGGGCCTCGGCGATCGCGCACAGGTCGCCGTCGGCGGTGGCCAGGGCCGTGCCCACGCGGTACTTGCGGCCCTCGCTGCCCAGCAGCCAGGCGTACGAGACGAGGTCCGAGCCGACCTCCACCGGGCGCAGCAGCCGCACGGTCAGGGCCGCCGTGACGGCGCCGGCCCGCCGGCCGTCGAGCAGCCGCCCGGCCGCGTTGCCCGGGCAGTCCAGCGCACCCCACACCAGCTCGGGCGGCAGCAGTCCGTCGGAGTCGCCGAGGGCGGGACCCGGGGTCCAGGCCGCCGCGACCAGCGGGGCGCCGCAGACCCGGCCGCAGTGCAGGCGCAGCCCGGTGTCCGGGGTGCGGTGCAGGCCGCAGCCGAAGCAGTCGACCATTCCGTCCGGGGGCGCCGCCCGATAGGCGTCGGCCGCGGCCGACGCGAGCTCCCATGACGGGGGCCCGGGGGCCTCCGCCGCCGGCTCGGCGGGGACGGCCGCGGCGAGCAGGAGCTCGCCGTCCACCAGCCGGGCGCCGCCGTCGGCGGTCGGGGCGAGCCGGACCGGGGCGTCCGTGGGCACCGGCCGGCGGAAGTCCACCCGCACGGTCTTCGCGGCGGCCCGCGCGGCCAGCACTCCGGCCACGTAGCCGCCGAAGGCCACCCCGGGATATCCGCTGAGGTGGGACGGAACCGTGATCGTCTCGAAGTCGGTCATGCCCGCCACCCCATCACACGCGTCGTCCTCGTCACAGGTGCGGGCCCGGGGGTCGCGCAACTATCGTGGCGGCCCGTTCGTCCTCCATCCTGGAGAGACGCGTACCGCGCGCAGGGGCTTCGGGAGGTGGCCGGATGGCCGAACAGCCGTGGGGGCAGCCGTACCCGGTCCGCCCTCAGCAGCAGGCGTACGGGCAGCCGTGGCAGCCCGCGCCCACCGCGCAGTCCGCGATGCGGGCCTCGCACACCGACCGGGACCGGACGGTGGACGTGCTCAAGGCCGCGTACGCCGAGGGCCGGCTCTCCCGCGAGGAGTACGGGCAGCGCTTCGACGCCGTGTACAAGGCGCAGACGTACGGCCAGCTCGCGCAGCTGGTCGCGGACCTGCCGGCCGGGCCGATGCCGGGCCCGTTCGGTGGCGCGGCGGGGCTGCCCGCCGCGTACGGGCCGATGCCCCTGCCCATGCCGCCGCCCATGCCCCTGCCCGCCCGCCAGGTCAACGGGATGGCGATCACCTCGCTCGCGCTCGGCGTGCTGAGCCTGCCGACCCTGGGGGCCGCCGGCCTGGGCGCCGTGGCCACCGGGCACATCGCCAAGGCGCAGATCCGGGCCCGGGGCGACGAGGGCGCCGGGCTCGCGACGATCGGGCTGGTGCTCGGCTGGCTCTCGGTGGGCGGCTGGGTGCTGCTCTTCCTGCTCGCCGGACTCGGGGCCCTCGACTGACGTGAGCCGCGCAGGGCGGCGGATTACGCCGTTCCGGGGCCGGTGGCCGTCGCCGGCGGCCCGATAGTATGCGTGGCGGCAAGCGCCGAGGCCGTCCCACACCGTCCCCCAGTGGGTCCGGAGCCGGGCTGTGGATCGCCGAGGACGACGACCGGCCGTCGAGCCGAGCACCGACCAGCAGTAGGGACACCGTCAGTGACAGTCAGTACCGAGGGGTCGGCGGCCGTGCGCCCTGTTCCCCCGAGCGGACCGGACGCGCCCGCCCCCGGCAGCCCGAAGTCCTCGGATGCGGACCGGGCCCGGGCCCCGCGACGCGCCCTGCGCACCCGCGGCGGGCTCCTGCTGCTGGAAGCCGCCGTGGCGTTCGCGGCGGCGCTGCTCCTCCCGCTGCTGGCGCGCGGCTTCAAGCTCAACCCCCTCAACCGGATCGCGCAGGTCAGCGGGCTGGCCGCGATCCAGCTGCGGTTCGCGCTGGTCGGGCTCCTGTTCATCGGCGCCGTGGTGCTGGCGATGCGGCTGCGCGGCGGCCGCCACTTCGACCTGGCCACGCGCCTGGCCGCCGCGGCCCTCGCGGGTCTGGCCAGCGGGTTCGTCGCGGCGGGCGCCGTCGTGGCGCTGCTGGGCACGCCGTGGCCGATGTTCGGCCTCAACGGCGACAGCGGCCGCATCGTCGAATGGGCCCACGCCGTCGCGAACGGACTGCCCTCGGGCTCACCGGTCTACCCGCCGATGCCGCTCTACACGCTCGGCTACTACGCCGAGTGGTTCCACGGCGGCAACACCGCGTACGCCTTCAAGGACCTCCAGATCCTCGGCGCCGCCGCCTTCGGCCCGCTCGTGTACCTGGCCTGGCGGATGCTGCTGAGCCCCGTACGGGCGCTGGCCTTCGGCGTCGTGCCCGCGTTCGCGCTGATCGACTCGTACAAGCCGTACAGCCAGACCGTGCTCGTCCTGCTGATCCCGGTGCTGGTGGCCATGGTCGTGGCGCTGCGCCGCAGCGGCACGGAGGGCTGGCGCCCGCTGCTGCTCAAGGGCGCCGGGTTCGGCGCGGTGCTGGGCGTGCTGTTCCTCACGTACTCGGGCTGGTTCCTGTGGAGCGCCGCCGGCGTGCTCTTCGCCGCCCTGCTCTACTTCCCGTGGAAGGGCGGCCGGCTCAAGGGCGCGGCCTTCATGGGCAGCGCCCTGGCGGCGTTCCTCGTGGTGGCCGGGCGCTACCTGATGGTCATGCTGAAGGAAGGGCAGACCACCAAGGACTACAACTTCCGCTTCGACAACTTCACCGACCCGGCCTACTACCTGATGTGGCGCACCGACATGCCCGGCAAGGTGGGCGACTGGCCGCCGCCGGGGGAGTTCGGCGGGGTCGGGCTGTTCGCCCTGGTGACCTTCGTGTGCCTGGGCGCCGCGATCTGGCTGGGCCTGCGCAAGCCGCTCGTCGTCACCATCGCCGCGATGTTCATCAGCGCGTGGGTCATGCGCATGTACATCGCCTCGCACATGTACGAGACGCAGACGGTCCAGCTCTACACGCGCACCAACAACCAGCTGCTCTACTGCGGGCTGATCCTGTGCGCGCTGGTGGCGCACCTGGTTTCGCTGAAGCTGGCCGAGCGGCGCACGGCGTCCGGGGCCACCGCGTCCACCGAGGGGGCCCCGTCCGCACCCGAGGACGGCGCCGCGTCCGCGCCCGACGCGGTCCGCACCGGTTTCCCCGGCCGCGAGGGCGCCGTGATCGGGACCCTGTGCGCCCTGCTCCTGCTGCTCGGCACGGTCTCCTCCTCGATGTCCGACCGCTACATGCCGGCGCAGGACGGCACCTACCGGATCCTGCCCTGGGTCTCGCACACCATCCGGCAGCAGGACGGGAAGTGTCCGAAGTTCGCGCCGAAGGGCGAGTGCTCCAAGGACGGCGACCAGAGCTGGCTGAGCTACATCCGATGACCAGAGGGAACCGATGATCTCCGCACTGACGCGCCTGGCCGACTGGTCGGCCCGGACCCCGAAGCGGCTCTGGGCCATCGCCTTCGCACTGTTCTTCGCGCTGGCGGCCTCCTGGTCCGCCGCCACCCCGCTCGGCGGCTCCCCGGACGAGCACGCCCACTTCATCCGCGCGGCCGCCGTCGCCCGGGGGCAGATCGGCGGCACCGAGGTGATGGTCCCGCACATGGTGGCGGGCATCGAGGGCAAGTTCGCCGAGACCGGGGTACGGCTCCCCGAGTGGTACAAGCCGCTGCCCCATCAGCACGAGTGCTACGCCTGGCACGAGGACGAGCCCGCCTCCTGCGCGCCCGCGATCGGGCACTCGGAGAAGACCGTCCAGGTCACCACGGCCGCCGGCCGCTACCACCCGGCGTACTACCTCGTGACCGGCTGGCCGAGCCTGCTCGTCGACGGCCCCAAGGGGCTGTACCTGATGCGGCTGATGTCGGCGGCGCTGTGCTCGGCCCTGCTGGCCAGTGCGGTCGTCACGGCCGCCGAGTGGCGGCGCCGGCGCTCGGTGGCGCTGCTCGGAGTGTTCACCGCGGCCACGCCGATGGCCCTGTACATGGCCGGCATGGTCAACCCCAGCGGCGGTGAGATCGCCGCCGGCGTCCTCGTGTGGACGGCCCTGCTGTCGATCCTGATGTCGCCGGATCCGCGGCTGCTGAACCGGCGGCTGGCGAGGGTCGGCATCGGCGGGCTCGTACTGATCAACATCCGCCCGCTGGGGCTGATCTGGTTCTCCGGCGCGGTCTTCTTCGGCCTGCTGCTCGCCCACCGCGGCGTCCTGCGCTCCGTGCTGCGCCGCAAGGCCCTGTGGGCCTGGACCGCGCTGCTCGGACTGGCCACGGCCGGAGCGCTGCTCTGGGCCGGGGCGCATCCCGACAACTCGGTGATCAACACGCCCAAGACCCTCACCGCCAAGGAAGCGGCCCGGCAGACCTTCGGCAACACCGAGACGTACGTCCACCAGATGCTCGGCTACTTCGGCTGGCTCGACACGCCGGCGCCCGCCTTCACCTGGCTGGTCTGGCTGGGCGTGATCGCGGTCGTCACCGGGCTGGCGCTGGCGTACGGCCGGGGGCGCGAGGCGCTGGCGCTGGTCGGCATGCTCGTGGCCATCGTGGTGGTGCCGGTCGCGGCCCAGGCGTCGCAGGCGGAACAGCTCGGCATGGTCTGGCAGGGCCGCTACCTGCTGCCGTTCGCCGTGGGCCTGCCGCTGATGGCGGTGCTGATCTGCGCGAGCCGGGCGCCCGAGCAGGGGTTCCCGTGGCGCAGGCTCGTCGGTTTCGGCGTCGCCGGGCTGGCGCTGGCGAACGCGGCGGCGTTCTTCTGGGCGCTGCGGCGCTTCGCGGTCGGAGTCAACGGGCCGTGGGTGCCGTTCTCGGCGCACTGGGCACCGCCCGGCGGCTGGGTGCCGTGGACCGTGCTCTACACGGCGGCGGCGTTCGCGCTGGTGCTGCCGGCGCTGGTACGGGACCGGGAGCCCGCCGCGGTGGAGGATCCCGCGGGGCGGGACGACGACATCACGCGCACCGGACGGCACTCGAAGGTGCCCGCGATCGGCTGACGGACCGCCCGGGGGCGGGCCCGTCCGCGCTCCCGGCCGCCCGGCCATCAGGCGCCGATGTCGGCCGTCACCACCGAGGCCGTACGGTCGTCCGCCTCGGCCAGCGGCAGGCCGCCCGGCGCCCACACCGCCGAGCGGCCGCAGCCGGTCCACGGGCCCGCCGGGCCGACGTGGTTGGCGACGACGACGTACAGGTCGTGCTCGTCGGCGATCCCGGGGTACACCGTGGCCAGCTCCCGGATGCCGTCGCCCGTTCCGTACAGGGAGCTCGCCAGGTGGACCCGGCAGCCGTCTGCCGCCGCACTGTCGGTGACCTCCGGGAAGTGGTTGTCGTAGCAGACGCCGAGCGAGAAGCGGATGCCGCCGAGCGTGAAGCGGCCCGGGCTCCCGCCCGCCGCGAACACGCCCTGCTCGTGCTCGTACAGGTGCTGCTTGGCGTACGTGGTCACATGGCTGCCGTCCGCCCCGTAGACCAGGGTCGCGAGGGCGGGTCGCGGGCCCGCCGTGCGCAGCGCGGCGTTGACCGCGACGGCGATGCCGGTGGAGCGCAGCGGATCCAGCCGGGGGTCTTCGGCGCCGGCCAGCCACAGCCCGGGGTCGGCGGCCAGGGCGTCCAACGCGTAGCCGGTGAGGGTCAGCTCGGGGAACACGACGAGCTCGGCGCCCTGCGCCCGGGCCTCGGCGGCCAGGGCGGCGCTGCGCTCCGCGTTGGCGGGCAGGTCGGCCGGGACACAGGTGAGCTGTGCTGCTGCGATCTTCACGGACCCAGCATGCCAGCCCGCCGCCGGACCCTCGCGGGCTGCTCTACGGAGCGCCTTCCGGCCCGCGCAGCAGGGTCAGGAAGGAGCGGAAGGCGGCCGGCATGTCCACGGACTCCGGGGCGAGCAGCCACTGGTACTGGAGGCCGTCCATGACCGCGGTCAGCAGCGGGGCGGCCTGCTCCGGGGTGAGGCCCGACGGCAGCCGGTCGCCGAACTCGGCGCGCAGCACCGCCGCCATCTCGGAGCGCACCTGCGCGTAGCGCTCGGTGAAGAACTCCCGCGCCGGATGCCCGTCCGTGACGCTCTCGCCCAGCAGCGCCGAGAACGTCTGCACGATGCCGGGGCGCATGGCGTTGTACTCCACCAGCGAGGCCAGCAGGTCCAGGCGCCAGGTGCCGGCCGAGGCGCGGGAGCCGCCTCCGGTGTCCCAGCGGTCGCGCTCCTCCAGCACCGCGACCAAGAGCGCCTCCTTGGTCGGGAAGTAGTGCAGCAGCCCCTGCTGGGTCAGACCGACGCGCTCGGCCACCGCGCCCAGCGAGGCACCGCGGTAGCCGCGCTCCGCGATCACCTCGACCGCCGCGCGGACGATGTCGCCGCGCCGCTCCTCGCTCCTCGCCCTGGCCATGGCCCCGTACCTCTTCCGCTCACGCCGTGCCCGCCTCGGCGGCGGGACCGTACGTACGTTATCTGAACATCACGAAAACATTACGAACCCTACCGCTCTACCGGTAACGGGTCCACGATGGGGGACACCCCGCGGCACCCGCAATGCCGTCACCCGCACGCACCCAACGAGGAGGCACGGCCGTGACCGATGCCGATCAGGTCCGCCACGACGCCGTAGAGGCGGCGCTCGGCAAACTGGACCTCGACACCAAGGCCCGCCTCCTGGCCGGCCAGGACATGTGGTCCCTGCCCGCCGTTCCCGAGATCGGGCTGAAGTCCCTGGTCATGTCCGACGGCCCCATCGGGGTCCGCGGCGTGCGCTGGACCGCCGACGACCCGTCCATCGCCCTGCCCTCCCCGACGGCCCTCGCCGCCGCCTGGGACCCCGGGCTCGCCCGCCGCGCCGGCCGCCTCCTCGCCCAGGAGGCCCGCCGCAAGGGCGTCCACGTCCTCCTCGCCCCCACCGTCAACCTGCACCGTTCCCCGCTCGGCGGCCGCCACTTCGAGTGCTACTCCGAGGACCCGTACCTGACCGGCGCCATCGGCTCCGGTTACGTGAACGGTGTCCAGGACGGCGGTGTCGGCACGACCGTCAAGCACTTCGTCGGCAACGACGCCGAGACCGAGCGGTTCACCGTCGACAGCGTCATCGCCCCGCGCCCGCTGCGCGAGCTGTACCTGGCGCCCTTCGAGGCGATCGTGGCCAACGCCCACCCCTGGGGCATCATGACGGCGTACAACCGGGTCAACGGCACGACGATGACCGAGCACCGGTACCTCGTCAACGACGTCCTGCGCGGCCAGTGGGGCTTCGACGGGTACAACGTCTCCGACTGGATGGCCGCACGCTCCACCACCGGCGACATCCTCGGCGGCCTCGACGTCGCCATGCCCGGACCGCAGACCGTGTACGGGCCCGCCCTCGCCGGGGCCGTCCGGGCCGGCGAGGTCCCGGAGTCCGCCGTGGACGAGGCCGTGCGCAACGTACTGCGCCTCGCCGCCCGCGTCGGGATCCTGGAGGGCGCCCCGGCCGCCGTCACCGAGGCCCCGGCCCCGATCGACGGCCAGGCGCTGGCCCGCGAGCTCGCCGCCCGCGGCTTCGTCCTCGTACGCAACGAGAACGGGGCCCTCCCGCTGGACGCCGCTCCCGGCCGCACCGTCGCCCTGCTCGGCGCCGCCGCCCGCGACGCCCGTGTCCTCGGCGGCGGCTCGGCCACCGTCTTCCCCGAGCGGATCGTCTCCCCGCTGGACGGGCTGGGCGCCGCCCTCCCGGAAGGGGCCCTGACCTTCCGCGTCGGAGCCGACCCCTCCGGCGAACTCACCGCCGCCGACAAGGGCTTCGCGCTCCGCGCGATCTGCCGCGACGCCTCCGGCGCCGTCCTCGGCGAGGGCAGCCTGCCGACCGGCCAGGTCCAGTGGATCGGCGACGACCTGCCCGCGGGCGCCTCGTACGAGACCATGGCGAGCATCGAGGTCACCGGTACGTTCGTGCCGCGCGAGAGCGGCGAGCACGCCTTCGGCACCCGCGGGCTCGGCGCGTTCGCCCTCGCCGTCGGCGGCGAGACCCTCTGGGACGGCGTCCAGCCGATGGGCGACGAGGCCGACCCCTTCGAGGCCTTCTTCGGCGCCCCCAGCGAACGCGGCCGCGTCACCCTCGCCGAAGGGGAGGCCGTCGAGGTCTCGCTGACCTTCCAGGTCCCCGACACGAGCACCCTGCCGCTCAAGGCGATCATGTTCTCGCTGCTCCACCTCGGCCCGCGGCGCGACGCCGACGAGCTGATCGCCGAGGCCGTGGAAGCCGCCCGCGCCGCCGACACCGCGGTCGTGGTCGTCGCGACCACCGAGCGCGTGGAGTCCGAGGGCTTCGACCGCACCGATCTGCGCCTGCCGGGCCGCCAGGACGACCTCGTGCGCGCCGTCGCCGCCGCCAACCCGAACACCGTGGTCGTCGTCAACGCCGGCTCCCCGGTCGAGCTGCCGTGGCGCGACGAGGTGGCCGCCGTCCTCCTGACCTGGTTCCCCGGGCAGGAGGGCGGGGCCGCGCTGGCCGACGTACTCCTCGGGCTCGCCGAGCCGGGCGGTCGCCTGCCCACCACCTGGCCCGCGCGGTTCGCCGACGCGCCGGTCACCGAGGTGATCCCGGCCGAGGGGCGCCTGGAGTACGGCGAGGGCCTCTTCATCGGCTACCGGGCGTACGAGCGCCACGGCATCGCCCCCGCCTACCCGTTCGGCCACGGCCTCGGCTACACCGACTGGGCGTACGAGTCCCTGGAGGTCACCGGCGCCACCGCCCGGGTCCGCGTCACCAACACCGGCACCCGGGCCGGCCGCGAGGTCGTCCAGCTCTACGTCGCTCCCGCCGACACGGCGTCCGGGGGCGCGCGGAGCACGGCCGTGGAGCGCCCGGCGAGCTGGCTGGCCGCGTTCGCGGGCGTCGAGGCGGGCCCCGGCGAGAGCGTCGAGGCCGAGATCACCCTGCCCGCCCGGGCCTTCGAGGTCTGGGACGAGGAGGCCGGCCGCTGGCGGCGGATCGGCGGCGCCTACGAGGTCCGCGCGAGCCACGCCCACGGCGACACGCGCCTGACCGCGACCCTGGAGGTCTGACACTCCAGGGGTGGCCGGAAATCACCCACGAACCGGACCGGGGGCAGGCCCTGACACCCGCCCCCGGTCCCCCGTCCTTCGCGCGTCAGCGCGGCGGCTCGGCCGCCGTCACCTGGCGGTGCGCCAGCTCCGCGAGCCGCGCCTGCCCGTCCTTGCCGGGATGGAACCAGTCCCAGCGGCTCAACTGTTCGGCGGCGAAGGGGTACTGGAACACCGCGCCGCCGTCGTAGCGGCACAGCGCGTCCTTCGCGCAGACCTCGCGCAGCACCTCGTTGTACTCGACCACCCGCGCCCGCACCTGCTCGCGCCGGGCCGTCGCCCCGGTGGCCACCGACAGCGGGTCCGCGAGCATCGACTGACAGATCCCCAGTTTCCAGATCTGCCGCACCATGGGGGTGTCCTTGCCCTGCTCCCACAGCCGCTGGAGGTCCGGCACGCTGGAGACGTACACCTGGGTGGCGGGGGAGGCGCTGCGCAGACCGGCGAGGGCCTTCTCGAACCCGGCCCGGAACTCCGCCACCGGCGTCATCGACGAAGCCGTGGGCCGGCAGGCGTCGTTCGAGCCCACCATCACCGTGACCAGGTCGGGCCTGTGCTCCGCGGCCGAGGCCAGCTGCCCCGTCAGGTCCGCCATCCGCGCCCCCGTCACGGCGTAGTTCCAACTGCGCGCCGGCACCTCGGCCTCCCCGAGCAGGCGGGCCGCGAGCGAGTGGACGGCAGGGTCGTTCCCGGTGGCCCAGGAGACCTCCGGGCAGTCGGCCAGCACCGAACAGGCGTCGAAGCCCCGGGTGATGGAATCGCCGACGGCGGCCACCGACGCGGGCGCGGTGTTCCAGCGCGGCCCGGCCTGCGACCCGCGCTCACCCTCCGTGTCCGACCCGCCCGACTGACACCCGGTCAGCACCCCGGCCAGGAGGGCCACCGCCGCGCCCGCTCCCGCGAACGTCCGGCGCCGGGACGTGCGCGCTCGGCGTCGCATGGCGGTGGTGCGCATCGGGTGGTTCCCTCCTCGTCGCCCCAGGTCCTCCGGGGGCGTCCTGCTGAGTGAATGCTCTGCGTTTGGCAGCCTCGGACCGACCGTACGTCACACCATGACCCCTGGCGCACGGTAGCTTTTTCCCGTGGCGTTTCGGCCGCAGGTCCCGTAGCGCATTGTCAAATAATTTCCGTTACATTACATCACGTCACATACTGTCCGTTTTCTGGAGTTTATTCCCGACCTCGTCCCACACTGGAGGTCCCGGTGACGACACGTGGAGTTCTGTACGTGCACTCCGCTCCGCGCGCGCTCTGCCCGCACGTGGAATGGGCTGTTGCGGGGGTGCTCGGGGTGCGGGTGAACCTCGACTGGATCAGGCAGCCCGCCTCCCCAGGCACCTGGAGAGCCGAGTTCTCGTGGCAGGCCGAAGCGGGTACCGCGTCGAAGCTGGCGTCCGCGCTGCGCGGCTGGCACCTGCTGCGCTTCGAGGTGACCGCGGAACCCTGCCCCACCGCCGAGGGCGAGCGCTACAGCTCCACCCCGGAGCTCGGCATCTTCCATGCCGTCACCGGCATGCACGGCGACATCCTGATCCCCGAGGACCGGCTGCGCGCCGCCCTCGCCCGGTCCGCGCACGGCGAGACCGACCTGGAGGAGGAGATCGCCAAGCTGCTCGGCAAGCCCTGGGACGACGAGCTGGAGCCCTTCCGCTACGCGGGCGAGGGCGCCCCGGTGCGCTGGCTGCACCAGGTCGTCTGAGCCTGGGGGCCTACGGAGCCCGGCATGCGGAAGGGCCCGCCCGGCGAGTGCCGGGCGGGCCCTTCCGTACGTACGGCCCCGCGGACTAGACGGTCCGGAAGGCGAGGGTCACGTTGTGGCCGCCGAAGCCGAACGAGTTGTTGATCGCGGAGATCGGACCGTCGGCCGGCAGCTTGCGCGGCTCGCCGACGACGATGTCCGCGTCGATGTCCTCGTCGAGCTCGTCGACGTTGATGGTCGCCGGGGCGATCCGGTGGTACAGCGCGAGCACGGTGGCGACGGTCTCGATGCCGCCGGCGCCGCCCAGCAGGTGGCCGGTCATCGACTTGGTCGCGGAGATCGCGATGTGGTCGAGGTCGTCGCCCAGGACCTTGCGCAGGGCCTTCAGCTCGGCCGTGTCACCCTGCGGGGTCGACGTGGCGTGCGCGTTCAGGTGGACCAGCTCGGACGTGTCCAGACCCGTGTTGTCCAGCAGGTTCTGCACGGCGGCCGCGACACCGCGGCCGGTCGGCTCCGGCTGCGCGATGTGGTGGCTGTCCGCGGACAGGCCCTGGCCCAGCACCTCGCAGTAGACCCGGGCGCCGCGCGCGGCGGCGTGCTCGGCGGACTCCAGGATGACGACGCCCGCGCCCTCGCCGAGGACGA
Source organism: Streptomyces sp. NPDC051582 (assembly GCF_040681715.1). Classification (NCBI taxonomy): domain Bacteria; kingdom Bacillati; phylum Actinomycetota; class Actinomycetes; order Kitasatosporales; family Streptomycetaceae; genus Streptomyces; species Streptomyces sp. NPDC051582. Next base: position 76,642 of record NZ_JBFAZJ010000028.1, read on the forward strand.
AGCCGTCGCGGGCCTTGTCGTACGGGCGGGAGGCCTGCTGCGGGTTCTCGTTGTTCTTGGACATCGCCATCATGTTGGCGAAGGCGGCGATCGGCAGCGGGTGGATCGCCGCCTCGGTGCCGCCCGCGACGACCACGTCGGCGCGGCCGGTGCGGATCATCTCGACGGCGTAGCCGATGGCCTCGGCGCCCGAGGCGCACGCGCTGACCGGGGTGTGCACGCCCGCCTGGGCGTTGACCTCCAGGCCGACGTTGGCCGACGGGCCGTTCGGCATGAGCATGGGGACGGTGTGCGGGGAGACCCGGCGCACACCCTTTTCCTTCAGTACGTCGTACTGGTCGAGCAGGGTGGTGACGCCGCCGATACCGGAGGCGATCACGGTGCCCAGGCGTTCGGGCATGATGGCGGCGTCCTCGCCCGCAGGGGCGGTGTAGCCGGCATCGGCCCACGCCTCACGTGCGGCGATGACGGCGAACTGGGCCGAGCGGTCCAGCTTGCGGGCCATGGGGCGCGGCAGGACCTCGGAGGGGTCCACAGCGGCCGGGGCGGCGATACGAACCGGGAGTTCGGCGAAGCGCTCACCCTCAAGGGGCTTCACGCCGGAACGACCGGCGAGCAGACCTTCCCAGGTCGAAGCGCTGTCGCCACCCAGCGGAGTGGTTGCGCCGATACCGGTGACGACCACGGTGCGATTGGTCGGGCTCACAGGAATTCTTTCTCCACGTCTCAGAGGGTGCTGAATTGTCACGGCGCCACCGCCGGGTGGCGACAAACGCTCGTCAGGCTCAGGCCTGGTGGTTCAGGATGTAGTCCGCGGCGTCGCCGACCGTCTTGAGGTTCTTGACGTCCTCGTCCGGGATCTTGACGTCGAAGCGCTCTTCGGCGGCGACGACGACCTCGACCATGGAGAGCGAGTCGACGTCCAGGTCGTCGGTGAACGACTTCCCGGCCTCGACGTCCTCGACGGGGATGCCGGCGATCTCGTTGACGATCTCCGCGAGACCCTCGATGATCTCTTCCTGCGTGGCGGCCATGTGGCGCTCCTTCTATAGCTAACTGGGGTGAAGCGGGGCGGGATGTGGATCCCGGGCCCTAGGGGAGGGTAACGACCGTCGCGGCGTAGACGAGCCCCGCCCCGAAGCCGATGACGAGCGCGGTGTCGCCGCTCTTCGCAGCTCCGGTCGCCAGGAGCCGCTCCATGGCGAGCGGGATCGAGGCGGCCGACGTGTTGCCGGTGGTTTCCACGTCACGGGCGACCGTGACGTGCTCCGGCAGTTTCAGAGTCTTCACCATCGAGTCGATGATCCGCATGTTTGCCTGGTGCGGGATGAAGACGTCCAGGTCCTCCGCGGTGATCCCGGCCGCGTCGAGCGCCTGCTGGGCCACCTTGGCCATCTCGAAGACGGCCCAGCGGAAGACCGCCTGACCCTCTTGCGTGATGGCCGGAAACTTCTGGTCGCTGTCCGTGCTGCGGTACTCGTCCCACGGCACGGTCTGCTTGATCGTCTCGGACTTGTCGCCCTCGGAACCCCACACCGTGGGGCCTATGGCGGGCTCGTCCGAGGGGCCGACGACCACGGCGCCGGCGCCGTCGCCGAACAGGAAGGCCGTCGCGCGGTCCTCCAGGTCGGTCAGGTCCGACAGCCGCTCCACGCCGATCACCAGGACGTACCGGGCCGAGCCCTCGATGACGAGGCCCTTGGCCAGCGTCAGGCCGTAGCCGAAGCCGGCGCAGCCCGCGGAGATGTCGAACGCGGCGGGCTTGACCGCGCCGATGCGGTGCGCGATCTCCGTCGCGACGGCCGGGGTCTGCTTGAAGTGCGAGACCGTCGAGACGATCACGGCGCCGATCTGCTCGGGCGAGACGCCGGCATCGGCCAGCGCCTTGCCGGAGGCCTCGACCGACATAGCGGCGACGGTCTCCTGGGGCGAGGCCCAGTGCCGGGTCGCGATGCCGGAGCGGGAGCGGATCCACTCGTCGGACGAGTCGATCGTCTCCAGGATGACCTCGTTGGAGACCACGCGGGTCGGGCGGTAGCCGCCGACGCCGAGAATGCGGGCGTACGGGGAGCCCTTGGCAGGCTTGATCTTCGACATGCTGTGTGGGCTCCTTCTCTCAGACCGCGTGCTCGGCGAGGAGCGCGGCGGCCTTTTCGAGATCGTCCGGTGTCTTCAGGGCCACGGTCGGCACGCCCTTGAGCGCGCGCTTGGCCAGACCCGTCAGAGTGCCACCCGGGCTGAGCTCGATGATCCCGGTGGCACCCAGCTCGCCGAACGTCTCCATGCACAGGTCCCAGCGGACCGGGTTCGCGACCTGGCCGACCAGGCGGGCGACGACGTCGGCGCCCGTGGTGACGACGCGGCCGTCCTTGTTCGAGACGTACTTCAGCTCCGGGTCGGCCGGGGCGAGGGCCTGCGCGGCCTTCTCCAGCGCGGCGACCGCGGGAGCCATGTGGTGCGTGTGGAAGGCGCCCGCGACCTTGAGGGCGACGACCTTCATGGAGCCCTCGGGCTTCTCGGCCACCAGGGCCTCGATCTGCTCCATCGTTCCTGCGGCGACGATCTGGCCCGCGCCGTTGATGTTCGCCGGGGTCAGCCCCAGCTTCTCCAGGTGGGCGACGACGACCGCCTGGTCGCCCCCGAGCACCGCGGCCATGCCCGTCTCGGTGACGGCGGCGGCCTCGGCCATCGCCAGACCGCGGGTGCGTACGAACGACAGGGCGTCCGCGTCGGACAGCACGCCGGCGTACGCGGCGGCGGTGATCTCGCCGACGCTGTGGCCCGCGACGGCGCCGAAGGCCGTACGGGCGCCCAGGGCGGAGGCGGACAGGAGACCGGCGGCCACCAGCAGCGGCTGGGCCACCGCCGTGTCGCGGATCTCGTCCGCGTCCGCCTTCGTGCCGTAGTGGGCAAGGTCGAGCCCGATGGCGTCCGACCAGGCGGCGACGCGGTCAGCGGCGCCGGGGAGGTCGAGCCAGGGAGTCAGGAAGCCGGGCGTCTGTGCGCCTTGGCCGGGAGCGACGAGTACGAGCACCCTCACACTCTCTCTTGCGGACGGTCCTTGCCGCCCGTGGGGACAGGGACGAAGAACCGTCGGGGTAATTGTTGATGTCCGACAAAAGTCTAGGACTGCTGATCGCCGTCGGCCAGACGCCCGAGGATCAGGGCGATCCGCAGCGTGAACGCGGATCGGACATCGGACGGCGACCAGCCGGTGACGTCGGTCACACGTCGCAGCCGGTAGCGCACCGTGTTCGGGTGCACGAACAACATCCGTGCCGCCCCCTCCAGGCTGCTCGCCTGCTCCAGATAGACGCTCAGCGTCTCCAGCAACGCCGACCCCGCCTCTTCCAGCGGTCTGTAGATCTCCTCCACCAACTGCTCCCGGGCGGAGGGATCCGACGCGATCGCGCGCTCGGGCAGGAGATCGTCCGCGAGCACCGGCCGCGGGGCGTCCTGCCAGGCCGTACAGGCCTTCAGCCCGGCCGCCGCCGCCTGCGCCGACTTGGTCGCGTTCAGCAGATCCGGAACCACCGGACCGGCCACCACCGGACCCGCCGCGAACGGCCCGATCAGCGACTTCGCCACCTGCATCGGGTTGTCGCTGCCACCCGCGATCACGACGAGGCGGTCCCCGAGCACACCCGTCAGGACCTGGAGCTTGTGGTGCCGGGCCGCCCGCCGGATCGCCTCCACCGTCAGCTCGCTGTCGCCCTCCGGCGCGGTGCCGAGCACCACGCACACGTGCTCCGGCGAATTCCAGCCAAGTGCGGCGGCCCGCGACAGCGCGCCCTCGTCGGCCTCGCCCGACAGCACCGCGTTCACGACGAGGGACTCCAGACGGGCGTCCCACGCCCCGCGCGCCTCGGCGGCCTGCGCGTACACCTGGGCCGTCGCGAACGCGATCTCCCGGGCGTACACCAGCAGCGCCTCGCGCAGGATCGACTCGTCGCCCGGGGCCGCGACCTCCTCGATCGCGGTCTCCATGACCTCGATCGTGGTGCGGACCATCTCCACGGTCTGGCGCAGGGTGATCGCCCGGGTCAGCTCGCGCGGAGCCGTCCCGAACACGTCCGTCGAGATCGCCTGCGGAGTCTCCGGGTGCCGGAACCACTCCGTGAACGCGGCGATGCCGGCCTGCGCGACCAGGCCGATCCAGGACCGGTTCTCCGGGGGCATCGCCCGGTACCACGGCAGGGTCTCGTCCATGCGCGCGATCGCGTTCGCGGCGAGCCGGCCGGAGGACTTCTCCAGTCGGCGCAGCGTCGCGGCGTGCGGATGGGCGGGAGCGGGATGCGCGGGGGAATGCTCACGTTCGGGTTGGGGCACGGGACAAGACTGCCTTATCGGGACGGCGGCGCGGAGTCCGGTCCCGCGGCGGCGTTCCACCGGGGGGCTACGGTGACTTCCATGATTGACGTACGCCGCGGGGCCGACCGGTACGCAGGCGGGGATCCGGACGCCGGGATCACCACCGCGCACGCCTTCTCCTTCGGCGCCCACTACGATCCGGACAACCTGCGCTTCGGCCCGGTCCTGGCCTGCAACGAGGAGGGGCTGGCGCCGGGCGCGGGCTTCGACGAGCATCCGCACAGCCACACCGAGATCGTGACCTGGGTCGTCGAGGGCGAGCTCACCCACAAGGGCAGCACCGGCGAGAGCACGGTGGTCCGCCACGGTGACGTGCAGCACCTGGCCGCCGGAGCCGGCGCCCGGCACATCGAGCGCAACGACGGCACGGCCGGGCTGCGCTTCGTGCAGACGTGGCTCGCGCCGCTGGCCGCCGGCGGGGAGCCCTCGTACACGCTGGTCCGGCAGATCGCCGAAGGCACCCCGTACGAGATCCCCGCGGCCGGCGCCGTCCTGCACGTGCGCAGGCCCGGAGCGGGCGAGCGGATCGCCGTACCGGCGGCGGAGCGCGTCTACCTGCACGTGGTGCGCGGGGACCTGCGCCTGGACGGGGAGGAGCTCGGCCCGGGGGACGCGGCGCGGATCACCGGCGAAGAGGGCCTGGAGATCGTCGCCGGGTCCCCGGGCGAGCTGCTGATCTGGGAGCTGCCGTAGCGGCCCGCGGGCTCAGCGGGCGGCGGCGAGCTCGGCGAGGACCGCGTCGGTGAACGGGGGCCAGGCCTCCACGGCCCACGGGCCGAAGGCGCGGTCGGCCAGCGCCACGCACGCGGCGCGGGCGTCCGGGTCCACCCACAGGAAGGTGCCGGCCTGCCCGAAGTGCCCGAACGTACGCGGCGAGGAGGCGGAGCCCGTCCAGTGCGGGGCCTTGCCGTCGCGGATCTCCACGCCGAGCCCCCAGTCGTTCGGGGACTGGTTGCCGTACCCCGGAAGGACCCCCTTGAGCCCCGGGTGGACGACGGAAGTGGCCTCCGCGACCGTGCGCACGTCCAGCAGCCGCGGCGCCTGGAGCTCGGCGGCGAACCGCACGAGGTCGGAGACCGTCGAGACCCCGTCCTTGGCGGGCGAGCCCGCCAGCGTGGTCGACGCCATGCCGAGCGGCTCGAACACCGCCTGGTGCACGTACTCCTCGAACGGGATGCCGGTCGCCTTGGTGATGTGGTCGCCGAGCACCTCGAAACCGGCGTTCGAGTACAGCCGGCGCGTCCCGGGCGCGGCCATCGCGCGGTGCTCGTCGAAGGCCAGCCCGCTGGTGTGCGCGAGCAGGTGACGGACCGTCGAGCCCTCGGGCCCCGCCGGCTCGTCCAGCTCGATCGCCCCCTCCTCGTACGCGACGAGCGCGGCGTACGCGGCGAGCGGCTTGGTCACCGAGGCCAGCGCGAAGCGGTGGTCCAGCGGGCCGTGGGAGCCGGCCAGGCTCCCGTCGGCGCGCACCACGGCCGCCGCGGCGGTCGGTACCGGCCAGTTTTCGATGGTCCGCAGGCTCTGCAGGGTCTCCACGCTCTCCATGCGGCCGAGCCTACTTGCTTGGAGTGCACTCCAAGGTTTTAGCGTGGTCGTCATGAGCCTGACGGAGACGCGGTACACGATCAGCGAAGTCGAGGCCCGGACCGGTCTGACCCAGCACACGCTGCGCTGGTACGAGCGGATCGGCCTGATGCCGCACGTGGACCGCTCCCACTCGGGACAGCGCCGGTTCAGCGACAAGGACCTCCACTGGCTGGGCTTCGTGGGCAAGCTGCGCGCCACCGGGATGTCGGTGGCCGACATGGTCCGCTACGCCGAACTGGTGCGCGAGGGCGAGCACACCGTCGAGCAGCGGCGCGAGCTGCTGGAGCAGACGCGGCGCGAGGTGCGTGCGCGGATCACGGAGCTGAACGACGCGCTCGCCGTACTGGACTTCAAGATCGACATGTATGCCAAGGGCACGACCGCGGGGAAGGCGACACGACCATGACGCAGAACACCACCATCGAGCAGGTCGAACTCGGCAAGGGGGGCCCGCTGGTGGGCGTCCAGGGCCTCGGCTGCATGGGCATGAGCGAGTTCTACGGGGAGACCGACGAGGCGCGGGCCCGCGACACCCTGGAAGCGGCCCTCGCCACCGGGGTCACCCTCTTCGACACCGCGGACAGCTACGGGCGCGGCGCCAACGAGGAGTTCATCGCGCCGTTCGTGGCCGAGCACCGGGACGAGATCACCCTCGCCACCAAGTTCGGCATCGAGCGCACCGACGACCCGCAGCACCGCGGCATCCGCAACGACCGCGCGTACATCCGCCGGGCCGTGGAGGACAGCCTGCGCCGGCTCGGCACCGATGTGATCGACCTCTACTACATGCACCGGCGGGACCCGGCCGTGCCGTTCGCCGAGTCGGTGGGCACGATGGCCGAACTGGTGCAGGAGGGCAAGGTGCGACACCTGGGGCTCAGCGAGGTCACCGGTCCGGAACTGCGCGAGGCGTACGAGGTGCACCCGATCGCGGCGCTCCAGTCGGAGTGGTCGCTGTTCAGCCGGGACGTGGAGACCACCGCGGTGGGCGCGGCGGCGGAGCTGGGCGTGGCCTTCGTGCCGTACTCCCCGCTCGGGCGCGGCTTCCTGACCGGCTCGTTCGCGGACGCGTCGGCCGACCTGTCGGCGGCGGACTTCCGCCGCTTCCAGCCCCGGTTCACCGGTGACAACGCCAAGGCCAACGCGGCCCTGCTGGCCCCGGTGCGGGAGATCGCGCAGGCGCACGGGGCGACCCCGGCGCAGATCGCCCTGGCCTGGGTGCAGCAGCGGGCGCAGGTGCACGGGCTGACGGTGGTCCCGATCCCGGGCACCCGCAAGACCAACCGGCTCGCGGAGAACACCGCCGCGACCCGGATCACGCTGACGGAGGCGGAGCTCGCGCTGCTGGAGCCGATCGCCGGGCAGGTCGCGGGTGACCGCTACCCGGACATGACCTGGACGTCCGCGGGCCGCGAGGGCTGATCCCTCCGGGCAGCGGCCGCCGCCGGGGGGCCTCCCGGCGGCGGCCGCGCACGTCGGGGGTCGGGCCGCGGGGGTCGGGCTTCGGGCGCCGGGCCGCGGGCGCCGGGCCTCAGGCCTCGGCGGCGAAGCGGGCGCGCAGCGAGGAGTACTCCGCGTCCGTGAGCAGGCCCGCGCCGTACAACTCGTCCAGGTGGTGCAGGCGTTCGTCCGTACGGGCCGCCGGGACCGAGGCCACCGGGGCGCGGCCGCGCAGCGCGGAGAGGACGGCCGCCGCGAACGGCAGCGACTCGTGCACCGGCCCGTACCCGACGGCGAACACCGCGGTCGCCAGGTCGTGGTCGGGCCGCGGATCGCAGGGCGCGTCCCGCAGCAGCAGCCGCACGTGGCCGCCCGGGCGCTCCGGCGAGCTCCACTCGACGCCGGTCAGCGCGGTCAGCGGGTAACGCTGGTCGCCCGCCTTCCACTTGGTGCTCGTGGCCCCCGTGCGCGACCAGTGGAAGGTGACGGCCGAGCCGTCGAACCCGAGCCGCGCGTCGTACGCCTTCAGCCGGACCGGCGGCTCCGGAACCCGGACGAGGAACCGCTGCGCCGGCTCGTCGGCCTCCGGGCCCAGCCGGGACCGTACGGCGTCCGCGAACTCGGCGGCCTGCCCCGCCCGCTCGCCCGGCAGCACGAGCCGGTACGGATCGCAGACCTCCCGCAGCTGTCCGGCCGCGGCCTCCATCAGCGGATCCGCGCCCGTCCGCGGCACGGCGCGCAGGACCACCGCGTCCCGTTTCCCCCCGGATCCGGCCGCGCTCACGCTCACCCCCGACAACGCCTCGAAGGGGATGCGCCGCTCCCCGAGGGAGTGCAGGAGCCTCGGAGTCCTCGGCGTTCGTATCCCCCGTGCGTAGCGGATGAGCACCGAGTCCGAGTCGAACTCCCAGACGGCATGATTTCCGGCCAGTACGTCACCCATGCGGCACATGGTAAAGGGACGCACCCCTGTGCGTCCCCCTCGGTACGAAGCCCGTTTTCCGGGCCTCTACACGTGTCAGTCCCCGTCTGTCCCGGAAATTCCACGTCGGCAGGCATCGTCGCCGGTCGCGCACGTGACGGAACCGAACGCACCGGTTCCGATTTTGGCGAAGTTGTCCAGAGATCCGGTGCCTGGCTCGAAATAGCCGGTGTGGAGCTTGGCCCCTGCCGAGGACAGCAGCCGCGACCCGAAGTCCGGCGACACCGGGTCCGCCCCGTGGCCGACCCCGCCGACCTCCAGGTGCGGTACGTCCGCGATCCAGTCGCCGGAGTCCCGCGTGGCCCACACCCGGGCCGAGGTGTGCAGGTCGGCCGCGGATTCCGCGCGCATGCCCGGGCTGCCCGCCACCACCACGTCCGTCACCGACTCCGGCAGTGCGTGCGCGGCGACCCCGCACACCACCGAGCCGTAGCTGTGGCAGAACAGCGCCACGCTCGCGTCCCCGGGCAGCCCCGCCGCCAGGGACTCCAGCCGTACGGCGCCGTCCACCGCCATCCGGCCGGTGGCCGCGTCCATGCCGACCCCGGTCGGCGCGGTGTAGCCGGCCCAGGCGATGACCGCGGTCCGGCTGCCCGGAGCCTGCGCGCGCTGGGCCTCGTACAGGGACTGCGCCATGCCGGCGGGGGCGATGAGGCGGCGCTGGCTGCGCTCGAAGGTGAGCACGTCGGTGTCGACGCCGGGGACGACCACCGAGATCCGGTCCGCCCGGTCGAGGTCGCCGAACACCTCGGCGACGCGCCCGCCGCCGGTCGGGTCGAAGGCGAGGATCTGCCGGCCCGGCTCGGCCAGGGACTCGAAGCGGTGGGCGCGCCGGCCGGCCGTGGTGCGGTCGGCCGGGGTCAGGCTGACGTCCCGGCTGCGGGCCTCCTCCGCCCGCTGCGCCAGTTCCAGGCCGCGCAGGTTGGCCCGGTAGCGCAGGGTGGCGGGCGCCCCGTCGAGGTTGCCGACGACCAGGGGGTACCCCTCGGCGAGCCGGGCCCGCTGGGCTCCGTCGAGGCCGGCGAAGAACCGGGCCACCGTCCGTACGGGGGCGTCGGCGGCCGGCACCGGGCGGCCGTCGATCCGGGCCGAGGCCCAGGAGGCGAGGGCGGCGGTCCGCAGCGTGGTCCCCGCGTCGGGGCGGTGCACCGCGGTCCAGCCGGTGGTCGCCAGCATGATGAAGACCACCGCAAGCGCGAGCAGGGTGCGCAGGGCGGCGGGGCGCGGGTCGGCGCCGAGGACGGTGGAGGGGGCGAGGCCGGGCAGGTTCACTGGGACCAGCGTAGGAGACCGAATCCGGTCACGACGGCCGGGGTGACGGGGTTCACGGCCGACCGGGCGCCGCTCGTACGGGTGTTCAGTGCCAGCGCGCGGCGAGCGCCGGGCCGATCTGGTCAAGGCAGGCCTCGGTCATCCGCCGGATCGAGGCCACGCTGGCGTCCTCGCCCCGGCCCCACAGACGCCCCGTGACCCTCATCACTCCGGAGACCGCGGCGACCGCCACCCGGGGCCGCGGGTCCGCGTCCACGTCCAGTCCCTCGCGCTCGGCGATCAGCCGGGCGATCCGCTCCTCCAGCTCCGTGGAGCGGCGCAGGTGCACGGCGAGCAGCGCCGGGGTCGACTCGATGAGCTGGTAGGTGCGCATGTAGAGGTCGACCGGGACCACGTCGGAGAGGGCCTCGTCGAGGGTGTCCCAGGCGTCGAGCACCGCGCGGCGCAGGGCTTCGAGCGGGCCCTCGGCGGGCGGGCGGGCGCGCAGCGCGGCGACGAAGTGCGACTCCACCAGGTCCTGGACGGCGAAGGCGACCTCCTCCTTGTTGGCGAAGTACCGGAAGAAGGTGCGCTGGGAGACGTCCACGGCGTCGGCGATCTCGTCGACGGTGGTCTGCTCGTACCCCTGCGCGACGAAGAGGAGGAGGGCGGCGCGCAGCAGCGCGTCCCGGGTGCGCCGCTTCTTGCGTTCGCGCAGCCCGGGCGCCGGTACCGGTACCGGCCGCTCGTCGGTCATCACCGAGGGGTGTCCTTTCCGCAGGCTCCGCCTGCCGAATCTGACGCTGAGTGAGCGGTCAGGGTACCTGTGACGGACCTGACAGCCACTGTCTCGTTAAGCCGTTTGTGAAGTGTCAGTCGCTGTCACTAGCCTGTTCGCATGACTAGTCAGATCACCCTCGCCAAGGAATCGGGTCCGGCTCCGGCCCGCACCGGTTTGCGCGGCCACCCCTGGCTGACCCTCTTCGCCGTGGCGATCGGCGTCATGATGGTCACTCTCGACGGCACGATCGTCGCCGTCGCCAACCCGGCGATCCAGAAGGACCTCGGCGCCTCGCTCGCCGACGTGCAGTGGATCACCAACGGCTACCTGCTGGCCCTCGCGGTCTCGCTGATCACCGCCGGCAAGCTCGGCGACCGCTTCGGCCACCGCCAGACCTTCCTCATAGGCATCGCCGGATTCGCCGCCGCCTCCGCGGCGATCGGCCTTTCGTCCGGCGTCCAGTACGTCATCGCCTTCCGGGTGGCGCAGGGCCTGTTCGGCGCGCTGCTGATGCCCGCCGCGCTGGGCCTGCTGCGCGCGACGTTCCCCGCCGAGAAGCTCAACATGGCGATCGGCATCTGGGGCATGGTCATCGGCGCCTCGACCGCCGCCGGCCCCATCGTGGGCGGCCTGCTGGTGGAGAACGTCAGCTGGCAGTCCGTCTTCTTCATCAACGTGCCCGTCGGCGTCGTCGCGCTGGCCTTCGGCCTGTTCATCCTGGTCGACCACCGCGCCGAGAACGCCCCGAAGTCCTTCGACGCCGTCGGCATCCTGCTGCTGTCGGTCGCGATGTTCTCGCTGATCTGGGCGCTGATCAAGGCTTCGGAGTGGGGCTGGGGCGATACCAAGACCCTGCTCTTCCTCGCCGCCTCCGTGATCTGCTTCGTGCTCTTCGCCGTCTGGGAGTCGAATGTCTCCGAGCCGCTGATCCCGCTCGGCATGTTCCGCTCGCTGCCGCTGTCCGCCGGCACCGTGCTCATGGTGCTGATGGCCTTCGCCTTCATGGGCGGCCTCTTCTTCGTCACCTTCTACCTGCAGAACGTGCACGGCATGAGCCCGGTCGACAGCGGCCTGCACCTGCTGCCGCTGACCGGCATGATGATCATCGGCTCGCCGCTGGCCGGCGCCGCCATCACCGCCGTCGGACCGCGGATCCCGCTGGTCACGGGCATGGTCGCGACCGCCGTCGCCTGCTTCGGGATGTCCTCGCTGACCCCGGGCACCGGCACCCTGCAGATGTCGCTCTGGTTCGCCCTCCTCGGTGTCGGCCTCGCGCCCGTCATGGTCGGCGCCACCGAGGTCATCGTCGGCAACGCCCCGCTGGAGCTCTCCGGCGTGGCGGGCGGGCTCCAGCAGGCCGCCATGCAGGTCGGCGGCAGCCTCGGCACCGCCGTCCTCGGCGCGGTCATGGCCACCACCGTCGGCAACTCGTTCGGGGACAACTGGGCGCGGGCGGAGCTGCCCGCGCTCACCCCGGAGCAGATGGACCTCGCGGAGAAGGGGGTCCAGGTCGGCATCGCCCCGGTCCAGCCGGGGACCCCGGCCCCGATCGCCGAGTCGATCGCCAAGGTCGCGCACGACACGTTCGTCGACGGAATGAGCACCGCCTTCACCGTGGCGGGCTGCGTCGCGGTGCTCGCCGCGATCGTCGCCTGCTTCACCAAGCGCGGCGAGAACGCCGCCGCGGGGGCGGGCGCGGCGCACGTCTGAGCCGGGCCCGTCCCCGCGGCCCGGACCCCTCGCCCCCGCGTCAACCGCGTACGCACGACAGCCCCGCCGGACGGTTCCGGCGGGGCTGTCGCCTATCCGGGTGGACCGGCCCCGGGCCCCTTCCGCCCACCCGTCCGCGCAGGTCAGCGTGGTGCCCGAGGCACTCCGGAACCGTCCGGGGTGCCGTCGTCCACGAGGAGTTGACCCGTCATGCGTACGAGTTCACCCGCACGGTCCACCACCGTCCTGGCCGCGACCGTCCTGGCCCTCGCCGCACTCATCCCGAGTACGGCGAGCGCCGCACACGCCGCCGGTCCGCCGCCGGGCAAGGCACCCGCCTGCGCCACCGGGCAGCTGTGCCTGTGGGCGAAGCCGGAGTTCAAGGGCACCCGCCACGCCCACGAGCTGAGCACCCTGGACATCAACAGCTGTACGGCGCTGCCCGCCGGGACCAGCGCCCAGTCCCTGATCAACCGCATCGGACGGCCGGTGACCACCTACCAGTCGGCCGAGTGCGCGGAGACCGGCGAGTTCCAGACCTATCCGGGAGACGGGGTCTGGCTGCCCGAATCCCCCTACCTGGTCCGGGCCTTCAAGGTGTGGGAGCGCTAGCGGCGACCGGGGCCGTCCCGGGCACCGGGGCCGGTACGCCGGCCCCCGCACCCGGGGCGGCCTCCCCGCCGAGCCGCCCGATCTCGGCGCGCAGCGCCCGTACCTCCGCGGCCAGTTCGGCGATCGCGGCGGTCTGCGCGCGCTCCACCTGGTCGTCGCGCTCGAACCGGGAGATGAACCAGGCCGCGATGTTGGCGGTCACCACACCCAGCAGCGCGATCCCCGACAGCATCAGCCCCACGGCGATGACCCGGCCGAGCCCGGTCGTGGGGGAGTGGTCCCCGTACCCGACGGTCGTCATCGTGGTGAAGCTCCACCACACGGCGTCGCCCAGGTTCTTGATGTTCCCCTTCGGAGCGTCCCGTTCCACGCTCAGCACGGCGAGGGAGCCGAACATCAGCAGCCCGACCACCGCCCCCGCCACGTACGTGGTCAGCCGGATCTGCGGGGCCATCCGGGCCCGCCGGCCCACCAGCAGCAGCGTGGAGACCAGCCGCAGCAGCCGCAGCGGCTGGAACATCGGCAGCAGCACCGCGCCGAGGTCCAGCCAGTGGGTGCGTACGAACGCCTTCTTCGCCGTCGACAGGCCCAGCCGCATCAGGTAATCGGCGGCGAAGGCCCCCCACACCACCCACTCGGTGACCGAGCACGCCCGGTGCACGGAAGCGTCCGCGTCGGGCACGACGATCGGCACGGCGTAGGCGACGGCGAAGGCGATGGCGAGCACGAGCAGCGGGGTCTGGCTCCGCCGCTCCCACCGCAGCTGGCGGGAGGGTTCCTTCATACGGAGCATCGTAAGGAACGGGTAAAGCAGAAAGGGGCGGCGCAGTGCCGCAGCGGCCCGCGCAGTGCCGCAGCACCCCGCGCAGTGCCGCAGCGGCCGGGGCAACGGCAGCGGGCCGGGGCGCACTCCCGCACGCCCCGGCCCGCCGTCATCGGCCCGTCCGCCCCGTGGGGCGCTACGCGTCGCCGCCCGCGGCACCCGGGTCGGCCGCCGCCACGTCCAGCAGCCGATAGCGGTCCACCGCCTGCTTCAGCGCGGAACGGTCGATCTTGCCTTCCTTGGCCAGCTCGGTCAGCACCGCCAGCACCACCGACTGCGCGTCGATGTGGAAGAAGCGCCGTGCCGCGCCGCGCGTGTCCGCGAAGCCGAAGCCGTCCGCGCCCAGCGAGGTGTACGCGCCGGGCACCCACCGCGAGATCTGGTCCGGGACGGACCGCATCCAGTCCGAGACCGCCACGAACGGCCCCTCGGCACCCGACAGCTTCCGGGTCACGTACGGGACGCGCTGCTCCTCCTCCGGGTGGAGCAGGTTGTGCTCCTCCACCTCGACGGCCTCGCGGCGCAGCTCGTTCCAGGAGGTCGCCGACCAGACGTCCGCCCGGACGTTCCACTCCTCGGCCAGGATCCGCTGGGCCTCCAGCGCCCACGGCACCGCCACGCCCGAGGCCATGATCTGCGCGCCGATGGAGCCCGCGGAGCCCGCGGACACCCGGTGGATGCCCTTGAGGATGCCGTCCACGTCGACGTCGGACGGCTCGGCCGGGTGCTGGATCGGCTCGTTGTAGACGGTCAGGTAGTAGAAGACGTCCTCGGCCTCGGGGCCGTACATGCGGCGCAGGCCGTCCTGGACGATGTGGGCGATCTCGTACCCGTACGCCGGGTCGTAGGCCACACAGCCAGGGTTCGTCGAGGCCAGCAGCTGGGAGTGACCGTCGGCGTGCTGGAGGCCCTCACCCGTCAGGGTGGTCCGGCCGGCGGTCGCACCGAGGACGAAACCGCGCGCCAGCTGGTCGGCCATCTGCCAGAACTGGTCACCCGTGCGCTGGAAACCGAACATCGAGTAGAAGACGTAGACCGGGATGAGCGGCTCGCCGTGCGTCGCGTACGCCGAGCCCGCGGCGATCAGCGAGGCCGTGCAGCCCGCCTCCGAGATGCCGTCGTGCAGCATCTGGCCGGTCGGGGACTCCTTGTACGCGAGCAGCAGGTCGCGGTCGACCGCCTCGTACTGCTGGCCCAGCGGGTTGTAGATCTTGGCGCTCGGGAAGAACGCGTCCATGCCGAAGGTGCGGTACTCGTCCGGGGCGATCAGCACGAAGCGCTTGCCGATCTCCTTGTCGCGCATCAGGTCCTTCAGGATGCGCACGAACGCCATCGTCGTGGCGATCGACTGCTGCCCCGAGCCCTTCTTGGCGGTCGCGTAGGCCTTGTCGTCCGGCAGCTGCAGCGGCTTCGCGCGCACCACGCGGGTCGGCACGTAGCCGCCGTGCGCGTTGCGCTGGTCGTGCATGTACTGGATCTCGGGCGAGTTGCGGCCCGGGTGGTAGTACGGCGGGGCGCCGTTCTCCAGCTGCGCGTCCGTGATGGGGATGTGCAGGCGGTCGCGGAAGCGCTTGAGGTCGTCGACCGTCAGCTTCTTCATCTGGTGCGTCGCGTTGCGGCCCTCGAAGTTCGGGCCGAGGGTCCAGCCCTTGACCGTCTGGGCCAGGATCACCGTCGGCTGGCCCTTGTGGGCCTTGGCCGCCGCGTAGGCCGCGTAGACCTTCTTGTGGTCGTGGCCGCCGCGTCCCAGGTGCTGGATCTGGTAGTCGGTCATGTTCTCGACCATCGAGCGCAGCCGCTGGTCGCCGCCGAAGAAGTGCTCACGGATGTACGCGCCCGATTCGGTGGCGTACGTCTGGAACTGCCCGTCCGGCGTCGAGTTCATCTTGTTGACGAGGATGCCGTCGCGGTCCTGCGCCAGCAGCGGGTCCCAGGAACGGTCCCAGATCAGCTTGATGACGTTCCAGCCGGCGCCGCGGAACTGCGACTCCAGCTCCTGGATGATCTTGCCGTTGCCGCGCACCGGGCCGTCGAGCCGCTGGAGGTTGCAGTTCACGACGAAGGTCAGGTTGTCCAAGCCCTCGCGGGCGGCGATCGACAGCTGGCCGAGCGACTCCGGCTCGTCCATCTCGCCGTCGCCGAGATACGCCCAAACGTGTGACTTCGAGGTGTCGGCGATCCCGCGCGCCTCCATGTACCGGTTCATCCGGGCCTGGTAGATCGCGCCGAGCGGGCCGAGGCCCATCGAGACCGTCGGGAACTCCCAGAAGTCCGGCATCAGCCGCGGGTGCGGGTAGCTGGACAGGCCGTACGGGGCCTTCGACTTCTCCTGCCGGAACGCGTCGAGCTGCTGCTCGGAGAGCCGGTCCAGGAGGTAGGCGCGGGCGTAGATGCCGGGGGAGGCGTGGCCCTGGAAGAAGATCTGGTCGCCGCCGTCGCCCTCGTCCTTGCCCCGGAAGAAGTGGTTGAAGCCCACGTCGTAGAGGGAGGCGGAGGAGGCGAACGTGGCGATGTGCCCGCCGACGCCGATCCCCGGACGCTGGGCGCGCGAGACCATGACGGCCGCGTTCCACCGGGTGGCGTTCAGGACCTTGCGCTCGATCTCCTCGTTGCCGGGGAAGAACGGCTCGTCCTTGGTGGCGATCGTGTTGACGTAGTCCGTGCTGCGCATCTCGGGCACGGCCACGCGCTTCTCGCGGGCCCGCTCGATCAGCCGCAGCATCAGATAGCGGGCGCGCTCACGGCCCCGCTCGTCGACGGCTGCGTCCAGGGAGTCGAGCCACTCCTGCGTCTCCTCCGGATCGAAGTCCGGGACCTGGCTCGGCAGGCCGCCAATGATGATCGGATTGCGATCGGATGCGGAAGCCACGCTGTTCCTTCGCTGTCAGGGGAGTCGTGCCATGGGGTTTCGCCGCCTCCCATCGTCTTACGCTCGGTCCGAATCGTCACCTGTACCACTGGGTAATCACTGGAGTCCGCGGCGATTCGGGGCTCCGTCGGCGGCGGGTCCGGCCAATCCGTCACCTTACGCTCAAGAAGATCAGCGGGTTCGTAAGGTCGTTCGTCCCTCAAACAGGTAGGAAAGCCGCCGAGCGGCGCCGATGATGCCGAATGAGCTGGAATGGTGTGGGATGAATCACCAGACGTCCCCACGGGAAGGCTGAAAGTTGCGGCGAGACGGCCGTAATCGTCACCGTTTCGACGGTCTCGGCGGCCGGGTACTTGCGCGATCCGCCGCGCCCGTGTGGACTACGCCCAATGCTGCGCGTACGCGCGCCGCCGAAGACATTCACCGAACATGAGCAGGAGGCACCCCGTGAGCGCGACCGCGGACCACGCGGAGAGCCTGGCCGCCCGGCTGGGTTTCCAGTCCGAACAGGTGGTCCAGGAGATCGGCTACGACGACGACGTCGATCAGGAATTCCGTGATGCCGTCGAGGAGCACGTCGGCGAAATCGTCGACGAGGAGTACGACGACGTCGCAGACGCGGTCCTGCTGTGGTTCCGGGAGGACGACGGCGATCTGACGGACGCACTGGTCGATGCCACCGAGCTGGTCGAGGACGCCGCCTTGATCCTGCTGCTGACCCCGAAGACGGGCCGTGACGGCTACGTCGAGGCCAGCGACATCAGCGAGGCCGCCGAAACGGCCGGCCTGTCGCAGACCAGGAGCGTCAGCGTCGGCAAGGAATGGGCCGCCACCAAGCTGGTGACGCCCAAGACGGCCACCGCCAAGACCAAGCGCTGAGCCGCGCCCCGCAGCCAAGCGGACACGCACCCCGCCCGCCGGAATCCCTTCCGGTCGGCGGGGTGCGTGCGTTCCGGGGCCCTGGTCGGCCTAGGCTGGACCCACCCGAACAGCCCAATGCAGGGATGCGGGAACGAAGGGATGCGAGAGATGGCGATCGAGGTCGGCAGCAAGGCCCCGGACTTCGAGCTCAAGGACAACCACGGCGCCACCGTGCGGCTCTCCGACTTCCGCGGGGAGAAGGCCGTGGTGCTGCTCTTCTACCCGTTCGCCTTCACCGGCGTCTGCACCAGCGAGCTGTGCGAGCTGCGCGACCAGCTGCCGCGGTTCCAGAACGACGACGTCCAGCTCCTCGCCGTCTCCAACGACTCCGTCCCGACCCTGCGCGTCTTCGGCGAGCAGGAGGACCTCGACTACCCGCTGCTCTCGGATTTCTGGCCGCACGGCGAGACCTCCCGCGCGTACGGCGTCTTCGACGAGCAGAAGGGCTGCGCGGTCCGCGGCACCTTCATCATCGACAAGGACGGCATCGTGCGCTGGACCGTCGTCAACGGCCTGCCCGACGCGCGTGACCTGAACGAGTACATCAAGGCCCTCGACAGCCTCTGAGGAGTCTTCGGGACGCCTCCGAGAGCCCCCGGGAGCCCCGGAATCCGTCGGACCGCGGCACAATCGCCGCACTTCGGACGGGTTCCGGGAACTGTTCACCGGGAAAGACGCCGAGAGGCGGGAACCCGTCACTAGGATCGAAGCGTTGATCCCGGTAGAAACCGCACGACGGGGCGCCGCCCCACACATGAACCCAATGGAGGACCCGTGGGAGTCAGCCTCAGCAAGGGCGGAAACGTCTCGCTGACCAAGGCCGCGCCGAATCTGACGGCGGTCATCGTCGGTCTGGGCTGGGACGCTCGCACCACCACCGGTGTCGACTTCGACCTCGACGCCAGCGCGATCCTGACCAACGACCAGGGCAAGGTCGCCAACGACTCGAACTTCGTGTTCTTCAACAACCTGAAGAGCCCGGACGGCTCGGTCGAGCACACCGGTGACAACACCACCGGTGAGGGCGAGGGCGACGACGAGGCGATCAAGGTGAACCTGGCCGGAGTCCCGGCCGATGTGGCCAAGATCGTCTTCCCGGTCTCGATCTACGAGGCCGAGAGCCGCCAGCAGAGCTTCGGCCAGGTCCGCAACGCGTACATCCGCGTCGTGAACCAGGCGGACAACAGTGAGCTCGCCCGCTACGACCTCTCCGAGGACGCCTCGACCGAGACCGCCATGGTCTTCGGCGAGCTGTACCGCAACGGAGCGGAGTGGAAGTTCCGCGCCATCGGCCAGGGTTACGCCTCCGGCCTGCGCGGCATCGCCCAGGACTTCGGCGTCAACGTCTGAGCCTGCCAGCAGTCACCCGTCCGGCGCCGTGCACTGTGTGTACGGCGCCGGACGTGCTTTGCGGCGGTGCGCCCCGGGGGCGCACCGCCGAGCTTCACCGGCGGCCCGCCACGCGGCGCGCGCCGCGATCACCACGTCGTCCGGGGAGGACCACAACATGGGCGTCACACTCGCCAAGGGGGGCAACGTCTCCCTCTCCAAGGCCGCACCGAACCTCACCCGGGTCCTGGTCGGTCTCGGATGGGACGCGCGCTCGACCACGGGGGCCGATTTCGACCTCGACGCCAGCGCGCTGCTGTGCCGCGACGGCCGGGTCCTGGGGGACGCGTACTTCGTCTTCTACAACAACCTGAAGAGCCCCGAGGGCTCCGTCGAACACACGGGGGACAACCTCACCGGCGAGGGTGAGGGCGACGACGAGTCGATCATCATCGACCTGACCAAGGTGCCGGTCGAGGTCGACAAGATCGTCTTCCCGGTCTCGATCCACGAGGCGGAGGCCCGCCGGCAGAGCTTCGGCCAGGTCAGCAATGCCTTCATCCGCGTGGTCAACGACTCGGACGGCCAGGAACTGGCCCGCTACGACCTCACCGAGGACGCCTCCAGCGAGACCGCGATGATCGTCGGCGAGGTCTACCGGTACGGGGGCGAATGGAAGTTCCGGGCGGTGGGGCAGGGGTACGCGTCGGGGCTCCGGGGCATCGCTCTAGACTTCGGGGTCAACGTTTCGTAAAGCCGTACAAGACGATGGGGTGCCAGTGGTTCTCAAAACCTTCGGCTGGTCGTTCGCAGTCACTGCGCTCGGTCTGGTCGCAGCGGTGTTCTACGGGGGGTGGACCGGATTCGGGATCGTCGCGATCCTGTCCATCCTTGAGATCTCGCTGTCCTTCGACAACGCGGTGGTCAACGCCGGAATCCTGAAGAAGATGAATGCCTTCTGGCAGAAGATCTTCCTCACGGTCGGTGTGCTCATCGCCGTGTTCGGCATGCGCCTGGTCTTCCCCGTCGTGATCGTCGCGATCACCGCAGGCATCGGCCCCATCGAGGCCGTCGACCTGGCGCTGAACGACAAGGACATGTACCAGCAGCTGGTCACGGACGCCCACCCGGCGATCGCGGCCTTCGGCGGCATGTTCCTTCTGATGATCTTCCTTGACTTCATCTTCGAAGACCGGGACATCAAGTGGCTCGCGTGGCTGGAACGCCCGCTCGCCAAGCTGGGCAAGATCGACATGCTGTCGGCGTGCATCGCGCTGATCGCCCTGCTGATCACGTCCATGACCTTCGCCGCCAACGCCCACCAGCACGGCGGGGCCCACGTGGACAAGGCGCAGACCGTCCTGGTCTCCGGCATCGCCGGCCTGATCACGTACATGATCGTCGGCGGTCTCTCCGGCTACTTCGAGAACCGGCTCGAAGAAGAGGAAGAGGCCGAGCACGAAGCCGAGGAGGCGGCCAAGAAGAGCGGCAAGTCCGTCTCGGCCGTCGCCATGGCGGGCAAGGCCGCGTTCTTCATGTTCCTCTACCTCGAAGTCCTCGACGCCTCCTTCTCCTTCGACGGGGTCATCGGCGCCTTCGCCATCACCAACGACATCGTGCTGATGGCCCTCGGCCTCGGCATCGGCGCCATGTACGTCCGGTCGCTCACGGTCTACCTGGTCCGCCAGGGCACCCTCGACGACTACGTCTACCTGGAGCACGGCGCGCACTACGCCATCGGCGCGCTCGCCGTGATCCTGCTCGTCACCATCCAGTACGAGATCCACGAGGTCATCACCGGCCTCGTCGGAGTGCTGCTCATCGCTTGGTCGTTCTGGTCCTCGGTGCGCCGCAACAAGCGCTTGGAACTGGAGGGTTCCACCGCCGAGGCATGATCACGGCGGTAATGCGGAACGCTCCAACTGCGGGGCGGCCGGGCTGGTCTGCGGACTGCCGGGCCGCCCCGTCCGCGTAGGCCGCCCCGCCTACACAGAATGAGGGGGGACAGGGGAAATGGGACTCTTCGAGGGCTTCTTCGACGGGATCAGGGGCAGCCGCGCCCTGCAGTTCGAC
The DNA here is from genome assembly GCF_040681715.1 of Streptomyces sp. NPDC051582. Taxonomy (NCBI): domain Bacteria; kingdom Bacillati; phylum Actinomycetota; class Actinomycetes; order Kitasatosporales; family Streptomycetaceae; genus Streptomyces; species Streptomyces sp. NPDC051582. The sequence goes on from NZ_JBFAZJ010000028.1 coordinate 97,391, forward strand.
TCGGGCAGCGCCTCGGCGGCGATCGAGCTGACCAAGCGGCATCCGACGGTGTCGCTCAGCAAACAGGGGGCCGTCCACGGGAACCTGCGCGTCAACCTGTCCTGGCGGATGCGCAGCTCGGACATCGGGGGCCGGGCCGGCGGCGAGGGCGGCCGGCTCCTGCGCCACCCGTTCAAGCTGTTCAAGCCCGACATGGTGCAGGCGCACACCCAGGGCATGGTCAACGTCGACCTCGACCTCGGCTGCCTCTACGAGCTGGCCGACGGGACGCGCGGCGTCGTCCAGCCGCTGGGCAACCTGCACGGCGACATCAACAGCCCGCCGTACGTGAAGCTCAGCGGCGACGACCGGTTCGGGGCGCCGTCGGGGGAGACGGTCTTCGTCAACCTCGACCACGCCGACGAGATCAAGCGGCTGCTGGTGTTCGTGTACATCTACGACCAGACCCCCGCCTTCGACCGGACGCACGCCATGGTCACCCTCTACCCGATCAACGGGCCGCGGATCGAGATCCCGCTGGAGGAGCGGCAGCCGCAGGCCCGCTCCTGCGCGGTGCTCTCCATGGAGCACGTCAAGGGCGAGCTGATCGTGCGGCGCGAGGTGAAGTTCGTGTACGGGTTCCAGGCCGAGCTGGACCGGCTGTACGGGTGGGGCCTGCAGTGGGGGCGGGGCTACAAGAGCACCAAGGCCTGACCGGGGGCGCAGGCCCCCGGCCGGTACGGCGCTTCAGCGCCGCATGAACTGCGGGCCCTGCACCGGCAGCCGGAACGCCGGGTCGCCGCCCGGGACCGGCACCGGGGAGACCGGCTGCGGGTACCCGTACGCGGGCTGCGCGGCCGGCGGGGCCTGCGTCAGTGGTGCCGGCGCCGCCTGCTGCGGGACCGGCGAGACCGGCGGGACCGGCGGGCGCATCAGGGCCGTCTGTTCGTCGGTCGCCCCGGCGGCGGCAGCGGCCCCCGACGCGTCCTCGGCGGCGTTCTCGTCCACGGAGATCCCGTGATCGGTCGCCAGGCCGACGAGCCCGTTCGAGTAGCCCTCGCCCAGCGCGCGGAACTTCCACCCGTCGCCGCGGCGGTACAGCTCCCCGCAGATCAGCGCCGTCTCGGCGCCGGTCTCGGGCCGCACGTCGAAGAAGGCCAGCGGCTCGGAGCCGCCGGTCGCCGTGGCGTCGTACAGCAGAATCCGCAGGTCCCTGACCTGCTGGAACGGCACGTCCTCGGCAGAGGCGACCACCAGGATCCGGTCCACCACCGAGGGCACCGCCCGCAGGTCCGCCTGCACGGCGTCGGTGATCCCGTCGCCGAGCTGCTTCTTGCCGAGCCGCCAGACGGCCCCCGAGGGGTGGCGGGGCTGGTTGTAGAACACGAAGTCCTCGTCCGAGCGCACGCGCCCGTCCGGGCCCACGAGCAGCGCCGAGGCGTCGACGTCCGGCACCTCGGGGCCGCCGGTCCAGCGCAGCACCGCCCGGACCGCCGCGGCGGTCACCGGGATGTTCGAGCCCTTCTGCATCGCGTGCGTCATGCCCGTCATCCTGCCCTCCCGGGGCGGCGCGGAACAACGCGGCCCCCCGCAGGGCCTTGTCCCGGACGAAAGACCTGGGCATGGTGCAAGAGGGTTACCTGAACTTCATGTGCTTGAGGAACTCTTGACTCACGTTCGTACGTACTATTACCGGCCACGCCACTGGGGCGCCGAGGCAGTACGAGGGAAGCGCATGCGTCACTTCGGGCACATATCACCCACCGTCCGCAAGGACCTGTTCCACCAGGAGCCGGCCGAGTTCACCGCCGACTCCCCCGCCCGCATTCTCGCCGCCGCCCTCGGAGCCACCCTCTACAGCCCCGCCACCCGCCCCAACCTCGCCGGGGACGTCCACAAGCAGGCCGCCCGCGGGGTCGTCTCCATGGTCCTTTGCCTGGAGGATTCGATCAGCGACGCCGAGGTCGCCGACGCCGAGGAGAACCTCGTCCGGCAGTTCGCCGCCCTCGACGCCGACGGCGGGGAGCTCCCGCTCCTCTTCATCCGGGTCCGCACCCCCGAGCAGATACCCGACCTCGTGCACCGCCTCGGCGGCTCCGCGCGCAGATTGGCCGGATTCGTACTCCCCAAGTTCACCGAGAGCCGCGGAACCGCCTTCCTCGACGCCGTCGCCGAGGCAGAGGCGGCCGATGGACAGCGGCCGCTGTATGCCATGCCCGTCCTGGAAACCCCCGACCTCCTCCACCTCGAAACCCGCGTCGAAGCCCTCGCCGGCATCTCCCGCACCGTGAACCGGTACCGCGACCGGGTCCTCGCCCTGCGTCTGGGCGTCACCGACTTCTGCTCGGTCTACGGACTGCGCCGCACCCCCGACATGACCGCCTACGACGTGCAGATCGTCGCCGGGGTCATCGCCGACGTGGTGAACGTGCTCAGCCGCGCCGACGGCACCGGCTTCACCGTCACAGGACCCGTCTGGGAGTACTTCCGCCACCAGCAGCGCCTCTTCAAGCCCCAGCTGCGCCGCAGCCCCTTCCTCCAGGAAGGCGCCGAGGAACTGCGCACCGCCCTCATCGAGCACGACCTCGACGGGCTCCTGCGCGAGGTCGAACTCGACCGGGCCAACGGACTCCTCGGCAAGACCTGCATCCACCCCGCCCACGTCACGCCCGTGCACGCGCTGTCGGTGGTCTCCCACGAGGAGTTCAGCGACGCCCAGGACATCCTGCGCCCCGAGCGCGGCGGCGGCGGAGTCATGCGCTCCGCCTACACGAACAAGATGAACGAAGTGAAGCCCCACCGGGCCTGGGCGGAGCGCACCGTGCTGCGCGCCGAGGTCTTCGGCGTGGCGAAGGAGGAGGTCGGCTTCGTCGACCTGCTGACGGCCGGGCTCCAGCTGTGAGCTCGCCCTCGAACACGGAGAAGGGCAAGACGATCGACGCGGTGTGGTCGGGAACCTGGGTGGCCGAGCGACTGGGAGTGCGCCTGGAGGAGGCCGGCGGCCCCGGATCGCCGAGGCTGGACGAACTGCTCGGGCTCGCCCTGCGGCGCAATCCGAAGCGGGCCCACCTGCTGGTCTCGCAGGTGCTGGGCAAGCACGTGCCGCGGTCCCCGCAGGCCGTCTACGCGGCCGGGCACGGGCTCGGCGAGCGGGTGCGGGCCCTGCTGGGCGAGGAGGCCGCCGCCACCGCGGTGGTCCTGGGGTACGCGGAGACGGCGACCGGACTCGGGCACTGCGTGGCCGACGGGCTCGGCGCCGCCCCCTACCTGCACTCCACCCGCCGCCCCGTGCCCGGTGTCGAGCCGGCCGGCGGGTTCGAGGAGGCCCACTCGCACGCCACCTCGCACCTGCTGCTGCCGCAGGATCCGAAGCTGCTGGCCGGGAGCGGGCCGCTGGTCCTCGTCGACGACGAGTTCTCCACCGGCAACACGGTCCTGAACACCATCCGCGACCTGCACGCCCGCCACCCCCGCGGCCACTACGTGGTCGTCGCCCTCGTCGACATGCGCTCCCCGGCCGACCGCGAGCGGCTCACCGACTTCGCCGCCGAGATCGGCGCGCGCGTCGACCTGATCGCGCTCGCCTCCGGGACGGTGCACCTCCCCGAGGGGGTCCTGGCCAAGGGCCGGGCCCTGGTCGAGGAGTACGAGCGCCAGGGCGCGGACGGCCCGGCTGCGGCTCCCGCCCCGGCTGCGGCTCCCGCCTCCGTGGCGCGGGTCGAGCTGGACTGGCCCGCCGGGGTCCCGGACGGCGGCCGGCACGGGTTCACCCCCGAGCACCGCGCCCGGCTCGAAGCCGCCCTGCCCGCCCTGGCCCGGCAGCTCGCCGACGCGATCGGAGCCGGGGCCGGGCGGATCCTCGTACTCGGCAACGAAGAGCTGATGTACGCCCCGCTGCGCCTCGCGCGGGCCCTGGAGGAGTCCGGGGCCGCGGCCGAGGTGCGGTTCTCCACCACCACGCGCTCCCCGGTGCTCGCCGTCGACGACCCCGGCTACGCCATCCGCTCCCGGCTCGTCTTCCCCGCCCACGACGCGCCCGCCGACGGGCCCGGCGACCGGTACGCCTACAACGTCGCGGGCGCCGGCTTCGACACCGTCGTCGCCGTCGTCGACAGCCACGGGGACACCGCCGCGCTGCACGCCCCCGACGGGCTCCTCGCCCGCCTGGCCCCGCACGCGGGCCGGGTCCTGCTCGCGCCGGTCCCCTCGTACACGCCCCCCGCGTCCTCCGACCGGCAGGAGCCGATCATGCCCGAGCCGTCGCTCCTGCCGGAGCCGCTGCGCGGACCCGCCTTCTCCTCGTACGCCCCGCAGGACTGCGGCTGGCTCCTCCAGGACCTCTCCGGCGTGGCGCTGGAGGCCCCGACCGAGGAGCGCGAGGAGGCCATCCAGGCGGGCGGCGCGCACTACGCCGAGTCGCTGCCCGTCGAGTACCAGCCGTCCCCGCAGTACCAGGAGCTCTACCGCAGCGCGCTGACCGCCTCCGCGGCCCGCATGGCCCGGGCCGTCGGCACCGTCACCGAGACCGTCCTCGCCGAGCGGTCCCCCTCCCCGGTCCTCGTCTCGCTGGCCCGCGCGGGCACCCCCGTCGGCGTCCTGATGCGCCGCTGGGCCCAGGCCCGGCACGGCCTGGACCTGCCGCACTACGCCGTCTCCATCGTGCGCGGCCGCGGCATCGACCCCAACGCGCTGCGCTGGCTGGCCGCCCACCACGACCCCGCCGACGTCGTCTTCGTGGACGGCTGGACGGGCAAGGGGGCCATCACGCGGGAGCTGGCGGCCGCCCTTCGCGAGTTCCCGGGGTTCGACCCGGAGATCGTCGTCCTCGCCGACCCCGGTTCCTGCGTGTCCACGTACGGCACCCGCGAGGACTTCCTGATCCCCTCCGCCTGCCTCAATTCCACCGTTTCCGGACTGATCTCGCGTACGGTCCTCAGGTCCGACCTGGTCGGACCTGAGGACTTCCACGGCGCGAAGTTCTACCGCGAGCTCGCCGGAGCCGATGTCTCCACCGGCTTCATCGACACCGTCGCCGCCCGCTTCGACGAGGTGGCCGAGGCCGTCGACGCCGAGGTCAAGGAGCTCCTCGCCGCCGACCGCACACCCACCTGGGAGGGCTGGGCGGCCGTCGAGCGGATCAGCGAGGAGTACGGCATCCACGACGTGAACCTGGTCAAGCCCGGCGTCGGCGAGACGACGCGGGTGCTGCTGCGCCGCGTGCCGTGGAAGATCCTCGCGCAGCGCGGCGCCGGCGCCGACCTGGACCACGTGCGGCTGCTCGCCGAGCAGCGGGGCGTGCCGGTCGAAGAGGTCGACGACCTGCCCTACACCTGCGTAGGACTCATCCACCCCCGCTTCACGCGCGGCGCCACCGGCGCCGACGGAAAGGCCGTGACCTCCAAGTGACTGTCCTGGTAGCCAGTGATCTCGACCGCACGCTCATCTACTCGGCGGCCGCGCTCGGCCTGACCATGCCCGACCCGGTGGCCCCGCGGCTGCTGTGCGTCGAGGTGCACGAGAGCAAGCCGCTGTCGTACATGACGGAGACGGCGGCGGCGCTCCTGACCGGGCTGGCGGCCGATCCCGCGGTGGTCTTCGTCCCGACGACGACCCGCACGCGCAAGCAGTACCAGCGCATCCGCTTCCCCGGGCGGCCGGCTTCGTACGCGATCTGCGCCAACGGCGGGCAGCTGCTGGTGGACGGGGTCCCGGACCGGGACTGGCGGCGCCAGGTGGCGACGCGGCTGGCGCAGGAGTGCGCCCCGCTGGAGGAGGTGCACGCGCACCTGCTGGCGACGGCGGACGAGGCATGGCTGCGCAAGGCCCGGATCGCGGAGGACCTGTTCACGTACCTGGTCGTCGAGCGCGCCCTGGTCCCGGACGAGTGGGTCAAGGCGCTGACGGAGTGGGCCGGGGAGCGGGGCTGGAGCGTTTCCCTCCAGGGCCGCAAGATCTACGCCGTGCCGAAGCCGCTGACCAAGAGCGCGGCGATGCGCGAGGTGGCCCGGCGTACGGGCGCGACCACCACGCTGGCCGCGGGCGACTCGCTGCTGGACGCGGACCTGCTGCTGGCGGCGGACGCGGCCTGGCGGCCGGGTCACGGGGAACTGGCCGACGCGGCCTGGACGGCGCCGAACGTCACGGCCCTGGCCGCGGCGGGCGTGCTGGCGGGCGAGGAGATCGTGCGCGCCTTCGCGGCGGCGGTGGCCCGGGAGTCCGGTCGCTAGCTCCGTCGTCTTTTCGGAACAGGGCGGCCGGCGGGCCGAGTCGGCACACTGGGCGCATGACCAAGGGCAACAGCACAAAGATCACCGACGAGCTGTACCGCTACATGCTCGACCACAACCCCCCGCTGGACGAGGTCCAGCGGGGGCTGGTGGCGAAGACCTACGAGAAGTTCCCGGACGTCGCCGGCATGCAGTCGGCGGAGGAGCAGGGGCCGCTGCTGGCCTTCCTGGTCCGCCTGACCGGCGCCCGCCACGTCGTCGAGGTCGGCACCTTCACCGGGTTCTCGACCCTGTCGATGGCCCAGGCGCTGCCGGCGGACGGCCTGATCGTCGCCTGCGACGTCTCGGAGGAGTGGACGGCGTACGGGCGCGAGGCCTGGGAGGCGGCGGGCGTCGCCGACCGCATCGATCTGCGGATCGCCCCGGCGCTGGACACGCTGCGCGCCATGCCGCGGGAGCCGCACGTCGACATGGCCTACGTGGACGCCGACAAGGAAAGCCAGATCGCGTACTGGGAGGAGCTCGTTCCGCGGCTGCGGCCGGGCGGGCTGATGGTCACGGACAACACCCTCTTCCACGGCCGCGTCCTGGACGAGGCCGCGACGGGCTCGGCGGCCGGAGTCCGCGCGTACAACGAGCACGTCGCGGCGGACACCCGCATGGAGTCGGTCCTGCTGGCGATCTCGGACGGCCTGACCCTGTCGCGCAAGCGCGCGGGCTAGCCGTCGCGCAAGCGCGCGGGCTAGCCGCAGCCGCCACCACCGCGCGCAGGCGTACGACCTAGCCGCAGCCTCCACCACCGCAGCAGCCCCCGCCGGACGGGGCGGGGGCGCTGCTGGTGCCGCCCACGGCGACGGCGGAGAGCAGTTTCACGGTGTCGGCGTGACCGGCCGGGCAGTCGGCGGGAGCGGAGGACTCCGCCATGGGCCGGCTGACCTCGAAGGTGTCTTCGCAGGTCCGGCAGCGGAATTCGTAACGAGGCATGGCCCCAGGCTACCCACAGCGGGGAAGGCGGGTGGCCTATACGCCGTGGCTGAGCCGGGCGGCGGCCCGTGCGGCCCGGTCCTCGCGGGCGGCCTGCTCGGGGTTGCGGGCCCGCCAGTACGGATTGTCGTGCGGCAGGGCGCTGCCGACCCGCCCGTACATCCCGAACCACATCAGCATCACGCCGACGACGAAGCTGAACAGCACGTTCTGGATCTTGAAGGCCAGGAAGTTCATGCCCGTGTCCAGCAGGGCCAGGTTCACGAACCCGCTGACGATGAAGGCGATCCCCAGCACGATGTTGAGGGTGGAGGCGAAGTTCCCGCCGATCACCATCCCCACGAAGAGCAGCAGCCCGATACAGATCGACAGGACGCTCAGCGCGCCGTTGGTGTTCAGCGCGAGCACCGTGGCGCCGCCGGTGTCGAAGAACCCGATCCGGTCGATCAGCCCGAGGATCCCGAAGACGACCAGCAGCAGCCCCATCAGGCCCGCGCCCACCCGGTACACCTGGCTGAGCTTGTGGTCGGTGGGCAGGTGCTCGTCGAGCCGGGTGTTGACGGGGCGCGCGATGCGGCGCACCAGGTACGGCACGTGCGGTGCGGGCAGCTCGATCGGCCCGTGGGACACGTACGGAGCGTAGTGATCGTGGGCCTCGTGGCACCCGTAGGCCGCGTGCGGCGCGCTCACGGGGGGTGCGGGCGTACGGCGTGCGTCGGGCGCACGAGAGGTGTTCGAAACATGGGCAGCCATCACGCCCTCCTCTTCCAACCCCTCCAGCATCCGCCCCCGGCCGCGCTGCGACAAACGCGGGCCCCGCGGCCCGCCCCCCGCGCGCCGGGACGCGGGCTCAGCCGCTGCCTCGAACGCCGCGGATGTCGGAGACGACCCGGGCCACGTCCCGCCGCACCTGCTCCATCTCCTGGAGGAAGTGCCAGTAGTCGGGATGCCGCTCCTCCAGTGCGGCGAGCGCCCGCTCCATCCGGGCCACCGACTCGTCCAGGGGCCGCGCGTGCCGCGGATCGGGCACACTGCGGCCCTCCATCGCCAGCCGCTGCGCGTCCCGGATCGCGAACCGGGTCCGCTGCACCTCCGCCTGCGGGTCCCGCGCCACCGCCTCCAGGCGCGACAGCCGGTCCTGCGCCGCCGACACCGCCTCGTCGGTAGCGTCCAGCGCACCGCGGACCGACTCGATCAGCGCCGCGACGTCCCCCCAGCGCTGCTCCTCGCGGGCCCGCGCGGCCTCCCCGAGCTGCTCCTCGGCGCGCGCCACGTCCCGTACCGCCTGCTCCGGCACGTGCTGGAGGTCCTGCCAGCAGGCGGCACTGAACCGCCGGCGCAGCTCGCTCAGGACCGGATCCACCCGGTCCGCCCGGTTGCGCAGGGCCTGCGCCCGGGTCCGCAGGCTCACCAGCCGCCGGTCGATCTCCGCGGCCCGCTCGGGGAGCCGCGCCACCTCGGCCCGTATCGACTCCGCGTCCCGCAGGATCCGGTCCGCGCGCTGGATGGTCTCCTGCACGCCGTGCTGCGCGGCGCCCTGGTTCAGCCGGGTCAGCTCGGGCCCGAGCGCGGCCAGCCGCGCCGCGAACTCGTCGGCCCGCATCCCCTTGCCGCGTACGTCGTCCAGCGCCGTGCTCGCCGCGAGCAGCGCGGCCCGGGCCCGCTCCCGCGCGGGCGCCACGCGCGCCAACTGCGTCTCGGCCTTGTCCAGCAGCGGCTGAAGGCCCTGCGCGAACCGGTCCAGCTCGCCCTTGACCCGTACGAGCTCCTCGCGCGCCCGCGTCAGCTGCTCCTGCGCCCGCGCGGCGACGGACCCTTCGAGGTCGACGCGATCGAGGTCATGGGCGTCCACGGCCTCGATGTACACGTGGCTGACCTGGTCGATCCGCTGTCCGAGCGCGGCGAACCCCTCCCCGGCCTGCCGGGCCGCGGGCGACCCGTCGGCGGCCGCGATGGTCTCCATGGAGATCCGCAGGTCCCGCTGCGCGGTGTCCAGCTCGTAGAACGCGGCCGCGGCGGCATCCTTCGCCGCCTGCGCGTCCGCCCGCCGACTCTCGTCCCGCCCGCCGAACCACCGCCGGGATGCCGTCGTCACAATCCCTCTCCCGTACCGCCTCCGCCATGCCCCGGTCCATTCTCTCCCACGGATGCGGGTTTGCGTGGGGGGTGCGCCCGCCATGTAGGCTGTCCACTCATCCACGGGTGCGTAGCTCAGGGGTAGAGCGCTGCTCTTACAAAGCAGATGTCGGCGGTTCGAAACCGTCCGCGCCCACCAACCCGAAGGCCCCCGACCGTTTTACGGTCGGGGGCCTTCGGCGTTCCCGGCGGGCGTGGTCGGGCCCGTGCCGTTGCAACTGCCGGTTTCGGGTGGGTGGTTCGCCGCGGCCGCAGGGTTGACGGGGTGTTGAGGGGGCGTGGATCGTCGGGGGATGGGTGAGTGGGCGGTGGGGGGTGTCGGGCTGCTGGCCGTCGTGGGCGGCGGCGTGGCGTACGTGCTGCTGGACCGGGTGGCCCGGGAGGGGTTCGAGCGGCGGCGGGACGCCGAGCGGGCGCGGCTGCTGGCACGGATGGCCGAGCCCGCGGCGGTCGCGGGGGACCCGAAGTACGCCGATGTCGGAGGGCGGCCGGCGGCGCGGCGGGACGGGCACGGGGACGCCGAGTTCACGGCCGTGCTCGTCGAGTACTACGCGTACGGACTGACGCAGGCGCGCAGCAGCTTCCTCACCAGTCAGCGGTTCGCGGGGGTGGGGGCCGCCATCCTGCTGCTCGGCGTGGCGCTCGCCGTGTGGAAGGCCGAGAGCAGCGGGGAGCTGTACCTGGGGGTGGTCACCAGCTCGGTGGGCCTGGTCATCACGCTCGTCGGGCAGCTGTTCCACCGGCGCGCCGATGTCGCGCTCAGGCACCTGGCCGGCCAGACGGCCTCCCTGCGCGAGGACCGGCGGGCCGCCGCGGCGATGCAGCGGGCCGTCGAGCTGCTGGAGGAGGTCGCGGACCCGGTGCTGCGGGCGCGGTTGCAGGCGGGCCTGATCATGAAACTGTCCGGCGCCGAGCTGCCCCGGTAGCGGGATAGTGGGTGTATGTGCCGTTCCATTAAGACCCTGCGCCCGCCCGCCATCCCCGAGAAGGCCACGGAGGAGGAGATCCGCGCCGCCGCGCTGCAGTACGTACGGAAGGTGTCCGGGTTCCGGGCGCCCGCCGCGCACAACCAGGAGGTCTTCGAGGCCGCTGTGGAGGCGATCGCCGAGGCGACGCGGGACCTGCTGGACGGCTTGCAGGTCAGGGGCGCCACCGCGACCGCCGCGGCCACCGCGAGCGCGGCCGTCTAGCCGCCTTTTGCGGCCGGTCCGGTCCCGTCCGGCCCGGGTCAGGCGAGGCGGGAGCGGCGGCGCAGGAGCCAGATGCCGGTGCCCAGGGCGCCGGCGGCCAGGGTGCCGCCCAGGGCGATCTGGCCGGGGCTCATCGTGCCCGTGCTGCCGCCCAGCCCGCCGCGGGCCGCGCCGGGGGTGACCTGGAGGGCGGCGGTGACGCGCCGGCCGCCGGAGCCGCCGCATTCGAAGGTGACGGTGTGCGACCCGGAGTTGGCGTCGCCGAAGACGGTGGCGCTGCCGAAGAGGTTGCCGGCTTCGAGGTTGCCCGGGGTCAGCCGTACGTCGCCGAAGGCGCTGGACGAGGCCGTGCCGGTCTTGGTACCGCACCCCGTGACGTTCAGGCTGACGCGGCTCCCCGGGGCGACGGCCGTGGGGGAGACGCTGCCGGACGGGGAGGCGCCACCGGCATGGGCGACGGTGACGGGGGTGGCCGCGGCGAGGACGAGGGTCGCGGCCGCCACCCTCGTCAGGAGGCGGCGGTTCGGCGGCTGGGCGAGCGGCGTGGCGGGCATGGAGAGAACTCCTCGGGCTCCTCGAAACGGCGCGGCCAGGGCACGGATGTGACGCGGATTCGGTTGCGCGCCGTGCAATGGACGCTAGGAGCCCGGGCCCGGGGCGGCGATCGGGGCCGGGTGAACGGGTGAGCCGCTGCTCCACCCGGGGGAAGGGGCGGGCGGCCGCTACGCCGCCGGGGCGGCCGTGGGGGCGGGGCGGCGGATGACGAACGCCGCCAGGGCGCCCGCGGCGAAGAGGGCGATCACGGAGACCGCCGTGCCGAGCCAGGTGGCGCCGAGCCACTGGGTGCCGAAGTACCCCAGGGCCACGCTGTACCCGGCCCAGGCCATGCCCGCCAGCACCGACCAGGGCAGGAACTCCATGACCTTGCGGTGGGTCTTTCCGGCGCCCAGGGACACCACCGAGCGGCCGGCCGGGGCGAAGCGGGCGATCACCACCAGGGCGCCGCCGCCCCGGGCCAGGGCCGTGCCCAAGCGTTCGTGGGCGCGGGTCAGCCGACGGGACCGGGCGATGGCGCGGTCCAGCCGGGCCCCGCCGCGCCGGGCCAGCCGGAACGCGGCCATGTCACCCAGCACCGACGAGGTCGTGGCGATCACCAGCAGCGCGAGGATGTCCGGCACCTGCGCCGGAACCGCCACGGGCACCGGACCCGCCGCACCGGCGGCCGCGGCGGCCGCCGCGGCGGTGATCACCAGAACCCCGCTCGGCAGCACCGGGAGGAAGACGTCGAGCACGACGGACACCGCCACCACGACGTAGATCCATGGGCTCGCGGTCAGCGACCCCAGAGTCTCAAACAAGGCGGGACTCCCCAGTCCGGTTGACGTGCTGCGGCATGAAGCGCCGCGACGTCGCGGGGAGCGGCAGGAGCGGCTTGACAGCCATACAGCGTACGCCTGGCGTTGGTGCGCCGTATGCCCGGGGGCTGTCCGGGTGCACAGTGTGTCAGCTCGCGCTGCCGGCCCCCTCCGTGCCGCTGCCCGGCCCCGCCGCCGACGTCAGCTCCCGGTCCAGCACCGTCACCAGGCGAGCGGTCTTCTCGCCCTTCCGGCCCTTGTGCGCCTGGTCCAGCCGGAGCCGGGCCGAACGCCCCGCCAGCGCCAGCGTCATCAGCTGGTTCCCGAACCACGGCCCGCCCGTACGCCGCCAGCTCAGCGGCGGCCTGCCCGTGCGCCCGTGCCGCGAGAACCCGCGCCCCAGCCACCGGCCCGTCCGCGACCAGCCCAGCCGGAAGCCCCACTTCACCGCCGCGTGGATCGAGTTGTGGACCGGAGAACAGGTCAGCTGGAACACCCGCGCCGTGCTGGGTATTCGAGGCTCGGCCACATACGCATGATGGACATCTCCGGACAGTACGCACACGGTCGCCGGCGCCCGCGGCCCCGTCCCCACCTCCTCGATCAGATCGCTCAACGCCGCGAACGAAGCCGGGAACGCCGCCCAGTGCTCCAGATCGCTGCGCCGCCGCAGATCCTCCCCGATCCGCGCCCACCGGGGCCCCCGCTCACCGCGGCAGAGCGCCGCGTTCCACGTCTCCGCGTCATGGATCAGCGGCGGCATCAGCCACGGCAGCGACGACCCGATCAGGAGGTGGTCGTAGCCGCCGTGCCCGGCGAGGGCGTTCTCGCGGAGCCACTGCTGCTCGGCGGGGTCGAGCATCGCCCGCCCGTCCTCGGCGAGCACCCGCGCCGCCCGCGTGTCCACCATCAGCAGCCGCGACCGGCCGAAGTCCCGCCGGTAGCTCCAGCGCACCGAGCCCGGATCGGAGTCGGCCGCGGCGGCGAAGGCCCGCAGGGCGTCCGTACCGTCCGGTGCCGTCCGTACGGCCTCGTACAGGGGATCGGCCGCGAGCTCGGCCGGCGAGAGATTGCCCAGGTGCTGGTACACCCAGTACGACATCAGCCCGCTGAGCACCCGCTCCGGCCACCAGGGCGTCGCCCGCATCTCCGCCAGCCACGCCGCGCTCGTGTTCCAGTCGTCCACGACGTCGTGGTCGTCGAATATCTGCAGGCTGGGGACGGTCGACAGCAGCCAGCGGATCTCCGGGTCGAGCCAGGACTCGTAGTACAGCCGCGTGTACTCCTCATAGTCGGCGACCTGGGCGCCGGGGGCCTCCCGCAGGTCCCGCCGGGCCGCGAGCCACTGTCTCGTTTCCTGCGACAGCTGGTCCGCGTACACCTGGTCGCCCAGCAGGAGGAGCACATCCGGCCGCACCTGATCCGGATCCGCGGCCAGCCGCGCCGCGAGCGTGTCGAGGGCGTCCGGACCGTGCCGGCCCGCCGGCGGCGCGGCCTGCCGGCACGACCCGAACGTCAGCCGCAGCTCCGGGGCCGGCCGCCCGGCCGCGGCGAGGGCGGGCGTGGTGATCGTGCTCGGAGGGAAGGCCGTGCCCGGCAGCGGCCAGACGCGCACGCCGTCGAGCAGTACCTCGTACGCCGTGGTGCTTCCCGGGGTCAGGCCGGTCACCGGCACCAGCGCGTAGTGGTGCCCGGCGATCTGGAAGGTGCGCACGCTGCCGCCGGCCCCGCCCGTGCACCGCACTTCGGCCGTGCACGGGCGGTCGGCCTCGACCCATATCGTGGCCGAACCACCCGTGTCCCAGTCGACGTAGCGAAGCAGTGGCCCCAGACGCAATCCGGCCATGCAACTCCCCCTCCTCCGTAGCCCCTTCGATCACGGTACGACGGGAAAGGGGAGTGTGGCCTCCCCCTGGCGGGGGAGAGGCCGGGTGAATGGCCGGGTGGATGGGCGGGTGGATGGGCGGGTGATGGCCGGGTGGGGAAAGCGGTGGCCGTCAGCAGCCGTTGAGGATGCCCACCAGGGCCGACTTCTCGCCGGAGTCCATGCTCAGGCCCCAGTACTGCTTCACGTTGACCCACATCCGGGCGTACGTGCAGCGGTAGGCGGTCCGTGACGGCAGCCACTTGCCCGGGTCTTGGTCGCCCTTGGCCTGGTTGACGTTGTCCGTGACCGCGATGAGCTGCGGGCGGGTGAGGTCGTTGGCGAACTGCTGGCGCTGGGCGGTGGTCCAGGAGGCGGCCCCGGAGCGCCAGGCCTCGGCGAGCGGGACGACGTGGTCGATGTCGAGGTCGGCCGCGTTGGTCCAGGTGGCGCCGTCGTACTCGGAGTACCAGCTGCCGCTCACGGCGGCGCACGCGGAGTCGGTGACGACGCCGGCGCCGTCGCGCTTCAGGACGGTCTCGCGGGTGTTGCAGCTGCCGGAGACGGTGCTCCAGTGCGGGAACAGGCTGCGGCTGTATCCGCTGAGGGACCCCTCCGTCTTCGGCGTGACCGTGGCGAGGTAGGAGCGGGCGGCCGCGGCACTGATGGGGGTGGGCGGGGCGGCCTGGGCGACGGGCGCGTTCACGAGGGAAGTGAGGGCGGCGAGCGTGGCGGCTGACGCGAGCACGCCAACTCGACGCGCGTAGACACCGGATATGAGGGTCTTGAGGGCCATGAGGGGGCTCCCTGAATGCGGGGGGATTGTGGCCGGTCGGCCCCGAAGGGGCGCGGCCATGGTGGCGGCGCCAGATTGCGTGGCGGCGGGCGCAAGGTTACAGGCTTGCGACATGAGCACGTCAGATGCGGGCCGCCAACTTCCCTGGAATAAGCGGAGGTTGTGATTCCGGGAGCGATGGCAGTGGAGGTGGGGCCGGCGGTGCGATCGACGGCCGTCGGCGTCTGGATCAATGCCGGGACCAACGGCCCATTTCGAGTCGTCGTGGGCGTCGCGTATTCTGTGGAGTGCAGAAGGGGAGTAGCTCTTCGCCGGACCGTCGACATACTGCTGGGTCACCCCAGCCGGCGCCCGGAGGCAGGTCGCGTTCAGCGGCCGGCCAGCGAGACCTTCGGCCGCAGTGTCCTGTTCTTGTTCATCTGCACCCGTCCGTACCGGGTGCAGGGACGCAGTCAGGGCGCCGCTGAGCCGAAGCGACCCCTGAAACACCCCGGTCTCTCGGTATCGATGGCGTCCTGCCCGACCGATTGAGGTTCCGCCCCGTGTTCAGCAGTACCTTCAGCATCACCGTCACGGCGATCGCCTTCGGAGTCGTCTTCCTCGCGGAGCTCCCCGACAAGACGGCCCTCGCCGGACTGATGCTCGGCACCCGCTACCGCGCCTCGTACGTCTTCGTCGGCGTGGCCGCCGCATTCGCCGTACACGTCACACTCGCCATCGCCGCGGGCAGCGTGCTCACCCTCCTGCCGCACCGGCTCGTCCAGGCCTTCGTCGGCGTCCTCTTCCTCGCGGGCGCGGCCATGCTGCTCCTGAAGAAGAGTGACGGGGACGAGGAGGTCAAGGCGCCCGCCGACCAGTCCTTCTGGAAGGTCTCGGGCGCCGGATTCATGCTGATCCTGGTGGCCGAGTTCGGTGATCTGACCCAGATCATGACCGCGAACCTCGCCGCGCGGTACGACAACCCCCTCTCGGTCGGCCTCGGCGCCGTCCTCGCGCTGTGGGCGGTCGCGGGCATCGGGATCCTGGGTGGCAAGACCCTGATGAAGTACGTGCCGCTGCGCCTGATCACGAAGGTCGCTGCGGGTGTGATGGCGGCGCTGGCCGTGTTCTCGCTGTACGAGGCGATCGCCGGCTGACGCATCCCGCTTGCGGGCGGGGCGCTCACGGGGGAAGGCTCGCGGGCATGATCGAAAACGGTGATCCTGTGCGTGCGCCGGGGGGCGGGGGTGGAGGCGTGGCCGGGGGCGAGCGGCAATTCGGCTGGTCCAACATGTTCGTCCACCCCGACGGGGACACCCGCACCGACGGCGGGTTCCGGGGGGAGCGCGCCGTCCTGGTCGGGTACCTGCGGGACCAGCGGCTGACGCTGGAGCTGAAGTGCGCAGGGCTCGATGCGGAGGCGATGGCGCGGCGCGCGGTGGAGCCGTCGAACCTGTCGCTGCTGGGGCTCGTGCGGCACTTGGCGGGGGTGGAACAGTACTGGTTCCGCCATGTGGTGG
This sequence comes from Streptomyces sp. NPDC051582, assembly GCF_040681715.1. Taxonomy (NCBI): domain Bacteria; kingdom Bacillati; phylum Actinomycetota; class Actinomycetes; order Kitasatosporales; family Streptomycetaceae; genus Streptomyces; species Streptomyces sp. NPDC051582. The sequence continues at coordinate 113,421 of NZ_JBFAZJ010000028.1, forward strand.
CCGGTGAGGACGTACGGCGCCACTATCGGACGGCAGAGGATCCGGCGGCGGATTTCACGGGGGCGGTTGCCGACCCGGAGGTGGTCGCGGACGCGTGGGCCACCTGGCGGGCTGAGGTCGCCTTCGCGGAACGGGTGGTGGCCGAGGCGGTGGGGCTGGAGGTCTTGGGTGCGGGTGCGGGTGCGGGTGGGGGCGGAGGCGGGGGCGGGGGCGGCGAGGGGCCGGTGGAGCTGCGCGAGGTGCTGGTCCACATGATCGAGGAGTACGCCCGCCACAACGGCCACGCCGATTTCCTGCGGGAGCGGATCGACGGGCGGGTGGGGCAGTAGGGGTCGGGAGGCGGGTCGGGGTGCCGGGGGGCGGGATCCCCGTCGTCGGGGTCGGGATGGGTCCGGGGGCTTCCCGGCAGTCCACTGTCCTTCCGTGTCGGTCCGGGCCGTCAAGGGCGCTCACTGCGTTCGCGTCGCTGCGCGATGGCCTTCGGCCACCCTTGACTGCCCGGCCCGCCCCGGAAAGACAACAGACTGCCGGGAAGCCCCCGAAGGATGGCCGGGGGGTTCGTGTCCCGGAAGGGCCTCTCACAGATGCCGATCGGGGCCCCGGTCGGCGCCCCCACTTCCCAGGCCCACCGAGCCCGGCCGGGACGGGTGCGCCTAACCTGCATCAGCCGCCGACCAGATCCCCGTCCCCCACCCCCTGCGCACCAGATCGCTGTGCGCTCCTCCCGTCTTAGCGCCCGACGACCGCCTGTGGCCGGACATAAGCCGCCCAGACGATGTTCCGGGGCT